>CAZTIZ010000035.1:0-1611 GCA_964613845.1 uncultured Corynebacterium sp.
GCCTGGCCGGGCCAGCCGAGGTAGCGGGTGATCTCGAAGTTGAGGTTCGCCTCGTCCATGGCGGTGTTCTCCCGCAGGAAGGCCCGGGCGTAGGAGCTGTCCCACACGCCGGTGCCCTCGGGGGTGCGCTTACCCAGGTGGACGCCGATGTCGAGGGCGACGCGGGCGGCGCGGAGCCGCTGGGCGTCGAGAAGCCCCATGCGGGTGCCGGGGTCCTCGTGATAGCCGAGCTCGGCCATGAGCTGCTCGGAGTAGAGGGCCCAACCCTCGCCGTGACCGGAGTTCCAGCAGGCCACCCGCCGCCAGAGGTTGAGGGTGTCCTGCTCGGTCAGGGTCTGACCGATCTGCAGGTGGTGGCCGGGTACCCCCTCGTGGAAGACGGTGGTCAGTTCCTGCCAGGTGTGGAAGGTCTCCTGACCCGCGGGGACGGACCACCACATGCGGCCCGGGCGGGAGAAGTCGTCGCTGGGCGGGGTGTAGAAGATGCCGCCGGTACCGGCCGGATCGATGCGACACTCGATGGTGCGCACCGGCTCGGGGATGTGGAAGGCGGTGCCGTGCAGGTCGCGGACAGCGCGGTCGGCGGTGTCCTGCATCCACTCCAGCAGCGCGTCGGTGCCGTGGAGGGTGTAGCGGGGCTCGGCGTTGAGTTTGCGGTAGGCCTCACGGACGGTGGTGCCGCGACCGTAGAGCCCGGCGACGATCTTCTCCTGCTCAGCGGTGATCCGGGCGAGCTGATCCAGGCCCCACTCGTAGGCCTCATCGAGGTCGACGACGTCGCCGACGAACAGGTGGGAGAACAGCTCGTAGCGGTCCCGGCCGACGGCGTCGGTGTAGGGGGCCTGGCTGATCAGGTGATCGGACAGCCAGTCGGAGAACTCCGCAAACGCCGCCTTGGCGTGCGCCACCTCGGAGTTGGCGGGCTCGACGCCCAGCTTCTCCAGCACGGAACCGTCATCGGCCAGCGCGTCGCACTGGGAGATCAGGTCGTCGATCTGACGGTGGGCGGCCACGTGTCCGCGACTGGCCGACTCCGTGAGGGAGTCGCGGTAGCCGGCCAGTGCCACACCCACCTTGGACAGGCGGGAGCGGATCGCGTCGATCTGCTCGCCCGTCTCGTTCGGCATGAGGGTGAAGGTGTCGCGGATGGTCTGGACGGGGGAGGCGATGTTGTTGAGCAGACGCAGGTCCTCATCGTGGTGATGGAGGTCCAGGTCCAGGCAGAGGCGATCACGCAGCACCGCGGCGGTGAGGTGGTCGACCTCGTCGAAATCGTCCTCGTCATCGCTGTCATCGGTACCGTCGTCGAAGGCGTCGACGTCGGCCAGCATCTCGCGGGTGCGGTCCGCAACAGCATTCCAGTACTCGGGGGAGAAATCCTGCAGCTCCCCCTCGAAGCCGGGGATTCCCCAGGCGGTGGCATCGGTCGGTGACAACGCGGCCAGGTCGTGGACGAAACCCTCGCAGGAGGCGTCCAGGAGCGACGGGGGGCGCTGCGTGGTGTCAACGGTGATCTCGTGACTCATGACTGGTCAGTGTAGCTGCCATTCCGTCCCGTGTACCACCCGTGAATCTGTGCCGCAGACACAAAGACACAGGTCCGCGCCCGGC
>CAZTIZ010000035.1:1711-19623 GCA_964613845.1 uncultured Corynebacterium sp.
CGGTTTCTGCGGTTTCTGCGGTTGGCCGAAAGGAGTCGCCCGAAAGGACGGCCCCTTTCGGGCAACGTGGGGAAGACCCCCGAGCCCAGGAACCTGCGACCGGCCCCTGCCTCAGTCCCACTTGCGCCCCGGCGCGCGCCAGCCGGGGAATTCGTCCAGTACCGCGGCGGGGGTGTCGGCGACGATGAGGGCGTCGAGGTATTTCTCCCGCACAAAGCCCTGGTCGACGCCGCGTTGCAGCATGGTGATCAGCGGATCCCAGTAGCCTGCGGTGTTGCACAGCGCCACGGGCCCGGTGAGGTGTCCGAGCTGTTGCATCGTGAGCACCTCGAAGAATTCCTCCAGTGTGCCGGCGCCCCCGGGCAGCACGATGAACGCGTCCGCCAGGTCCTCCATCCGGGTCTTGCGTTCGGCCATGGTCTCCACGATCTCCAGGCTGCCCAGGCCGGGGTGTGCCATCTCCCGGTCGAGGAGCTGGCGGGGGATCACGCCGGTGACCCGCCCCTGCTTCTCGACCACGGCGTCCGCCACCGTGCCCATCAGTCCCACGGCGCCGCCGCCGTAGACCAGGCCGTAGCCGCGCCGGGCCAATTCATGGCCCAGTTGGTGGGCGGCGAGCGTGTAGGCCGGGTCCACCCCGGGGGAGGATCCGCAGTACACGGCCACCGTCCGCACCGGGCGGTCCGGTCCCAGCTCGCGCACCATGGTCCCCGGGGCACCCCGGTCGATGAATCCCTTGCGCAGGTAGAGGCGACGGGCGGGGTGGTCGGGCTCGGCGGTGAGGGAGACACCGGGCCAGTCGGCGGCACGCCCGTCCTGGAGGATGAGGTCGATCAACCGGCCGCCCAGCCCCAGGTTGCGGTGGGTGTCGGTGACGTGGAGCCAGAGCTCGGGGATCCCCTCGGTGAGGTGCCCGGGGCCGTGGGCGAAGGTGGCAGCGGCGACGCCGATCACCCGATCGTCGGCCAGCACGACGTAGCCGACGTCGCCGCGCTCCGGCTCGAAGCCCAGGTACTCCGACAGGGGCGGGTGCTCCAGATCGACCCGGACCTTCAGCTCGACGGTGCGGTTGAGGTTGCGCAGGATCGCCTCGGCGCGCAGTTCGCGGTCGGCGGGCGTCATGGGTCGGAAGGTGAGGTCGTCGAATCCCTGGGTCATGCCTGCGAGTCTAGGGTGGGGGCATGGACGCAGCAGACGGAAATTTTGCCGACGCCCTGCGCCTGGCCCGGGGCGCGCGCCGGGTGGAGGTGTTCACGGGGGCGGGGATGAGTGCGGAGTCGGGCCTGGTGACGTTCCGGGACAAGGACACGGGCCTGTGGTCGAAGGTGGATCCGGTGGCGCTGGCCTCGGTGGATTCCTGGGCGCGGGATCCGGATCCGATGTGGGCGTGGTACCTGTGGCGGGCGCGGTTGGCACGGGAGGCGGAGCCGAACGCGGGACACCGGGCGATCGGTGAGTGGGCGGGTCTGCCGGGTGTGGAGCACGTGGGGGTGACCACGCAGAACATCGATGATCTGCATGAGCGCGGGGGCGCTGCGCAGGTGGTGCATCTGCACGGTTCGCTCTTCGATTACCGGTGCACGATCTGTTCCCGCCCCTGGCGCGGTGCGGTGGAACTACCCGTGGAGCCGGTGGCGCGGTTGCATCCACCGGAGTGCCCGTTGTGCGGGAATCTGGTGCGCCCGGGGGTCGTGTGGTTCGGCGAAGGTCTGCCACAGCGGGAGTGGCAGCTGGCGGAGCAGCGGATGGCGGAGGCCGATCTGGTGCTGGTGGTGGGCACGTCCGGGGTGGTGCAGCCGGCGGCCTCGCTGCCGTTGATCGCCGCGGAGCGCGGTACCCCGGTGGTGGAGATCTCGCCGGAGGAGACGGAGTTATCGCGCTCTGCGGACGTGTCCTGGCGGAGCACCGCCGCCCATGGTCTGCCGGAGCTGGTCGCGGGCCTGAAGCTGGGCTGAGCGGCGGCCAGCGGGTGGCGGGTGGCGGGCAGTGCAGCCGAAACCCTGCGGTGGGGTGGGGTTCTTTCCTATGGTCACAGAAGTAAGAGCGTTGTCCGGCGGCGAGAGGACCCAGTCATGAACATTCGATCTACCGCGGTCGCGGGGCTGGCCGCTGTCGGCCTGCTGCTGAGTGCCTGCGCGAACAGCGATGGCACAGAGGGCGAGGGCGTCGACCCGGCCGCCGGTGACACCACCCCGCCGGAGCCGCACTGCGCCGAGGCTCAGCTCGACCTGGCGGAGACCTCCTTCGGCCGCTACACCCCCACCCACCTGCTGCCCGTCCAGGACAGCGATGTCAGCCTGTACTTCCACATCACGGACAATCAGTTCGATCCCTGCCTGCCGCTGAGCTGGATCACCATCAGCGCCACGATGGCCGACGGGAACCGCCCGCACACCCCGGACGGCCATGACCGGCAGGCGGTCATCTTCTTCCACTACGCGGACACCGTCACCGATCCCGCTCCCCCGCTGGTACACGAGGTCAACGAGGTGGTGCGGGAGGACGACGACAGCCTTGCCGTCAGCTACACCACCACCGGTGGCGAGCAACTCACCCTCACCCACACCTGGGAGGGGGACGCGCCAGGCACGGCAGGGTCCGGGCAGGCGGAGTTGCGCGCGGGCGCCACCCTGCTCGACCTGGAGACCCGACCGCTGGGCCACGATGCCCCGCCCACCCTGTTCGGCAACGCGCGTGATTCGCGGGTGGCCGAACAGCACGAGCTGTGGGGTCGCACCGAGCCGATGCTGATCACCGTACCCCTGCAGGATGCGATCCTGACCTGCGATATCACCCTGCCTGCGGTGCTGGCGCAGCACCAGATCTCCTGTCGGGGCGATGGTGTGTCCTGGCCGGAGATCCCCCCGGGACTGAACGAGGAGACTGCCTGGCAGGGTCCCGGCGAGTCGGTCGGGCTGGGGATCTCCTTCATGCCCACCACCGTGACCACCACGGTGCACTCCCCCACCATGCCCGCCCCGCACATCACTGTCGCCGGGGACGGGATCACCCGCGTGGGCAGTTATCTGATCGACACCACCGGTGACACGGTGGTCTTCGCCTCCGGGATGAGCGCGGTGAGCGTCGGAGTGGAGGAGATCAGCGTCGGGCAGGTGGACTACGTGGACACCACACGCTGGTGAAATCCCATCCCAGCACCTAAGGTGATACGCATCACATAATGGTTTTTCCCCCGAAAGGTCAACCATGGCCCTCCGCGCCCCCGCCCTGGCCCTCCTGGCCACCAGCGCACTGCTGCTCGCCGCCTGCGCCGGCACCGCCGACGAATCCACAGACACCCCAGGTGAGGCCCCCGGGCAGACCCCGGAGGAGACCACCGCGTCCGAGCCGACGACCGGGGAGCCCATCACCCTCGTCCAGACGACACCCACCGGCCCGCTCTTTACCGAGACCCCACTCCCCGGCCTGTGTGAGGATCCCGACCACACCCTGGCCGAGACCACCTTCGGCCGCCACCTGCCCGCACAGGCAATGCCCACCTCCGCCCCGCAGCGCTGGTTCCACTTCACCATCACCGACGAGCAGTACAACCCCTGCCTGCCGCTGAGCTGGATCATTCTCGACGGCTCCGTCGGCGATGCCTCCGGCCCGGACCCGGGCCCCGAGGCCGAGCTGGCGACCATCGTGTTCTTCCACTACACCGACACCATCACCGACCCGCCCTCGCCCGCCATCACCGAGGTGATCAGCGTGGAACGGGCCGACCGCGACGCCGCCGAGGCCCGCTACCGTTCCGCCATCCGCTCCCCGGAAGGCGGCACCTGGGCCGACCTCACCGTCACCCACACCTGGGACGGGCAGCGCCTGGTGTCCGGCGGCCCTGACGCACCCGCCTACGAGGCGGCCGTGCAGCCGGTGATCACCCTCGATCCGGCAGGGGCACCGCTCTAGGGCGTCGATAAGCGCCCCACGGGCTACCATGCCCGGGGTGAGCATCCGTGATTTCCTGGCCGATACCCGGCCCCTGCAGGTTCCCGCGTATAAGCGGTTGTGGGTGGCGAATATCGCCACGATGATCGGCGCGCAGCTGACCGTCGTGGCGGTGCCCGCCCAGATCTACTCGATCACCGGATCCAGCGCCTACGTCGGCCTGACCGGCCTGTTCGGCCTGGTGCCGCTGGTGGTCTTCGGCCTCTACGGCGGATCGATCGCCGATTCCTTCGACAAGCGCCGGGTACTGGTCGTCACCACCTGGGGCATGGTCCTCACCGCGGCCGTGTTCTGGGCACTGACGGTGTCGGGCAACACCAACGTGTGGTGGCTGCTGCTGACGTTTTCGCTGCAACAGGCCTTCTTCGCGGTCAACCAACCCACCCGCACCGCGGTCTTCCGTTCCATCCTGCCGATCCATCTGCTGGCCGCCGGCGCGAGCCTGAACATGATGCTGATGCAGGCCGGCGCGATCATCGGCCCGCTGGTGGCCGGTGCCCTGATCCCGTTCATCGGTTATTCCTGGCTCTACTTCCTCGACGCCCTACTGCTGATACCCACCCTCGGGGCGGTACTCGCCCTGCCCGCCCTGCCGCCGAAGGGGGAGGCCATGAAGGCGGGCTTCCGCAGCGTGGTCGACGGGCTGAGTTACCTGCGCGGACAACCCATCCTGCTGGTGGCGATGCTGCTGGACCTGATCGCCATGACCTTCGGCATGCCGCGTGCGCTCTACCCGGAGATCGCCTCCGAGAACTTCGGCGACGCCGAGGAGGGCGGCATCATGCTCGCCCTGCTCTACTCCTCCATGGCGGCGGGCGCGGTACTCGGCGGGCTGCTCTCGGGCTGGGTGTCGCGGGTGGTGCACCAGGGCAGGGCCGTGATCGTGTGCATCGTGATGTGGGGCGTGTTTGTCATCATCGCGGGCGTGGGCGTGCTGCTCAGCCCCGGGGCGGTGACGTTCTGGGCATGGCTGGTGATCATCATGCTGATCTTCGGGGGTGCGGCGGACATGTTCTCGGCGTCGTTGCGCACGGCGATCCTGCAGCAGTCGGCGGCCGAGCACGTGCAGGGCCGAATCCAGGGGGTATACATCGTGGTGGTGGTGGGCGGTCCCCGGCTGGCGGATGTGCTGCACGGTTGGGCGGCGGAACCCATGGGCGTCGGCTGGGCGACACTGGCTGGCGGCGTGCTGGTGGTGGTGGGTACGCTGCTGTGCGCGGTGCTGGTGCCCTCATTTACCCGTTACCGCAAGCCGCCGCCCCGGGAGGTTTCCCCGGAAGCGATCTAGACTGGCCTGTCTTTATTTATACATAAGAATTAGACAATGCTGTCTGGGGGTGGCTATGATACCCATCATGAACACCGCAGGCACCCCCTTTTCCCGCCCCCATACGCCAGCGGCGAAGTGCCTGCACCTGGTTCGGCTCCATCAGCTCGTCACCCGCCGTGAACTCGTCGAGGCCACCGGACTGTCCCAGCCGACCATCACCCGCGCCATCACCGCGCTCATGAACGCCGGGCTGGTCCAGGAACGCAACGACCTCACCCGCTCCCATGGGCGCGGGCGCCCCACCATCCCACTGGAACTGGCGCCGAGCCTGCAGATCCACGCCGGCATCGCGGTGGGCACCTCCACCACCTACATCGGTCTCTACGACACCCGGGGCCGGACCATCCGCGACGACGAGGTGGCCACCCCCGTGGCCGAACTCAGCGAAACCGACTTCATCGAACACGTCATGGCCGGGCTCAACCGCCTCACCGCGGGCCTGGACCGGCCGCTGACCTCGGTCGGAGTGACCACCTCCGGCCGGGTGAGTGAGAACGGCGTCGTCACCGCCCCCAACCTCGGCTGGCACGAGGTCGACGTCGCCGAGCGCCTGCGCTATCAGTTCTCCGTCCCGGTCACCGTCTCCGCGGCGGTGCCGGCCATCCTCGGTTCCGAGATCCAGGCCGGGGAGCTGCCCGCCACCGGCGAGGAGGCCCCCACCGAGATCGCCCTGTTCGCCGATGACTCCATCGGCGCAGCCATCTCCGGCCCCGGGGGCATCCACCAGGTGGACACCCTGCCCACCACCGCCGGCCGCATCCTCGACACCACCGGACTGCCCACAGAGGAGGCCCTGGCCACCGCCGGTGTGCTCCACCGCATCCGCGACCACGGCGTGGACGTCGATACGCTGCCGGCGGCCGTGTCCGTCGGCGCACGCCACCCCGGGGTACGCGCCCTGCTCGATGATCGCGCGGTGCTGCTCGGCGATGTCACCGCCCAACTCGTCGAGCAGCACCGCCCGCAAACCATCGTGGTAGCCGGTTCCGCCTTCATCGACGACCCCCACGCCCCCAAGCTCTTCGCCGGCACCGTCCGCTCCCACCTCGCGGCGGACGGGCACGCCGTGGAGCTGCGCCTGATCCCCACCCACCGGGAGGTCGTGCGCGCCATCGCCCGCGCCGTGGCCCTCGACCCGCTGCTGCGCGAACCACTGACCCTGGCCGTGCCCTAGGGTGGGTGGCCTGTCCCCCATTCCCCGGAGCCCGGTGGGCCAGGTCATATAATGCAGGACATGTCCGCCATTGATGCCACCCGCATTCGCACCCGCCACTTCGCCCGGGCCAAGTCCGAGGGACGGAAGATCTCCTGCCTGACCTCCTACGATGCGCCGACCGCCGCGATCTTCGACGAGGCCGGGATCGATCTCCTGCTCGTCGGTGACTCCGCCGCCAACGTCATCCTCGGCCAGGAATCGACCCTGTCGATCACCGTCGAGGAGATGATGACGATGGCCACCGCCGTGGCACGCGCCACCCGCCGGGCGTTCGTGGTCACCGACCTGCCCTTCGGCTCCTACGAGGCCTCCCCCGCCCAGGCGCTGGCCACGGCCGTGCGCTTCATGAAGACCACCGGGGTCTCAGCCGTGAAGATCGAGGGTGGGGTGGAGATCTCCCCCACCATCCGCACGCTCGTCGACGCCGGCATCCCCGTCATGGCCCACATCGGCTACACCCCCCAGTCCGAACACGCCCTCGGCGGCTACGTCGTTCAGGGCCGCGGTGAGGCCGCCGCCCAGCTGCGCCGGGACGCCCTCGCCGTGCAGGAGGCGGGTGCCTTCGCCGTGGTACTGGAGATGGTCCCCGCCGCCCTCGCCGCCGAGATCTCCACCGAGCTGGCCATCCCCACCATCGGCATCGGCGCCGGCAACGGCACCGACGGCCAGGTGCTCGTCTGGACCGACGCCTTCGGCCTGACCCGCGGCAACACCCCCCGCTTCGCCCGCAAATACGCCGACGTCGGCCAGGTACTTCTCGACGCCGCCCGCTCCTATATCAGCGACGTCGCCGACGAAAGCTTCCCCAACGAGGACGAGTCCTTCCAGGATACGAAATGACGGTCGTGGCGCGCACCACCGCGCAACTGCAATCCGCCCTCGCCGAGCTTGAGGGCCCCGTCGGTCTGGTACCCACCATGGGTGCGCTGCATGAGGGCCACGGCGAACTGGTCACCCGCGCCACCGCGGAGAACACCTCGGTGGTGGTGAGCCTCTTCGTCAACCCCCTGCAGTTCACCGACCTCGGCGACTGCGAGGACTTCCGCCGCTACCCGCGCGAGCTCGACGCCGACGTCGACTTCCTCACCGGCCTGGGCGTGGACGTCGTCTTCGCCCCCACCGAGGAGCAGATGTACCCCGACGGGCTGCCCCTGCTGTGGGTACGCACCGGCGAGATGGGTTCCCGCCTCGAAGGTGCCAGCCGACCCGGCCACTTCGACGGCGTGGCCACCGTCGTGGCCAAACTCCTCAACCTCATCAACCCCGACCGCGCCTACTTCGGTCAGAAGGACGCCCAACAGGTCGCCGTGATCCGCCGCCTGGTCCGCGACCTGGACTTCCCCGTCCAGATCCGGGCCGTGCCCGTCATCCGCGGTGCCGACGGCCTGGCCGAATCCAGCCGCAACCGACACCTCTCCCCCGCCGAACGCACCCACGCCCTGGCGCTACCGCAGGCCCTATCCGCCCTCCGGGAACGGGCCGCAGCCGGGATCGCCCTGAATATCGAGGGCGCCCGGGAGCAACTGCGCAGCGCGCCGGGTGTGGAACTCGACCACCTGGAGATCGTCGACCCGGCCACCCTGGAACCCCTGGAAATCAGTGGGGTCCTTGACCGACCGGCCCTGGTGGTGGCCGCCGTCCAGGTGGGGTCGACCCGACTGATCGACAACACCGAGCTGGTGTTTTAGAGGCTGGGACGGGGCTGGAATGGCTAGAACCGCACCTCATCGAGGGTCAGCGCCTCAGCCACCGGGGCCTGCTGCCCCGCCACCGTCACGTAACGGCCGGCGTGGGGGATGAACGCCGCGGATTCCTCCGCACCCAGCTCCCGGCGCACCTTGGCGGGCACCCCGGCGGCCAGCACCCGGTCGCCGATCTCGGCGCCCTCAAGCACCACCGCGCCCGCCGCGATGAGCGAACCCGATCCGATCACGGAGTGCGAGAGCAGCGCCGACTTCATGCCCACCAGGGTGCCGTCGCCCACCCTCGCCCCGTGGACCAGGGCCATGTGCCCCACCGTGACGTCCTCGCCGAGCACACAGGGCGCGTCGGCGTCGACGTGGAGCACCGAGTTGTCCTGGATGTTGCTGCGCGCCCCCACCCGAATCCGGTTGACGTCCCCGCGCAGCACCGCCCCGTAGAAGACAGAGGCCGCCGGGCCGATCTCCACGTCACCGATGAGCACGGCGCCGGGGGCGATCCAGGCGGTGGAGTGGACGCGCGGCACCTTCCCCTGGAAGGGCAGGATCAGTGGTCCGGTCATCGCTGCACCAGCTTCCGCACCGAGTCGGGGCCCGTGTAGAGCACCGCGTGGAGGCCGCACTGTTGCGCCGCGGCCACATGATCGGGGTCGTCGTCGAAGAAGATGGTGTCCCGGGCCGAGGCACCCATGGCGTCGAGTGCCACGGCGAAGGCCCGCTCGTCGGGCTTGGTCACGCCGATATCGCAGGAGAAGGTCACCGCGTCGAACTTCTCCAACCAGGCATGCTCCCTACGCAGCTGCATGGACAGGCCCACCGGCAGGTTGGCCAGCACCCCGCACCGCCAGCCCGCGTCGATGAGTGAGCTGACCAGCCCGACCAGCTCCGGCTCCCCCTCCCCGGTGGTCTCCCGGTCGGCGACGATGGCCTCGGAGTAGTCGAAGGGTTCGAGCTGGGCGCGGATCTGGAGCTGGCGCCAGAACCGCTCCTCGCTCACGTCCCCCGAATCGTAGGCCGGGCGCAGGTCCTCGTAGATCTCCCAGATGCGCCCATCGGCACCGAGGATCTGTTCCACGCGGCGTCTTCCCTGCAGGGATCTCCGTTTCAGTAGGACCCCGTCGAGATCGAAGAGCAGGCTGGTCATGCGTGATTCTCCTCCTGTCGATGGCTGCGTTCAGCCTAACCCGCCACCCATCCTGGTTTCCCGGAATTAACCGACCTAGACTGGCCGGCCATGATCGACTTCTCCCGGCCCGCCGACGTCGTCGCCCCGCACCTGCTCGGCTGCACCCTCACCCACGCGGGTGTGACCGTGCGCCTGACCGAGGTCGAGGCCTACCTGGGCGCCGAAGACGCGGCCGCCCACACCCACCGCGGGATGACGCCACGCAATGCGGCGATGTTCGGCCCCGGCGGGCACATGTACGTCTACCTCTCCTACGGCATCCACCTGGCGGGCAATATCGTCTGCGCGCCGGAAGGCACGGGGCAGGGGTGTCTGCTGCGCGCCGGGGAGGTCATCGACGGCCTCGACCTGGCTCATCGACGCCGCGGCGACGTCCCCTTCGCCCGCCTCGCCCAGGGGCCGGGCAACCTGGGGCAGGCCCTGGGCCTGCAGCTGAGCGATAACCACGCACCCGTGACCGGGCCGGACTTTCTGTTGCGCCCCAGAGTGGAGGAGCCCGAGTGGGTGGCCGGCCCGCGCATCGGGATCTCGAAGAACACGCAGGCCCCCCTGCGCTTCTGGATCCCGGATGATCCATCCGTGTCGGTGCGGCGGGGGCGGCCGCGCCGCTGAGCCTGTCAGTTCTGCGCGCGGGCCTTCTTCCAGAAATCGATGCCCCACAGGGAGATGGTGCAGAACCAGATCATCCGCTCGGCGTAGTCGGCGCTGGTGTGCCCCTGCAGCCGCGGATCATCCTCGGGCATCACCGCCATCGCATAGATGGCATAGAGCCACAGGCCTGCGTTGAGCAGGAAAGCCAGCCCCAGGCCCGGCCAGAAACCCAGCCGGGCAGGCAACCACACCAGGGTGGACAGTGCCACCCAGTGGAGCAGTCCGGCGGGAGAATTATTCAGGAAGAACTGGTGGGCGCCCCAGTGCCCGGCCCAGACCGCGATCATGTAGGCGCGCTCCTTGGTGCGGGGGATCGGTACCCCTTCCGTCTGCTCCTCCGTCATGGCGAAGGACCCCGTGGGCACATAACCGAACATGAGTATCCACGATAACGGAACGCAGCAGGTCAGGCCACTGTGAACGGCTGCCCAGGAGTCTTCTCCGGCAGCGCGGGTGGGGCCTGCCCGGTACTCCCTCGCCTGGCCGGTCAGCCCGTCCGCAGCCTCGCTTCCGAGGTCGCCCGAGGTGCCCTTATGCCCGCACGGTGGGATTATGGCCCGCCCTTTAGCCCTCCCGCCCGTTCGGGGGCTGCTTCGGCGTAGCGGCTGCGCAGGGTGTTCCGCAGAGTAGAATCGGCCCATGCACAACTTCACCATTCGGCACGAAACGGATGCAGATATTTCCGCTATCCGGGAAGTGACCGGTAGGGCCTTCACCGAATTCTCCTACGCCCAGTACTCGGAGCAGGAGATCGTCGAGTCCCTGCGTGACCGCGACGCCCTGGTTCTCTCCCTCATCGCGGTGGCGGGGCCCTTCGTGGTCGGCCACCTCGCGGCCTCTGCCGTAACCATCAGCGACGGCACTGACAAGTGGGTCAGTATCGGGCCGCTGAGCGTGGCCCCGAACTCCCAGGGCCGGGGGGCGGGCAGCGCGCTGGTCGACGCCGCCCTCGACCAGCTGCGGGAGAAGGACATCGGTGGGGTCGTGGCCGTGGGGGACCCCGCCTTCTACAGCCGCTTCGGCTTCGTCGTGGCCGAGGACCTCAGCCACCCCGGCGCGATCCAGGGCACGTTCATGGCCCGCCCGATCTGTGATGCGCGGGTGCCCACCGGGGAGGTGCGCTACCACCCGGTGTTCCGGCGTTCCTGAAGGTTTCCGCGCTGCTAGAGTTGGCCGTGATCCATGACACATCGCCGATGCGAGGAGCCGCACACCATGTCTGATTTCGAGGGGCCGGTCGTTCTCGGCCGCATCAACGAATCCTTCCACCAGGTGGCCGCGGCCGTCGTGGAGGAGGTGCTGCTGCGCCTGGGCCATGAGGTTGAGGTGCATGAGGGGCCGCACCCGGAGATGTACCCGAAGGTTGCCTCAGGCGAGCATCACCTGTTCGCGGATGCCTGGCTGCCGGGTGGGCACGCCGTGTACTGGGAGCAGGTCAAGGACGAGGTGGTGGAGGTCGCCGCACTCTATGACGATGCCCGGTTCTTCTGGGCGGTGCCCGGCTACGTCCCGGCGGAGGTGGCCGCCAGCCTGGAGGATCTGGCCCGGCCCGAGGTCGCCGAACGCTTCGCCACCCGCACGGTCCAGGGCACCGGTTCCTATGCGGGGCTGACGATGATGGGCGATGAACTGCTGAAGACCTACGGGTTGGACGCACTGGGCTGGGAACAGCCGGCCGGCGATATCCACGCGGTCATCGACACGGTCAACCGCCGCTACAGTGCCGGGGAGTGGTTCGTGACCCCACTGTGGCAGCCGATGTTCCTCAACGAGGTCCACGATCTGCGCCCGCTGGCCGATCCCCGCGATGCCTTCCCGGCGCCTGACCGGGCCTCGCTGTTGGCCCACCGGGGTGCCTGGGAGCGGTTGCCTGAGCGCACCCGCCAGGTGCTGGGCCGGATCAGCTACTCGGTCGCGGACATCAACCAGATGGACCTGTTCATGAACATCGAGGGGATGGACGTGCTGCCGGCGGTCCAGGAATGGGCATCCCGCAACCCGGCCACGATCGACGCCTGGTTGGCCCCCTAGTCGAGCACGATTTCCCGCCGCTGATAGGTGTAGCGGCGTTTCTCGCCCTCCTGATAGGAGCGGGTGGCCAGCGGGGCGGGCTCGACGGTGCCGGCGGGGCCGGTGCGCATGACCACCTCGATCTCGATGGTGGAACCGCAGTGGAGCACCAGTTCCTCTCCGGTGTCGAGGGTGATGCGCACGCCGCTGTCGCGCCACCAGTCCCACTCGACGGCGTCGTCATGCTTGTTGATCATGGTCACGCGGTCCTGGATGCGGTGGATGGCCTCGATGCGGCCGGTGAGGTCGTGGGCGTCGCCGCCGGGATCGATGGCGGTGAGGGGGTGGACGGTGAGGAGGGACTCGATGCTGGTGAAGCCGGCATCGAAATCGATGCTCTCCTCGACGAATTCCAGGCTGACCCAGCCCTGGGTAGTACGCACCCAGGCGCCGAAGGCGGCGACGCCCTCATCGATTTCGAGGTCGCTGCCATAGGCGAGGAGCCGCTCACCGATCAGGGAACGCAACGTGCCCAGGCCGGCGGGGCTGAGGAAGGTGTCGGTGGTCATGGGTTCTCCTGACTGTCGGGGTTCCCCCAGTTATAACGCGGGTTCGATGTTTCATGTGAAACATCGGGCCCGCGAGTGCTTCCCCGGACAAAAGTACTGTGGGATGATGGGAGCTCCAGACCGGCCCGGCGCACGGTGGAGGGACCGGCAGATCCGAGGAGTTCAGCGATGCCTGATCCACACACCCTGGCCGAGGTCCAACTGGCGGAACTGCTCGCCGAGAAGCCGAGCGTGATCCGGCGGCGGGAGCGCGGGCGGGGGAAACACCGGCTCTCGATGTGGGAGCAGGATGAGGACCGGCTCATGCTCCTCGACGTCGAGCTGAGCACGGCCGGCCTCCACCGGGGGCAGGACAGTGAGGAGGTGTGCTGGGAGCCCTTCACCTTCATCATCGATGAGCACTATCCGCACCGTCCCCCGGGCGTCCGGGTGGCCGCCGGGGCGGGGTCGGAGGAAAAACGGTGGGCCCATCTACCCAACGTGCAGTGGGCGGTTCTGCTGCGCCTGTTCGGCGATGACTCACAGCAGTGGAATGCGGCCGAAGGACTGTACGGGCTCGTCGACCGGGTGCGCGGGTGGATGCGGGGGATGATGGCCGATGACCTGCCCGGTGACGGGCTGACGCTTCCTCCCCCACGCCCACAGCGCTCACCACGCAGCCGCCACCTGAGTGTGGAGCCGGAACTCGCCCTGCCCCGCCAGCGGGAGCCGGAACTGCTCTACGGCTGGTGCACCCACCGCGAGGGTGAGCAGAGGATCAGCCGGTGGCTGCGGGAGAAAGAGGTGCCCGACCAGGTGGCTGCAGCGAGACAGGGCGGGGAGAGATTCCACCTCGCCCCGGTCCTGCTGCTCGGCACCACACTGGATATCCGCTATCCCTCGACCCTGCAGGAGCTGTACGGGGAGATCGGCGATCTTCCTCTCCGGGCAGGTAGGACCCTCGCCGACCCGGCCGCGGCGCTGAAGGAGGCAGTGGGCCGGGCCGCCACACTGAACCAGTCCAGCCCCGCGGAGTCTTTCCCCCAACAGATCCTGCTGCTGGGCAGCAGGCTCGGGGAAACGGGATCAGCGCACCTGACGGCCTGGAGCGTGCCCGCCGCCGCCCGGGGCAACAGCAGGCTGGAATGGTTGGCGATCGACGATGCCCGCCCCAGCGTGGCACGGCGGCGTCGACAGGGGCCGGTCACCGCCTGGCTGGACGGCAGGGATGTGCTGCTGTTTGGCTGCGGTTCGCTCGGCGCCCCGATCGCCGAGCACTGCGTGCGGGCGGGTGTGAGGACCCTGACGCTGGTCGACCACGGCACCGTCACTCCCCCGGACCTGATGAACCAGCCCTACACCCCCGCCGACCTCAATCAGCCCAAGGCGGAGAGGCTCGCACACCGGCTGCGTGACCTGCGCCCGGACCTGGCGATCAGACACCATCATGAAGACATCCGCTCCTTCCTCCACGGTTACCCGGACGCCCCCGCGGATCATGATCTGGTGGTGGACGCCACCTCCCAGGTCGGTGTGCGCAGCGCCATCGAGCTCGCCCACCAGCATGGCCGGCAGAACTGGCCGCCCCTGCTGACCCTCCTGCTGGGCTCAACCGCCGAACGGGCCATGGTGCTGCTGTGCCGGGAGGGCGCTACGGCCGCCGGCTATGACGTGCTGCGGCGCACCGCCATCGACACCCGGGTGAGTGGCAGTTCGGAAGCCTGGAAGGACATCCTCGGCGATCTCCTCATCGCCTCGGGCAGTCGGGGGCCCCACCACCCCGGCTCCGCTGTCCAGACCCATGCCCTGGCCTCCGCCCTGTTCTGGGCCGGGCTGGCGGAACTGGAGAACAGCACCCGCGAGGAACCGATGATGGCGATCCCGGTCCGCCTGCCGGGTAGGGACCTGCCCCTCAAATCCACCTGGTTGGCCTGGCTCAATGACCACCTGCTGACCGATGTCCCCCAGGAGGGGACGACAACCTGCTACGAGGTCCGGCTCTCCCGTCGCGCCCTGGCCACGATGCGCACGGAAAGCCGCCGGAATCACCGGGAGGGGCAACCCGGCGCCCCGTCCGGGGGCATCCTGTTCGGCGCCTTCGACGACGCACTGCGCATACTCCACATCGATGCGGCCGCCCGCCCGGCCACCGATATCACCCTCCACGGCCATGACCGGGAGGTAACCCAGGCCCTCAACGCCCACCACCGGAGGGGCACGCAGGATCGGGTGCGGCTGATCGGTAGGTGGGGCCTGCACCCGGACGGTTACCGGGCCAGGCCTCTGGACCAGGGGAAGATTCTGCGGGAACTCGCCCGGCTCAACTGTGACACCGGGCGAGACGACCACCGCTTCGACCACCGTTTCGTCCTTCTCAGCCTGTCCCCCAGCGAGGAAGAAGAGCGGGAATGGCGCAAAGGTGGGGAGCTTCCCGGGCTGCGGGTACGCATCCTCCCCCACGATCCGGCCAGGTGCGGCAACCCGAAGTGCGGCGAACAGCGAGCAGGAGAGCATCATGGATAAATCACCCCGCATCGGCCTGGCGCTGTCCGGCGGAGGTTTCCGGGCGGCAGCCTTCGGGCTCGGGTGCCTGCGCGCCCTCCACGACCGGGACCTGCTCCGGCATGTCCGGGTCATCTCCAGCATCAGTGGTGGCAGCATCATCGCGGCGATGTGGGCCTACGGGCCCACGGACTTCCAGGATTTCGACGCCCTCGCCACCGATCTGCTGCGCTCCGGGATCCAGGGCCGCTATATCAGTCGGGTCCTCCACCCGGGTCTGATGCTCCGGCACGCCCGCAGCGTTATCTCCCCCGTCGGCTCCCCCGCCCGGGAACGCAACCACCTGGATGCGATGATCGGAATCTTCCAGGCAGAGGGCTTCGGGGACCGCGCCCTACAGAGCGTCACCCAGGAGAACCTGGCGACGATCATCTCGGCTTCCGACACCATCTCCGCGCAGGCCGTGCGCTTCGGCAGCCAGCTCAGCTCCTGCGAGCCCTACGGCAAGATCCTCGACACCGTCAGCGTCGCCGAGGCCGTGGCGGCTTCCGCCGCCTATCCGATCCTCCTGCCCACCATGAACCGCACCTACCGCTTCCAGCGCGGGGCCGAAGGCGAAGGCACCACGACGCACTCCCGTTTCCTCGCCATGACCGACGGCGGGGTCTACGACAACCTCGGACTTTCTCCCCTGCTGCCAGACAGCACCGAGCGGTATCGCTACCACCGTCATGATCTCGACTACCTCATCGCCGCGGATTCCAGTACCGGCCAGCAGGACAAGAAGCCCGCCCGCCTCTTCATCGGCCGGATCAGGCATGCGATGGAAATCACCCACGCCAAGAACCAGGACGCCATCCGGCAACGGGTCCACCGGGCGGCCCAGTTCCAGGAGATCAAGGGCGTGGCGCACGCCTACCTCGGACTGCCGGATGAGCAGCTCCCCTTCCCCATCCCGGGGCTGGTGCCCCGGGAGAGTGTCGCGCATTACGGCACCAACCTGAGTGCCATGCCCCGGCGCGAGTTCGAGGCCATCACGCAGCGGGCGGAACAGCTCACCCGCGCGCAGTTGGCGCACTCCTGCCCCGATCTCCTCTGAGGACGGCGGCGATCCCGATGTTTCACGTGAAACATTCGGCCCCGCCGGTGGGCGGGACAGGTATGAATGGGAGGAGAGCGAACCTACGACCGAAGGTGGGCAGATGAGTACCAATAACACCGACGAGCACGGGCGTGCCGACGCCACCGCAGCGCGGATCGTCGCCGACACCCTCGACGCGGTGGTCTATGCGGACCGCGCCGGCACCATCCGGCTGTGGAACGGCGGCGCGGAACGGATCTTCGGCCACTCCCCCGGGGAGGCCGTCGGCCGGAGCCTGGACATGATCATCCCGGAAAAACACCGCGGAGCGCACTGGCAGGGCTGGGAGCGGGTGATGGCCAGCGGCACGACCCGCTACGGTGCCGAACCCCTGGCCGTTCCGGGGATCCGGGCCGACGGCAGCCGCGTGTCCCTGGAGTTCTCCCTCACGATGCTCAAGGACGCCGATGGTGAGATCGAGGGGGTCGCCGCGATCATGCGGGATGTGACGAAGCGCTGGGAGGAGACCCACCGCCGCCGGCAGCAGGGAGACGGGCAGGCCGATCCCGCCCACCCCTACAGTCCGGCCAGGCGCGTGGGCGATCACGTCTATGTCTCCGGGGCGCTGTCCGTGGATGAGAACTACCAACCCGTCGGCGACAGCGACCGGGTGGCCCTCGACGCCGCGCTGCAACGCATGAGCGAACGCCTGGCCACCGCGGGCGCCGGACTTGATGACGTGGTCAAGCTGACCTACTTCGTCACCGATGTCGCGGTGCGCGATACCGCCAACGAGCAGTTCACGGAGCACTTCGCCACCGCGCGTCCGGCCCGGACCTTCGTGGAGGCCAGTGCCCTGCCCTACGGCGCCACCGTCGAGATCGACGCGATCGCGGTGCTCAACCAGCGGTAGGCCTGCCCGCGCACAACAAAGGGGGTCCACATGGTGACCATGTGGACCCCCTCGTTCAGCTCAGGCCAGCACAGAGGCCTGATTCACCCGCGATTAGGGGGTGGGGCTGAGAACGGTGTCGACAACGTGGATGACGCCGTTGCTGGCCTCGATGTCGGTGTCGGTGACGGTGACGCGGTTACCGGCGGTATCAACGAGGATGACCTGGTCGCCGTCGATCTCGATGGTGAAGGTGCCACCCTGAACGGTATCGACGGTCGCGCCATCCATCTCCAGGACGTCAGCGGCGAAAACCTCACCGGCAACGACGTGGTACTGGAGGATCTGGGACAGGTCACCCTCCGGCTCAGCCAGGAGCTCGTCCAGGGCGCCATCCGGCAGCGCCTCGAAGGCCTCATCGGTCGGGGCGAAGACGGTGAAGGGGCCGTCGCCACGCAGGGTGTCCTCCAGGCCGGCAGCCTGGATGGCAGCGGTCAGGGTGGTGAAGGAACCGGCACCGGCAGCGGTGTCGACGATGTCATCGCTTACACCCTCAGTTGCGGCGTCCTCATCGGTGGTCACGGTCTCGGTGGCCTCGGTGGTTTCGGTCACCGTGGTCTCGTCGGCGGTGGTGCCGTCCGTGGTGGTGTCATCTTCCGCACAGGCGGCGGTGAACAGGGCGAGGCTGATGACGCCGGATGCTGCAAGGATGCGCTTCATGATTGAAGACCTTTCGTCGTTGGGTGCACTCCCAAGCATCCAGACAACGGCTCCGCCTTTCAACGCTTTCGACGCTTTTCATTGAATTTTCATTGAGTTCCCAGGAGAGCGGCCCTTTCCTAGGG
>CAZTIZ010000036.1:0-19425 GCA_964613845.1 uncultured Corynebacterium sp.
GTGGGGCCAGACCTCCTCGCTGGTCCTCCTCCTGCCACACGGCTACGAGGGTCAGGGCCCGGACCACTCCTCCGGACGCATGGAGCGCTTCCTGCAGCTGTGCGCCGAGGGTTCCATGACCGTGGCCCAGCCGACCACCCCGGCCAACCACTTCCACCTCCTGCGCCGCCACGCACTGGGCACCATGAAGCGCCCGCTGGTCGTCTTCACCCCGAAGTCGATGCTGCGCCTCAAGGCCGCCGCCTCCTCCGTGGAGGACTTCACCGAGGTCACCTCCTTCCAGTCCGTGTTCAACGACCCGCGCCTGGTTGACCGCGAGAACAACGCGATCGGTGACACCTCCAAGGTCAAGACCATCATGCTGGTCTCCGGCAAGCTCTACTACGAGCTGGAGAAGCGCCGCGAGAAGGACGGCCGGGACGACGTCGCGATCATCCGTATCGAGATGCTCCACCCGATCCCGTTCAACCGCCTGCGTGAGGCATTCGAGCACTACTCGAACGCCGAGGAGATCCGCTTCGTCCAGGACGAGCCGGCCAACCAGGGACCGTGGCCGTTCTACAACGAGCACCTGCGTAACCTGATCCCGGACATGCTGCCGATGCGCCGCGTCTCCCGTCGCGCGCAGTCCTCCACCGCCACCGGTGTCGCCAAGGTCCACCAGCTTGAGCAGGCACAGCTGCTCGACGAGGCCTTCAGCACCGAGTAGTTCGGAGCCGACAAGACCCCCGCCACACCCCGGCGGGGGTCTTTCCCATCCGCTACTGCAGTTCCACGCCATCCCGGACAATTGCGCGGCGTTCCCACTCCGGCAACGGCCCCGAGACCGCCTCATCAGCCGAGACAGCCCTGACGGTGTATCCCTCACCGAGAGCCAACCGCAGGTCTGCATTCCGGGCGTTCGTGATCGTGTCCACGGCCTCGACCTCACGGTGGATGCGGTCCCCGTCGACCCCCTCCGCCCCCAGCCATTCCGCCATGGCGTCCGCCTCGGTCCGGCCGTCGACGGGCTTGCCGCCGGTGACGAGGATGCACACCTGCGGGTTATCTTCCGTGATCTGTCGGGCCTCCTCCAACCGTTCGACGAGGACGGTGTCGGCGCCGGCGTCGACAAGATCGGGGACCTCGGCGTCATAGCCCCCGGCCACCACCTCCTCGATGAGCTCCCGGGTGGCGTCGGTGAGCCGGAGGGCAGACCCGTCGAGCCGGTGTACCCCGTGGAGGAGGCATGCGCCGGGGCCGGGGTCCCAGTGACGAGGAACAGAGACATGGCGGTAGCCGTGAGCACACGGAATCGGTTGAGGCCTCAGATCGGCTGGGCGGCCACCCACTCCTCGACGACGTCAGCCACCGGTGTGGATCCCTCCACCTGCTCGATCATCTCCGTCAGATCGGCGTCGGTGAGCAGACGGGCGGCCTCGTTGAGGGCCTTGAGTTCCGTGCGGTCGAACAACTCACGGTGGAAGACCGGGACGATGTTCTGCGGCAGTTCGCCCTCGCCCGCGCAGGCCTGCGTGGGCGAGGGGTCAGTGGTGATCAGGTACCCCGGTAGGGCGCCGAGGAACTCATCGTAGGTCAGTTGCGCCAGATCCCCGGCGTTCGGGTCCTCCCCCGCCCCGACCCCGTCGGAGATCTCCCCGGCGCGCTGCGGGTGTAGCTGATCGAGCATCGTGCCGGTGCAGGAGACCGTGAGGTCCCCCCGGTTCTCGTGCAGCAGCTGCAGTTGGCCGGCGGGATCGAGCTCCTCGCGCAGTTCCAGGGTGGAGTGCCGGCCGGTGACGGACAGTACCTCCCGGTAGAGCTGCCCGAGCACGATCTGCTCGGTGCCCTGCCCGGAGACGACGATGGTGACCGGGCGGTCGTGCTCCGGGTTCGCCGGGCGGGCCGGTTCCGCTGCCGTGCAGGCGCTCAGGCTCAGGAGGGCGACGAGGGCAGCGGGCACGACGCGGATCGACATGGGGCTGATCCTACCTCTGCCGTCCGGGACCCATGCGGGCGATGGCGTCGCGTGCCTCGGCTGCACGGGAGGGCTCGCACAGGATGTCGTAGCGGCCGGCGACGATCTGGGTGGAGGAGGTGAAGTCACGGCGTCCCCCGGAGAAGGCGTAGGGCACCGCGGCCAGGACCATGCCGAAGATCGCGCCCATGAGCAGGCCCAGCAGGATCGGGGACCACAGTCCGACGCCCAGGATGCTCAGCAGCAGGCCGAAGAACAGGCCCATCCACGCGCCGGACAGGGCGCCTCCCCCGAGCACGCGGCCCCAGGTCAGGCGGCCGGTGACGCGTTCGACCTCCATCAGGTCGAGGCCCACGATCGTCAGGTGGCTGACGGGGAATTCCTCGTCCGAGAGCTTGTCGACGGCGGCCTGTGCGCCGGCGTAGGAGTCGAAGCTACCGACCGGCCAGCCACTGGGCCGTTCCCGTGCGTTCCTGTCGATGCGTTGGGGGGACTTGTCCTTGTGGGGGGTGGACATGGGGATCCGCGCTCCTTTCCGGGGGGTGGTTTCCGGGGCAGATGAACAACGTTACTGCGTGCCGGTTAGTTCCCCGACCGGATGTCTACACTTGGATCTCATGAGTGGAGTAACCCGCGTGTACGCCGGTCGGCTGGCCGGCCTCCAGGTGCTGAGCCCTGATCTGGAACCGGTCGGGCGCGTCCGCGACGTCGTGGTCACGATTCGCCCGGACGGGCAAGCCTCCCGGGCCCTGGGGCTGGTGGTGGAGTTGGGCAACAAGCGCCGGATTTTCCTGCCGATGCTGCGCATCGCCGCCATTGAACCCGGGGAAGTCACGCTGGCCTCCGGTTCGGTGTCCATGCGTGCCTTCCAGGTGCGCAGCGGTGAGTTGACGGTCATGGGGGATCTGGTGGGGGCGAAAGTCCACACCGATGACCCGGAGCTACCCCACCTGCACGGGCGTGCCATCGAGATCGCCGATGTGGAACTCGAACGCACCCGCACCCGGGACTGGGTCATCTCCCGGGTGGCGGTTTTCGGCGACCGTGCCCGGTTCCGTCGTTCCCCGCAGCTCTCCACTGTGCCCTGGTCGCACGTGCACGGCCTCAGTGCCGCAGGGTCCGGTCAGACGGACCCCGTGGCCGAGACCATCGCCGCCTTCGACCGAATGCGGCCGGCGGACGTGGCCAACTACCTCCACGACCTGCCGACCCCCCAGCGTCACCGGCTGGCCAATGAGCTCAACGACGAGCGGCTGGCCGACATCCTGCAGGAGCTGCCCGACGATCACCAGGCTGAGCTGCTGGAGACCCTCGACATTGAACGCGCCGCCGACGTCCTGGAGGAGATGGACCCCGACGACGCCGCCGACATCCTGCAGGAGCTGCCCGACGACAAGGCGGAGGTGCTGCTCGAACTGATGGACCCGGCGGAGTCCGCCCCGGTGCGTCGGCTGATGAGCTTCTCCCCCGACACCGTCGGTGCGCTGATGACTCCGGAGCCGCTGATCCTCTCCCCGCAGACCACCGTCGCCGAGGCGCTCTCCCTGGCCCGCAACCCGGATCTTCCGACCTCCCTGGCTTCCCTGGTCTTCGTGGTGCGTCCACCCACCGCCACTCCCACGGGCACCTACCTGGGGTGTGTGCACCTGCAGAAGCTGCTGCGCGAACCGCCCTCCACGCTGGTCGCCGGTATCCTCGACCCAGATCTCCCGCCCCTGTACGCCGATGATGACCAGGAGACCGCTGCCCGCTATTTCGCCACCTACAACCTGGTCTGCGGCCCCGTCCTCGACGGAGACGGGCACCTGCTGGGTGCCGTGGCCGTCGATGACCTGCTCGACCACATGCTGCCCGAGGACTGGCGTGCCACGGGCCTACGACCCAGGGAGCTGCCCCATGGCTGAGTACCACCGTTCCGAACTGGATACCCCGATCGGGGCGCGCCGACGTCGCCTGCACATCGACGATGACGCCATCGGCGCCGGCGCGGAGAAGGTCGCCCGGTTCTTCGGCACCGGCAGGTACCTGATGTGGCAGACCGTCATCGTGATCATCTGGATCGCCCTCAACATCGGCGGCTTCTGGTGGAACTGGGACCCCTACCCCTTCATCCTGCTCAACCTGGCTTTCTCCACCCAGGCCGCCTACGCCGCGCCGCTGATCCTGCTCGCGCAGAACCGGCAGGAGGACCGCGACAAGACCTCCATCGCCGCCGACCGACGGCGATCGGAACAGACGAAGGCCGATACCGAGTTCCTCGCCCGGGAGGTGGCCGGGGTGCGCATGGCCATCGGCGACATGGTCTCCCGCGACTACCTGCGTCACGAGCTCGATGATCTACGTTCGCTGATGGAACGCATCGAGGCGAAACTCGACGATGCCTCCGCCGACGCCATCGATTCCGCCGGGAATCTGTCCGAACCCATCCAGGGGGACGTCGTGGATGGGCAGGGCGAAGAACAGGCCCCACGCTGACTCGTATTACTATGGGGGAAATGTCTGTTATCACCGAATCCGCTGTCCGCAGCGCGCTCTCCCGCGTAGAGGATCCTGAAATCGGCAAGCCCCTCACCGAACTGGGGATGATCAAGTCGGTGGCCATCGACGGCGCGGAGGTCGCGGTCGAGATCTACCTCACGATCGCCGGCTGCCCGATGAAGACCACCATCACCGACAACGTCCGCGCCGCCGTCGAGGAGGTCGAGGGCGTCGATTCCGTCACCGTCACCACCGACGTGATGAGCGACGAGCAGCGCCGCGAACTGCGCACCTCCCTGCGTGGCGACGCCGCCGAACCCACCATCCCCTTCGCCCAGCCGGACTCCACCACCCGCGTCTACGCGGTGGCATCCGGCAAGGGCGGCGTCGGTAAGTCCTCCATGACCGTCAACCTCGCCGTCTCCCTGGCCGCCCGGGGGCTGCGCGTGGGTGTGCTCGACGCCGACATCTACGGCCACTCCGTGCCCGGACTGCTCGGTTCCGACCAGCGCCCCACCGCCGTCGACGACATGATCATGCCGCCCATCGCCCATGGTGTGAAAATGATCTCCATCGGCCACTTCGTGGAGGGAAACGCGCCGGTCGTGTGGCGTGGCCCGATGCTCCACCGCGCCATCCAGCAGTTCCTCGCCGACGTCTTCTGGGGCGACCTGGATGTGCTGTTCATGGACCTGCCGCCCGGCACCGGTGACGTCGCCATCTCCGTGGCCCAGCTGGTCCCCAACGCGGAACTCCTCATCGTCACCACCCCGCAGTCCGCGGCCGCGGAGGTCGCCGAGCGCGCCGGGTCGATCTCCCAGCAGACCCGCCAGCGCATCGCCGGTGTCGTCGAGAACATGTCCGCCATGGTCCTGCCCGACGGCACTACCCTCGACGTCTTCGGCTCCGGCGGCGGCCAGCAGGTCGCGGACCGCCTCACGGCCCTGACCGGTGGCCAGGTCAACCTCCTCGGCCAGGTGCCGCTCGACCCGCAGGTGCGTGTCCACGGCGACGACGGCCACCCGGTCGCCGTCTCCGAACCTGACTCCCCGGCCGGCCAGGCCATCGCCGCCATCGCCGATCAACTGGTCGTGCGCAAGGATTCCCTGGCCGGCAGGCCGCTGGGTCTCGGCGTCACCCGCAGCTGACCTGACAGGAAGAAGGGGGCTCCACTGTGGAGCCCCCTTCTGTGCGTCTACCTCAGATCAGGTGATATCCGCCCAGGAGAAACCGCCGCCCCCGGCGTAGTTCCCACCACCGTTCTGCTGACCTCCCTGCTGCGGAGGTTGTTCCCGCGGAGGAGTCTGTTGGGGCGGACGCGAACCCGCCCGGGGATCCTCCTGCATCATCTTCTTCGGATCAAAATCATCGAGGTACTTCTCGTCACCGTCGAACAGCGCCTTGGTGAGCGCACCCCGTGGCCCCAGGCGCGTGTACTCCGCGACCTGCTGCATCGGCTGACGGAACTCATCGAACTCCGAGCCGAGAGTACCGTCCAGCTCCGCCCGGGCGTTGCCGATGGCGCGGCGGGCGGCGAAGAGCGCGGCCCGGATATCCTTGATGAGCTCCGGAAGACGCTCCGGGCCGATGATGATCAGGGCGACGACCACCAGGACGAAGATCTCGCCCCAACCGATACTCGAAAACACACATCCACCTTAATCGCGTCAGGTGAAACACCCGATAATGGTCTGTCGATCATGCACAGATTAACAGGGGCGGGGTGATCTCACTGTCTTCGATACCGGTGGTTGAGTTTCACGGCACGCAGCATGACCTCGAATTTATCGAGCAGCCCCTCCGGCTGTGCGGTGGGGGTGGACTCGGCGTCCGGGCCCGGCGATACCGGTGAGGTGGCTATGCCGGCGAGACGGGCCAGCAGGTCACGGGGTACGCGCACGTCGTCGGTGATGTTGCAGCCACGCACCCACTCGGAGGTGCCCCGCTGATGGTGGATCTCCGCCCGACACTCGGGGCAGTGGACCAGATGCACCCGGGCCCGGTGGGCGGCCCCCTCGGTGAGCTCCCCGTCGACGAAGGCGGCGACCGCCTCCGGGCTCAGGTGCTCCACGGAGGCGAACTTCCGGCGTTTGGGGACGCGTCCCCGGGCGGCTGTGCCCATCGTTCCCCGCAACGAGCGGGAGCGCTGACGCGGTATCGGTTCCATCATCAGGACCACGGACCTCCTCATATCCTCCCCCACCAGGATACGCCTCACCGGCTCAACGGGTCGGCAGCAGCAGTTTGGCGTCCTCGTCGTCCCGGGCGGCGGCCTCCAGGCTCGCACGCATCTGGGAGCGTCCCCGGTGGATGCGTGAACGCACCGTGCCCATCTTGACCCCGAGGGTCTCGGCGATCTCGTCGTAGCTCATGCCCACCACGTCACAGAGGACGACGGCGACCCGGAAATCGGGGCTGAGCTGATCGAGCGCCTCCTGCAGGGCCGGATCGAGGTTGGCGATGCTGTAGGCCTGCTCGGGGGTCATGTCGGTGCCCGGGACCCGCTCGTAGTCCTCCGGCAGGGCCTCCATCCGGATCTTGTTGCGGTGTCGGACCATGTCGAGGAAGAGATTGGTGGTGATGCGGTGCAGCCATCCCTCGAAGGTCCCGGCCCGGTACTTCCGGAGGGAGCGGAACACGCGCATGAAGGTCTCCTGGGTGAGGTCCTCTGCGTCATGTGGGTTTCCGGAGAGGCGGAAGGCCAGCCGGTACACGCTGTCGGCGTGTTCGGCGACGAGATCCCCCCAGCAGGGCATGTCTCCCTGGCCCGCGTCGAATGCGGCGGTGCCGGTCAGCTCCTCGACGGCCTGACGATCCCGGGTGTCGGTCGTGTGCTCAGTCGTGGTCATGACTGACATTCTTCCCGATCGAACTGGATAACTCTACACAGGATTCTGACAAAGCTCTGTGAAGTCCTGTCCCGCCCCTCCCACCAGTCACAACCTGGGCTGAATTGAGGTGTTCCTTATCCCTGCCCCTGCGGGTACGCCTAGACTCGGAGGCGTGACTGACACGGTTTTTGATGCATTGCGCTCCTATATCGAATCCACGACGGAGGTTCCTGACGCTTTGGCCGAGGCCCGGCGGGACGCCGAGGAGTTCGGTCTGCCCGTGCCCGATGAGGCCACCGGTCAGCTGCTCTCCACTCTCGTCGCCGCCGGCGCTGCCGGGAAGTCGGCCGGGGCCGTCGCGGTGACCCCCGCTGTGGGGGTGGTGGGCCTCCACCTCCTCCACGGCCTCGGCGAACGCGGCACACTGACCTGCATCGACCCGGAGGTCGTGCACCAGAAGCAGGCCAAGCGGGTCTTCCGTTCGGCTGGCTTCTCCCCTTCCCGGGTCCGTTTCCTGCCCTCCCGGCCACTCGACGTGATGGGGCGGCTCGCCGCTGACTCCTACCAGCTCGTCTACGTCGACGTACCGGCGATGGAGCTGAGCGCCGTGGTCAGGGCGGCCTGGCCGCTGCTGCGCGAGGGCGGCACGCTGGTGCTCGCCGATGCGCTTGCCGACGCCACCGCCACCGACCGGGACACCATCGCAGCCCGGGAGGCCGAGGCCCTGGTGCACGAACTGGAGGGCGCGGTCATCACCCGGCTGCCACTGGGCGGCGGACTGGTCCTGGCCACCAGGCGATGAAAAAGGTTCCGGACAGTAACTATCCGGAACCTCATCTGTTCAGATCCTGGGCGCGATCAGATAACCTGGTTCTTGCCGACGACCACGACACCACCGGGGCTGATCTTGAAACGTGCCTCGTCCCGGGCACGGTCGACGCCGATGATCTCCCCCTCACGGACGTAGGCGTTCTTGTCCAGGATGGCGTGGCGGACCACGGCCCCCTTGCCGATGCGCACGCCAGGCATGAGGACGGAGCCCTCAACGGTTGCCCCCTCCGCCACGTGTACGTCTCCGGAGAGCACCGAGTTGCGCACGGTACCACCCGAGATGATCGAGCCCGGGGACACCATGGACGACTGCGCGATACCGCCCTGGGTGAATTTCGCCGGGGGCAGGTTCTTGGCGTCCGTGGAGTGGATCGGCCACAGGTGGTTGTAGAGGTTGAACACGGGGTGCACGGAGATCAGGTCCATGTGCGCCTCGTAGAAGGCGTCGATGGTACCGACGTCACGCCAGTAGCCCTGGTCGCGTTCGGTGGAACCCGGCACCTCGTTACCGGAGAAGTCGTAGACGTTGGCGTCGCCGCGCTCCACGAAGTAGGGGATGATGTCACCGCCCATGTCGTGCTGGGAATCCGGGTTATCCTCATCCTCCAGCAGGGCCTGGATCAGTGCCTCCGTGGTGAAGACATAGTTGCCCATGGAGGCGAAGGTGACGTCCGGGTCGTCCAGGGTGCCCGGCGGGTCCGCCGGCTTCTCCAGGAACTCGGTGATCGTGCCCTCTTCGTCGGCCTGGATGCAGCCGAAGGCGGTGGCCTCGTGGCGGGGCACCCGGATGCCGGCGACGGAACAGCTCTTGCCCGAGGCGATGTGATCCTCCACCATCTGCGAGGGATCCATGCGGTAGACATGGTCCGCGCCGAAGACGATGACATAACTCGGCTTCTCGTCGTAGATGAGGTTGAGCGACTGGAGGATCGCGTCGGCGGAACCGGTGAACCAGCGCTTACCGCGGCGCTGCTGGGCAGGCACCGAGGTGATGTACTGGCTCGTCGGCCCCGACAGTGCCCAGGACTGGGCGATGTGCCGGTCGAGCGAGTGCGACTTGTACTGGGTCAGTACGGCGATTTTCAGATAACCGGCGTTGACCAGGTTCGACAGCACGAAGTCGATGAGACGGTACGTGCCGCCGAAGGGGACGGCGGGCTTCGCCCGGTCCTCGGTCAGGGGGAACAGACGCTTCCCTTCGCCGCCGGCGAGAACAATAGCTAGAACATTCGGTTGGCTCCTCACATTCCCCAACCTATTGGCTCCGACTGGTTTCCGCTGAGGAAGCGGCTGTTTCATTCAGCTGATCACCGCCCCGCCACCCCCGTCACCCCCTGCAGACGGGCCTGTGCGTGGCTACTGTCGTGGACATGAGAGTCGGAATGATGACCAGAGAGTATCCGCCGGAGATCTACGGCGGCGCCGGAGTGCACGTGACTGAGCTCACCCGTTTCATGCGTCAGGTGGTCGAGGTCGACGTCCACTGCATGGGAGCTCCGCGCGACATGGAGGGCGTGTTCGTCCACGGTGTGGATCCCGAGCTCGCCGAGGCCAATCCCGCGATCAGGACCCTGTCCACGGGTCTGCGGATGGCTTCGGCCGCCACCGGCGTCGACGTGGTCCACTCCCACACCTGGTACGCGGGACTGGGCGGGCACCTCGCCGCCCGCCTCCACGACATCCCGCACGTCGCCACCGCCCACTCCCTGGAGCCCCACCGCCCCTGGAAGCGCGAGCAGCTCGGCGGCGGCTATGAGGTCTCCTCCTGGTCCGAGCGCAATGCGATGGAGTACGCGGACGCGGTCATCGCCGTTTCCGCCCGGATGAAGGACTCCATCCTCGAGGCCTACCCCCGGATCGGGGAGGACCAGGTCCACGTCGTACTCAACGGCATCGACACCGAACTGTGGCAGCCCCGCCCCACCTTCGAGCAGGCCGACGACTCCGTCCTCACCGAACTGGGCGTGGACCCGAACCGGCCCATCGTTGCCTTCGTGGGCCGGATCACCCGACAGAAGGGCGTCGAACACCTCATCAGGGCGGCCGCCCAGTTCGATGAAGGCGTCCAGCTGGTGCTGTGCGCAGGCGCACCGGACACCCCGGAGATCGCGGCCCGCACCACCGCCCTCGTCGAGGAGCTGCAGGCTCAGCGCGACGGCGTCTTCTGGGTGCAGAACATGCTCGACAAGCTGAAGATCCAGGAAATCCTCACCGCCGCGGACACCTTCGTCTGCCCGTCCATCTACGAGCCACTGGGCATCGTCAACCTGGAGGCCATGGCTTGCGGGACCGCGGTCGTCGCCTCCGATGTCGGCGGCATCCCGGAGGTCGTCGTCGACGGTGAGACCGGTCTGCTGGTCCACTACGACGAGAACGACCCGGCGGCCTTCGAGCACGACATCGCCGCCGGTGTCAACGCCGTTATCGGTGACGCCACGAAGGCGAAGGCCTACGGTGAGGCCGGCCGTCGACGTGCGGTCGAGGACTTCTCCTGGGCCACCATCGCCCAGCAGACCCTGGACGTCTACCGCTCCCTCATCTAGGAAGAGGATCGCCTGTGACTAATACCTTCCACCGCCCTGAAATCCATCTCACCGCCGAGGCCGGGGTGCTCGACGCCCCCGCCGGGGCCCTACTGGACGGGGAGACCTGGCACCTGTTCCACCAGTACCGTCCCGAACCCGGGATGGGTGCCCGCTGGGCCCACTCCGTCTCGGAGGAGGGACCCTTCGACTGGGAGGTCTGCGATGACGTCCTCGCCCCCGTCGGCGGGGAGACCAGTCTGCGTGCAGGTTCCGTGGTCGGTACCGAGGAGGGAGTGAGTCTCTACTTCACCTCGGTGACCGCGACCGGAACGTCGATCCAACTCGCCCGGATGACGGACCTCGCGACCCCCTGCGAGGTCTCCGACGATCCGCTGAACATGGATGGGCGTACGCTGCGCATCGCGCAGGTGGTCGGCGACCAGCCCGGTTACAGCCGCTTCCGCTCCCCCAGCGTCGTCCCCGACTGGGCCTCGGAGGCCGACCGTGCCGCCGGGCACGACGGCTGGCTGATGCTGGCGGTCACCGGCCCCGGTGACGCCCCGGTGCCGGTCATCATGACCAGCGGTGACGGAATCGGGTGGCACCTGGTCGGACCGCTGAGCTTCGACGGCGACTCAGGCCTGGAGTCGGTCTCGGTCATCGTCAGCCCACGGATCATGCGGCTGCGCGATGAAGTGGACGGTCTGATCTACGACGTCCTGCTCATCACCCTCGAACAGGGTGGCGTGGACATCTCCGGTTATCTGGTGGGCACCCTGCAGGGCGCCACCTTCCAGGTGACCACCGGTTTCACGCGCATCGACCACGGCCACGACTTCATCCGGCCGCGCAGCACCAACACCACCCCGGGCACCATCCCGGAGGAGCAGCGCTATGACCAGGCCGTGATCTTCGGTCTGCTCAACGGCATCGGCCGCCGGGACGATCCCACCACCCATCTGTCCCTGCGTACGGAGGGATGGGCCAACCCGATCTCCCTGCCGCGGGTGGTCACCCTCCAGGGCGGCCACCTCTTCCAGACTCCCCCGCCTGGCCTGCCGGACGCGATCACCCGCACCCACGGGGCACGCTCATGGACGGGACTGTGTGAGATCCCGCCCGGCGACTCGATCAGCGTCGAGCTTCTCGACGCCGCCGGGAACGTCGCCGCCGTCGTCACGCACTCGGGCGAACGGCTGGAGGTGGACCGCTCCATGAACCCCCACCATGCCGGGGACCCGGTCGCCGGGACCGGCCTGGCCGAAGGGGACTCTGATTCGCTGTCGATCTTCGTCGACGGCTCCACCGTCGAGGTCTTCGCCGACGGAGGCGCCGTGGCCATGGCCAGCCGCATCCACTTCGACGGTGGATGCAGCGGCATGCGTGCCTCGGTCTCCGACGGGGCGGAGATCACCCGCGCCTGGGAACGCGGCCCCGTCTCCTCCGGGGATCTGCCGGATTACGGGGAGCCCAGCCGGTAACTCAGTTCCGGGTCAGGCGGGTGATGCTGGCGCGGGCGGTGACACCCATCGCCTCCGGCAGGGCCGCGATCCGCTCGGCCAGCTGCTGCTCGTCGAGATGGCGCGCGGAGGGGCTCATGCCGATCTGCGCGGCAATGGCGTCGCGGTCCAGGTCCATGGTGAACTCGATGTTCCCGGGTTCCCCCACCGGCCGGAGGTGCCCGACCGCCTGCTCGATGAGACGGTCGACCTTGCCCTCCTCCACGTCGATGATGCCCAACGGTTCACGCAGCTCCGCGAGATGACCCCGGTCGGCGGCCAGGACGATGACCTGCCCGCCCGGCTTGAGTACGCGCGCGAACTCCGCCGGGTTACGGGGTGCGAAGACCACGGTGATGATGTCGACGGACTCATCCCGCAGCGGCAGTCGGGCCCAGGCATCGGCCACCACGGCCCCCACCCGGCTGTGGCACCTGGCCAGGTGCCGGGCCGCGGCGACGGAGACGTCGAGGCCGACTCCCCGCGCACCGAGTACGTCATCGAGCGTGTGTGACAGGTAGTAGCCGGTGCCGGCGCCGACCTCCAGGATGACGGGGCTGGCATCGTCGGGCACCCCCGCGGCGTCGAGGGCATCATGCACGTGGCTGGTCATCGCCTCCACGAAGGGAGCGAAATGACCGCGCGACAGGAACGTCTCGCGGTCATTGATCATGGACATGTCGTCGCCCCGGTAGCGCAGGCCAGCGCCGCCGGCGAGGGTCACATAGCCCTGGCGGGCGACGTCGTAACTGTGCCCGGTCTCGGAGACCAGGCGGCTGAAACCGTCTGCACCGGACAGTGGGGTGCCGTCAACGGGGTCGGCGAGCACGTCGATGATGTCGGAAAGCATGGGCCCGAGCTTACCCGCCGGGCCGGTCGGGAGGTTACTGAGCGACCTCGGTCAGGAGTGCGCCGAGCTCTGCGGCCTCCTCCTTGCTGAGTTCGACGACCAGACGTCCACCGCCGTCGGAGGGAATCCGCATCACGATCTTTCGGCTTTCCTCGACCGCTTCCATCGGACCGTTTCCGGTACGCGGCTTCATAGCTGCCATGAGATTTGGCTCCTTCTCTTCAGATGAATATACCGTCCAGCTTAGTCCCTTTGTTCGTCGGAGAGGTCGGATATTTTCTTGTTGGCCATTCTGAGCTGCTGAAACAACCCTTCCAGGACCTCGTCCACCTGTTCGGGACGGTAGCCGCGGGGGACGATCTCGAAGCGGAGACCGTCCCATTCACCCGCCTCCACCTGCCGCAGATTCTCCCCGCTGACGTCTGTGGGATCCTCGATCGGGGGCAGGACCTCCCCGCGTCCGAAGACGCTGCCCCAGAACCAGGTGCCCAGCACCACCAGTGCGGCCAGCAGGATGATCAGCAGGAACCAGGTGAACATGTCGTTTCCTTCCGGAGGGACAGCAGTGGCGGGCGCTGCCCGATGAACCCCACCCCGACACCGGCACGGTGCAGCAGGGTTCCCGCCACCACCTCCGCCATCGGAGCCAGTTCCGCCAGGGGTCGGTTGCGGTGATGTCGCTCCCCGAGGTCCACCTGGTCGATCGCAGCAGGGCCATGGGCCTCGGCGACGTCGATGAGCAGGCCCGCCTCCACGCCGTAACCGTGCACGAAGGGCAGGGTGAGTGCTGTGGAGCGGCGGATGGCGTACTCCCCGCCCAACGGCTGACGGATCTGCGTCAGGTGGGGGAAGAGGGCGCGGATCAGCGGCCGGGCGGTGAGCTCGGTGACCCGTCCCCCTCCGGTGGGCTGACCGTGGAGGGCACGAGTATAGTCGGCCCTGACCAGGTGTGTGCCCGGCTCAGCGAAGGGCGCGGCCAGGGCGGCGACCATGCCGGGGCGGGTGGCCCGCAGGTCGGCGTCGAGAAAGACGACGATCTCGCCCTGCGCCGCGGCCACCCCCCGCCAGAGCGATTCCCCCTTTCCGGGGACCGGTTCGATACCGGGCAGGATCTCCCGCCAGTTGAGTACCCGTGCACCGGCGGCCGCAGCGAGGGCGGCTGTGCCATCGGTGGAATCGGCGTCGATGACCAGTACCTCGCACGGGGAATCCGCCAGGGCGTGTTGCACCACCGTGGCCACGGTGGTCGCCTCGTTGAGCGCGGGAATGACGACCGAGATCCTCACACCAGCCCCCGTATGGTGTTCAGCGGGGCCACGTGCCCCTGAATGGCCGCCGTCATCCGCAGGATATCGACGGTCTCGGCCACCTCGTGCACACGGAAGGCTGCGACGCCGCGGGCCGCGGCCCAGGCGGTTGCGCCCAACGTGCCCGCCACGCGTTCGCCCACGGGCCGGTCCAGGGTCTCCCCGATGAAGTCCTTGTTGCTCAGCGCCATGAGTACCGGCCAGCCGGTGGCGACGATCTCGTCGATCCTCCGCAGCAGCTCCAGGCCGTGAAAGGTGTTCTTCCCGAAGTCATGGGTCGGATCGATGAACACCTTCTCCTCGGGTACCCCGCAGGCCACGGCGCGTTCGGCCAGCCGGGTGGTCTCCGCGATGACGTCGGTGACCACGTCGTCGAAGTGGACCCGGTGCGGCCGCGTGCGCGGCTCCACCCCGCCGGTGTGGGAGCAGACGTAGCCGACGCGGTGGGATCCCGCGACCTCGACGAGCTCGGGGTCGTGCCCGGCCCAGGTGTCGTTGACCAGGCCCGCCCCGGCGCGGATGGCAGCCTCGGCGACGTCGGCGCGCCAGGTGTCGACGGAGATGGTGATGTCGGGGTGGCGCTCGGCGAGTGCGGCGATGGTGGGGACCACCCGGTCGATTTCCTCACCCGCGGAGACGTGGGTGCCCGGTCCCGCCTTGACCCCGCCGATGTCGACGATCGTGGCGCCCTGGGCGATGACCTCGTCGCACCGGCGCAGGGCGGCCTCGTCGGCGAAGGTCGCCCCCCTGTCGTAGAAGGAGTCGGGGGTGCGGTTGACGATCGCCATGACCGCGGGGAAAGGGTGTCGCATTGCGGTGACTCTACCCCTGCCGGGTTTCGTCCACGGCTTCCTCGAAGGCCGCCTGTGCGGCCTCTTCCCGGGCCCGGCGGGTGAGGCGGCCGTCGGTCATGACGCGGTGGGCGTCGAGGATGTGCTCGATGGCCTCGTCCACGGAGTCGGTGAGCAGGAACAGGTCCATGTCCTCCGGGGAGATCATGCCTTCCGCGACGAGGCGGTCCTGCAGCCACTGGGCCATGCCCGACCAGAACTCGGTGCCGATCAGCACGATGGGGAAATTACGGACCTTTCCGGTCTGAACCATGCACAGCACCTCGAAGAGCTCATCGAGGGTGCCGAAACCTCCGGGCAGGCAGACGAAGGCCTGCGAATACTTGAGGAACATGGTCTTACGGACGAAGAAATACCGGAAGTTCAGGCCGAGGTCGACCCATTCATTGAGCTGCTGTTCGTGGGGGAGCTCGATGCCCAGACCGACGGAGAGGCCGCCTGCCTGGTGTGCCCCCTGGTTGGGGGCCTCCATCAGGCCGGGGCCCCCGCCGGTGATCACCGCGTATTCTGCCTCGACCAGCTTGGTTCCCAGCTCCACGCCCGTGGCGTGGTAGGGGTGCCCCTGTTTGATGCGTGCGGAACCGAAGACGGTGACGGCCTTGGGCAGGTGAGCCAGGGCATCGAAACCGGAGACGAACTCGCCCTGGATGCGCAGGATGCGCCACGGATCAGCGTGCTGCCAGTCGTGGTCGGACCCCAGCTCGAAGAGTCGCTGGTCGTAGGTGGACGCCTGGTCTCCCGGAGAGCGCAGCAGCAGGGGGCCGCGCAGCATGCGGGCCTTCTCGTGGTCCGGGGTGATGTTGGGTGCCATGGTGAAGAACCTATCTGTTTCCGGGGGTCGACGCTCGGGCACAGCCTACCGCCGGGATGTGGACACCGGTTCAGGTCCGTAGACTCGGGGGCATGAAGACTCAGGGTGCGCAGGCCATCGGTATCGCCAACATATCCATGGATGGTTTCGTCCTCGACACCTGGTTCCCCCAGCCGGAGCTGGTCGACGGAACCAACCTCATCTCCGGCACCGAGCGGCTCGGGGCACAGGATCTGCCGGACCGGCTCCTCCAGCTGGTGACCCTGGACGAGGACCGGATGGTGGAGCAGGTCGCGGTACGCACCACCATCGCGGACCTGCAGGCCGACGCCATCGATGCCCATGACGTCTACCTGCGGCTGCATCTGCTCTCCCACCGCCTGGTCAAGCCCCTGGAGCTGAACATGGACGGTACCCAGGAGCGTCTGAACACCGTCGTGTGGACCAACAAGGGCCCTTGCACACCCGATAACTTCGAATACGTGCGCACCGCCCTGCGTTCCCGTGGTCTCATCCACGTCTACGGCATCGATAAGCTGCCCCGCATGGTCGATTATGTCGTGCCCTCGGGGGTCAGCATCGCTGAGGCGGAGCGCGTCCGGCTCGGCGCCTACCTGGCCCCGGGGACGTCGGTGCTGCGGGAGGGCTACGTCTCCTTCAACTCCGGTTCCCTCGGTTCCGCCCGGATCGAGGGGCGGCTGTCCTCCTCCGCCGTCATCGGGCGGGGCACCAACGTGGACCTGTCGGCCACCCTGATGGCACTGCGCCGCGCCGACGGGACCCGCCACCCCATCACGCTGGGTGAGAACTGCCACCTGAGCATCTCCTCCGGGGTGATCGGTATCCCGCTCGGCGATAACTGCCACGTGGGGGCCAACATCGTCCTCCAGCCGGACACCCCGCTCTACGATGCCGACGCCGATCAGTACATCAGCGCCGGTATGCTCGCTGGCCAGTCGAACTGGGAGGTCACCCGCGAGGTGGGTCATCCCGAACCGGTGTTGCACCGCAGGTTCTGACCTTCCGGACCCGAGACGGGAAAGCAGGTATACCCCCACTAATGTGTTGCTCATGACAACACCGGACACCAGCCCCTCCCGGGACACCCGGCTGGGTAGTGGGCTGAAAACTCGCCATCTGACCATGATGGGCCTCGGATCCGCCATCGGTGCGGGCCTCTTCCTCGGCACCGGCGTCGGGATCCGCGCCGCCGGCCCCGCCATTCTCCTCGCCTACATCGCGGCCGGCGCCATCGTGGTGCTGGTGATGCAGATGCTCGGGGAGATGGCCGCCTCCAGGCCTTCCTCCGGCTCCTTCGCCACCTACGGCAAGCAGGCTTTCGGACACTGGGCCGGGTTCACCCTGGGCTGGTTGTACTGGTTCATGCTCATCATGGTGATGGGCGCGGAGATGACCGGCGCAGCAGCCATCATGGGCGCCTGGTTCGGAGTGGACCCCTGGATACCGGCACTGATCGCCGTGGCCTTCTTCGCGGTAGTCAACTTCGCCCACGTGCGTGGTTTCGGTGAATTCGAGTTCTGGTTCGCCTTCATCAAGGTCGCCGTGATCATCGGTTTCCTCATCGTGGGTATCGGCCTGATCCTCGGGCTACTGCCGGGCACCACCTTCGTGGGCACCGCGAACTTCTTCGGGGAGTCCGGTTTCATGCCCAACGGTCTCACCGGTGTGGCCGCGGGGCTGCTCGCCGTGGCCTTCGCCTTCGGCGGCATCGAGATCGTCACCATCGCGGCAGCGGAATCAGAGAAACCGAGGACCGCGATCGCCATTGCCGTGCGTTCAGTGATCTGGCGCATCTCGCTGTTCTACATCGGATCGGTGCTGGTGATCACCTTCCTGCTGCCCTACAACCAGATCGACGGTGCCGACACCGCCGCGGAGTCCCCCTTCGCCGTCATCCTCGGCATGGCCAACATCCCCGGGGTGGTCGGTTTCATGGAGGCCGTCATCGTCCTGGCCCTGCTGTCGGCCTTCAACGCCCAGATCTACGCCACCTCGCGTCTGGTCCACTCCCTGGCCACGCAGCACGATGCCCCGAAGGTCTTCGCGGTGACCAACCGGGAGAGCGTGCCGATCAACGCGGTCGTCCTGTCCATGATCTTCGCCTTCATCTCCGTGGGGCTGCAGTACTGGAACCCGGAGGGCCTGCTGGACTTCCTGCTCAACGCCGTCGGTGGCTGCCTGATCATCATCTGGGTCATGATCGCGGCCAGCTACCTCAGGATCCATCCGGAACTGGAACGCAACGGCGAGATCTCGACGGTGCGCATGTGGGGCTGGCCCTGGTTGGCGTGGCTGACCCTGGCGGCGCTGGGCGGGCTGATCCTGCTCATGCTCTTCGATGACGCGGCCCGCGCCCAGATCATCTCGGTGGCCGTGGTCGTGCTGGTCCTGGTGGGCCTGTCCTTCCTCACGAAGCGGAATCAGGATCGGGTAACCTCACGGGCATGACCTCAGCAACCGGGCGCGGCCTGGCTACCGTCACCCACGACGGCACTGTTCTCGATGTCTGGTTCCCCACCCCCACCCTGGACCGGGACGGGGAGGCCGACACCGTCCGACTGGAGGGAGACGAGACTCCGCAGCAGTTCCGTCCACTCGTCGGCCCCGACGCGGACCGGGGGGTGGCCCGTGTGGCGGTCCGCACGACGATCGCCTCACTCGACGACGCACCCCGCGACACCTACGACGCCTACCTCCGGCTGCACCTGCTCTCCCACCGCCTGGTCCGTCCGCACGGCCTCAACCTCGACGGGCTATCGGATCTGCTGACCACCGTCGTGTGGACGAGCTCGGGCCCGTGCACGGTCGCGGACTTCCCGATGGTCCGGGCGCGCCTGAGCGCCCGCGGTCCCCTGCACGTGTTCTCGGTGGACAAATTCCCCCGACTGGTTGACTACGTCGTGCCCACCGGGGTGCGTATCGCCGATGCCGACCGGGTCCGCCTGGGCGCCCACCTGGCTGAGGGCACCACCGTGATGCACGAGGGTTTCATCAACGTCAACGCCGGTACACTCGGCCCCTCCCTGATCGAGGGGCGCATCTCCGCAGGTGTGGTCGTGGGCTCGGGCACCGATATCGGCGGCTCCGCCTCGGTACTGGGCCGCCTGTCCAACGGGCCGGAGCGGGCCATCAGTCTGGGCGAGAACTGCCTGCTGGGGGCGAACGCAGGTGTCGGCATCACCCTGGGCGACCGATGCGTCATCGAGGCGGGCCTCTACATCACCGCCGGCACCAAGGTCACCGTCTTCGGTTCCGTGGCCGAGCGGCTGGACCTCTATCCCGCCACCTCCGTACGGGCCGACCGTCTCGCCGGCCTCGACGGCATCCTGTTCCGCCGTAACTCCGTCTCCGGTGCAGTGGAGGCCACCCCGGCACCCTAGAATCACCCACTCATTTACCCGAGCCAGGGTTAGGGTGGTGACATGGGTCCCCGTACCCCCGCACCCCTGTCCTATGCTGCCCGC
>CAZTIZ010000037.1:0-19177 GCA_964613845.1 uncultured Corynebacterium sp.
CTCAAGTATAGAAACAACGGGAGACCAAGTTGACCGGGCCACCATGCCCGGCGCGGGGGTGGGAGGAGAACCACAGGTGTACCAGCCCCATCGAAAGATCCCTGCCTCCCCTCGGCCAGCACAACGGTAACCGATCTCCTCGTCATCGATGAGTTGCCCGTCCCGCAGGTCGGAACACCCGGTGTCGATCCACCGGGCTGCCCGGCGCTCACCGTGGAAGGCCGCCTGACGTGGAGGGTTTCTCCCCTACTGTCTGCCCATCACCATGGTGCGCAGGGTGGTACGGGCCACCAGGCGGCCTTCGTTGTGCATGGTGATTTCCCACAGTTGGGTGCGTCGGCCGGTCTGGAGGGGGGTGGCTGTGGCCTCGATGATTCCTTGGCTGACTCCGGCGATGAAGTCGGTGGAGTTGTTGACTCCTATGACGGGGGCGCCGGCGGCGATGATGCCGGCGAGGCTTCCGACGGATTCCGCTAGGGCGGAGAATGCTCCGCCGTTGACCAGGCCGGCCGGTTGGAGGAGGTGGTCGGCGACGGGGAGTTCGGCGGTGGTCTTCTCTCGGGTGATGGCTGTGTAGCGGATGCCCAGGTGGGGGTCGAGGCCCCGGTTGGTGGTGGTGAACCAGGTGTGGAGGGTGTCTGGGAGGGGGCCGTGGGTGGCGGCGATGTCGATGAGTTCCTGGAGGGGGTGTGCGTTCATGGTCGCTGATCCTATCGAGCTGTCGGTAGTCAGTGGCCGGGTGTGGGTGGTGGTGGCAGGTGGCATGCGTAGGATCGTGGATCATGAGCACCCCAGATACTCTCGCCCAGATCGGTGTCGTCGGACTCGCGGTCATGGGTTCGAATCTCGCCCGCAACTTCGCCCGCAACGGTCATACCGTGGCCGTGTACAACCGCAGTACCGCACGTACCGATCAGTTGATCAGTGATCATGGTCCGGATGGTAACTTCCTGCCCTCGAAGACGATCGAGGAGTTCGTCGCTTCCCTGGCGCGTCCCCGTCGGGCGATCGTCATGGTTCAGGCCGGTCCGGCCACCGATGCGGTGATCAACCAGTTGGCTACGGTCATGGATGCGGGTGACATCATCATTGACGGTGGTAACGCCCTGTTCACCGATACGATCCGTCGGGAGGCGGAGATGTCGGCCAAGAATATCCACTTTGTGGGTGCAGGTATCTCCGGTGGTGAGGAGGGGGCGCTGTACGGGCCGTCGATCATGCCGGGTGGGCCGGCGGAGTCGTGGGAGGCATTGGGTCCGCTGCTGGAGTCGGTGGCCGCCCGGGTTGATGGGGTGCCGTGTGTCACCCACATCGGTCCTGATGGTGCCGGGCATTTCGTGAAGATGGTCCACAACGGCATCGAGTATGCCGATATGCAGGTCATCGGTGAGGCATATCAGCTGCTGCGTTTCGGTGCGGGGATGTCTCCGGCTGAGATCGCCGATGTCTTCGCCGAGTGGAACAGGGGGGATCTGGATTCCTACCTGATCGAGATCACCGCGGAGGTGCTGCGGCAGGTGGATGCGGACACCGGTGAGGCGTTGGTGGATATCATCGTCGATGCTGCCGGGCAGAAGGGTACGGGCCGGTGGACGGTGAAGGAGGCCCTGGATCTGGGGGTACCCACCACCGCCATCGGTGAGGCCGTGTTCGCCCGTGCCCTGTCGTCCTCGCTGGATCAGCGGGCCGCAGCCCGGGGTAAGCTGCCCACCGGCACGCTCAAGACCTTCGAGGAGCTGAGGGTGGGTCGCGAGGAGTTCATCGAGGATGTCCGCCGGGCGCTCTACGCCTCCAAGCTGGTGGCCTATGCGCAGGGTTTCGATGAGATTCGGGCCGGTTCCGATGAGCATGACTGGAACATCGACCCGCGTGATCTGGCCACCATCTGGCGCGGTGGCTGCATCATCCGCGCGAAGTTCCTCAACCGCATCGTCGACGCCTATGACAACGACGCGCAGCTGCCATCCCTGCTGCTGGACCCGTACTTCAACGGTGAGCTCGCAGACCTGATCGACCCCTGGCGCAAGATCGTGCTCTATGCCACCCAGCTGGGGCTGCCGGCCCCGGTGTTCACCTCTTCGCTGGCCTACTACGATTCCCTGCGTGCCGAGCGCCTGCCGGCCGCCATCATCCAGGGCCAGCGTGATTTCTTCGGTGCGCATACCTACCAGCGCATTGATAAGCCGGGTTCCTTCCACACCCTGTGGTCGGGCGACCGCACCGAGATCCCGTCCTAAAGCCACACCACCGGGACTCGGCTGAGTCCACCACGTTCCCCCACACCTCAGTCAGGTGGCTTGTCCATGTGGTCGCGCATCCGCCCCTATATCCCACCGGTGATCATCGCCCTCCTGGTTCTTGCCGGTGGCCAAGAACTCCTCTCCCTGCGTTTCGCAGCTGATGCACCTCCCACCGCACCAGATATCCCACTGCTGGCCACGGTCTCCCTCGGTCTCGGAATTGTCGGCATACTGCTATGGGCGCTGTACCGTCTCACCCGGCGCGAGGGGCGGATCTTCGTGGAGCTGCTGTGGTCGTGGCTGGGGATGTCCGTCATTGTCAGGGTGGCTTCGGTGGGGATCACCGGTACCTGGCCGGGGGTGGGGAGTCTGCTGTCCTGGGCGGGTGGGTTGTTCCTGTTGTGGTGTCTGAGCCTGACGGACACGGAGCCGGGGCCTGACCCCGCGCACCTGCGGGCATGACCTGGGTGAGGGGTTCTGTCCCGGGGGATGCTTAACGACGTCGCCGGTAACGGTCGGTGCGTAACTGCTCGTATCCTGGTGTGTCGCCGTCGCAGACTCGTTGCCACGCATCTGTGAATAGTTGTCGGTGGGTGGAGAGTAAGGGGCTGGCCCACACGACGGGGCGTGCCTTGGTGTCGCGCCACAGCAGGTATAGCGGTGCTTTCCACGCTTCTGTGGCTGTGGAGCCGGGTGCCGCTGGTAGCCAGCCGCCGGGGATGAACCGGGTGCGTCGTGCCCCGGGGCGCTTAGCTTCCAGCACCAGGCCCTTGTCCACCAGAGGCGCGGCTGCTGTGTCGATGTCTTTGGTGCGCCAGCTGTTCCAGGCGCGGATGTTTGTGTCGGTGGGCTCTGTCAGTGCCAGCAGCTGGAGGTAGTAGGTGGCGGACTCTTCGGGGAGGTCGTGGTGCTGTTCTATGGCTCGTACTGTGTCTGGGGCGCTGGTGCGGGGATCCCAGGGGCAGCCGTGGGTGTGTGCCGGGTGGTTGAGGTCGGTGATCAATTCGTCGAGGTGTCCTTCGAGCAGGACGCGGATGCCATGGTCGAAGGGTTCGGCGAGGGTGTGCACCTTGGGGTCGTGGTAGTCGGTGCCGAGTTCTGCGGCGTAGAGGTCGTCGTGGCCGGCGGTGTGGTGGGTGGCCTGGGTGGTGAGCCACCGTAGTTTCGCGGCGAAAAAGGCTCGTTCGTGGGCATTCCAGGAGCGCAGTTGGATGATCTGCAGCAGCGTGGAGAGGTAGGTATGCAGGTCCCGCAGGCTCACAGACTCAGGCAGGTGGGACAGTTCCACGGGGGTGAGGATGTCGATGAAGAGGTGGTCGAACATGTGCCAGTGGGATCTGATCGCGGCATAGTCCGATGCTTCCAGGCGCATGACCGGGGCGCCGAATTCCTGGTGCCAGTATCGGATGACGGCATCGGCGTCGATGGTGCCGTGCAGGAAGGAGACCGGGTCGTCGGCGGGGACGGCGGCGCAGACGATGTTGTCCCAGTGGCCGCGTAGTTCGCGGGTTTGGATGAGCACGGCGGTGGCGTGGGTTGTGGAGAAGCCGAAGAGATCGCGGGTGGTCTTGTCCAGCTTTTCGTAGCCGTGGTAGCCGGGTGTGCGGCTGAGCAGGTAGAGCAGTGTTTCGGGGAGCAGACCGGTGTGTGCGGTGATGCGGTCCATAGCCGTGTGATCCAGTTGGTCGAGGGGGATGGTGTCGTGTGGGTCGAGGGCGTCGGCGGCGTCGAGCACGGCTCGCAGTTTCGGGGCGGGCATCGGCCAGGTGCGGGGGTGTGTCAGCGGGGTGCCGCGGAGTGCCGGCCGGTGGTCGGTGAGCAGGACCGGGTAGACCTGCCCGTCCTGCAGGTTCCAGTGTCCGGAGGGGTGGAAGGTCACCGCGTGGTCGATGACCGCCTGGAAGGGCACGTGGGTGGTGCGGTCGTAGCGTTTGGGCTCGATGAGATACGCCGTGTGCCACGGACCGCACAACAGTCCGGCGTCGATCATGGTGCGCACCAGGTCGGTGACTTCCCGGCGCGCCTGGGGCGGCCAGAAGCGGCGGGCCAGGGGGCCGAGGGAGCGGGCGATGAGCAGGGTTTCGTTGCCGATGATGCGGTTCCAGCCCGTGACGTGCAGGCCGTGGTCGTCGGTGGGGGTGGCGTCCGGGCGGTGGGCGTGGCGTAGTAGCCCGGCGATGCCTGCGTCGGTGTGGGGGTGGTGTGTGGTGGCGATGTCGGTGCCTGGGTGTGCCGTCTGTTCTGGGTTGAGCAGGTGGTGGGCTGCAGCGGAGATCGTGAGCTCCGGCTCCGGGGTGGTGGTGTGGTGGTCTAGGCCGGCGGTTTGGCGCAGGGCGGCGTAGTCTGCGGCGACTGAGTGCACTGCCTGTGCGAGGGAGGTGACGGCGTCGATGAGTTCGGGGTCGTCGGTGCGCAGTTGGGTGGCGATGACATCGGTGTGGCTGCCGTCCCCGGCTTGCAGGGCGTGGAGCAGGTCTTCTGCGTGGGTGCGGGGGTAGGAGCGCATGCGGGTGCTGGCGGCGGCGTCGCGGGGGATGGTCTGGTGGAGGGTGGTGAGGGGGAAGCGTTCGATCATGCGCATGGGGGTGGTGTTACGGCCGGTGAGATCGAGATCGCAGCCGGTGTCGTGGTCGATGAGGCGGTGAGAGTCGCGGAGCCAGACCCCTCCCCCGGGTCGGCGTAGGGCTGCGGGGCAGTCGTGGGCGTCGACAGTGCCGAAGGCCGTGATGATGCGTGTCTGTCCGTTCTGGGTCAGGTGGATTTGGGCGTGGATGCCGTTGACCGTGCCCAGCGGGCTGGTGGCCGTGTGCGGTTGTGCGGGCACGAGGGTGCAGTGCTCCAGGCGGATCTCAGCGTCGGGGCCCAGGGGCGGGAGGTCTAGGCCCAGTTCGCGCAGGCCGAGCTCGCCGGTGAGTTGTTCAGCGGTGAGCTGGACGGGGTGGAAGGTCTCACCGTCCCAGCGGTGGATCCGGGAGTGGCTGTCGGCGGCGAGTGTGACGGCGGTATCGGGGTCGGTGCTGAGCACGGTGGGTGCGGGGCCGAAGCAGGTGGTATCGCCGACGCTCAGATGTCCTTTTCCTGTCAATCTTCCGTTTTTGTGGGGCAGGCTGTAGGTGACGGCGGAGAACGTGCTGTCGGAGTCTGTGACCGGGGTGGCGGTCTGATTATGCAGCCAGTAAGCGATGTAGTCGCCGTCGACGTCCCGGTAGTAGCAGACGGCGGTGTCATCGACGTGTTGGACGCCAAAGATCCAGTCCACCTCCTCCGGCAATTGCCCGGCGGCAACCACCTGATCGCCGTCGATGACTTCAAGGTAACGGCCGGCGACCACGGCGACTGCCGGGTAGGTCGAAAATAACCGGTAGTCTTGCGTGTCCGCCTGCGCACAGAGGCGGTGAGTCGAGGCTTCTGCCGCCGGCCACGTCAACTCAGCCAGCACTCCGCCCCGGATGCTGTCCTGCAGCAGTGCGGCGGCGTCCACGTCAAGCACCTTGCGCAGGGGCTCTGGCAGGTGTGCCGCGATGGTGGGCTGCGCCAGGTCGACGGCGGTGGCGTGAAACTCGCGTAAGCCGGCCACACTCAGTGCCGGTCCGTCGCGCTGTGTGCGGTAGCGGCCGAGCACCTCGCTGAGGATCTGCCGGGCACCGGGGACAGCCAGCAGCACATCGGCGTGTGCGCGAATCTCCACGCTGCGCAGCGCCTGCCGGGCGTCCTCACCGAGGACGGGATCCGCCGCCAGGTACTGAAGCGCACGCTCGCGCACACCGGTGGTGGCCTGCAGCCACGACGACCAGTTCACGGAGTGGTACCACAGCTGTGACTCCGGCCCGGCGATGCGTACCCCGCACTCCAGCAAAGCGTCGAGCACATCCAGATTCACATAACGCAGCGGCAGCTGCACCTGACGTCCGGCCAGCTGCTGCCGGGTATCTAACACCAGATCCACGAGCGCGCCCTGACTGTCCGGCCTCCCCGGCACATCCGCGATCAGCTGCAGCAGCCACTCAGCCCACTCCTTCGGTGTGGTGCGGATCTCGGCCAGTGCCCCACAGTCTTCCAGCAGGGCGAGATACTCATCGGTGTCCAGCTCCTGAGGGCGGGTGTGCAGCACCAGGGCCCGCACCGCAGGACGGGTCCGGGCATAACGCACCAGGGAATCACGGACCCCGGTCAGAAAGTCCGCCGACGCGTGCAGGACACCCGGAATCCCCACCACGGCGTCGAGGAACCGGTCGTCGGTGTCCGCGGCACTGAGCCCGGCGATCTTTCCCGCCGCCCGCAGATCCCTCATCATCCCCCGGTAGGGCCCATACCCGGCGCGCAGGCGGGTGGCGTTGAGCCCTATCAGGTAGTCGAGTGTCTCATCCGGATTACCGTCGCGCGCCGGGGCGGTTGTGGCTTCGGTGCGCAGCGCCTTGATGCCCACGACGCCGAGAGCGGTGAACTCCTGAAACATCACGCGGTGGCGCTGGGGGTCCACCGCCAGGCTGTGGGTGCGTTCGGTTTCCCGTGCCTTGTTGAACATCTGTCCGGCGTAGGTGAGGTTGTCGGCGGCCGCGAAGATCCGGGCGGCCTCCTCCAGCAGGGTGGGCACAAAATGCGGGGCCGAGGCGCTGAGGGTGGCGGCCAGCTGATCCAGTCGCTCCTTGACCTTAGTTTTTGCGCTCCCGGCGCGTCGTCGGGCCCACTCCAGGTCGCCGACCAGGTGCAGGGCATGGTGGGCGTTGTCCGGGTCGGAGAGGATGGGCCAGGCTGGAAAGCCAATGGCGCGTGGGGTGGTGTAGCCGACTGGGGTATGACTGACCGGTTGGGCGCCGATGGTGGCCAGGGTGTGGTCTTCGGCCTCAACCAGGGCGTCGGGCACGAGGCGAATAATGGTGCGGCCCGGGAGGGTGTAGGTGGCGGCGGTGAGATGCTGGGTCTGTTCCCGGGGCCTGTGGGTCAACGGCTCGATACCACCGCGGGTCAGTGTGTACGACATTTAGTTGTCCTCCTGGGTGCGGCCGTCCCAGATGTGGTCGGCCATGCGGATGGCTTCGGACCAGGCGATGGGTCCGACATCAGCGGGAGTAAGCGGTGTGTGGTCGGTGCGAAAGGACAGTTCTCCCAGGGTGGCGTACTCATCCGGCAGGTAGGCGGTGACCCCGAGTTCGGCGGTGACCCAGCGGCCGTCTTCAGTGACCTGGGTGCTCACAGCGCTGAGGGTGGCGGTGAATCCTGCGGTGCGGGCCCGTCCGATCAGGTGCCCGGCGCGCTCATAGCGTGCATGCCGGTAGGCGCGCAGGCGCGTGGCCTGTTCCTGGGCCCCGGCGGGTTTATGGGTGATCTCCCGGCACAGTTGGTCGATGCTCTGGTCAACGGCGAGTTCCCGCCACGTACTCAGGTGCGTCAGCGTGATCGGATGCGGGATGCGTGCGGTGGCGGCGTCGGTGCGGGCCATCGTGACGCTGTTGCCGTCCAGGTCCATCAGGTGCAGGGCGTCGGGGTCGGCGTGGCGCAGTACACCGGTGACGGTGCCATCGGTGAGCACCACGTCAGTGAGTGCGTCTTGCCAGGCATCATCGGGCCAGACAGCGGTGAGCACGCTGACCGGCACGGCTACCCCGGTGTTGAACCAGTCGCGGACGGTGTCCCGGCAGGTGGCGGCGTGGTGGGCGAGGAAGGCGCGCCGGGCGTCGAGGTGCTCGTAGACCTCGTGTGTGGTGGCTGCGGCGGGCACGGCGGGCAGCGGGTGACCGTCGGCGTCAGCGGCGATGATCGTATCGCCTGCCAGGCGCAGCAGGTAGGTGCCGGTAGGCAGCCAGTGCTGGGAGGCGTCGTCGGGAAGCTCCGTCATGGAAGGTTGTCGGTTTCTGCAGGACGGGACGCTGCGCGGGGGATCATCTGTTCGATGATAGTGGTGACCGGCACGTGTCGCGCGCTCAATCCCGCTCACCGCGAGCCTGCCGGTGGTACTCCCCCATGTGAGGCAGGTCTGTGACTTCTGCCAGCACCTGGGCCTGCGCCAGGGCGGAGATCACCGCCGGGTGCACGCCAACCTGCGTGAGCTGTCTGCCGCCCACGGGCTGGTGCGGGCCGCCACCGGTCCACCGATTCCCGCACCGGCTTCACCTGCGACTACACTGTGCCCAATGACTTCATTCGCTGACCTCGGCCTTCCCCGTCCTATCGTTCAGGTACTGGAGAAGCAAGGCATCACCGAACCTTTCCCCATCCAGGCCGCCGCCATCCCCGACGCCCTGGCCGGCCGCGACGTGCTCGGCCGCGGCCCGACCGGTTCCGGCAAGACCTTCACCTTCGGCCTGCCCATGCTCACCCGCCTGGCGGGATCCGGCGCCTCCACCCCCGGCCGCCCGCGCGCCCTGGTCCTCGTTCCCACCCGTGAGCTCGCCGCCCAGGTCCGCGAGCGTCTCGACGCCCCCGCCAACGCCCTGGGCCTGCGCACCCTCGACATCGTCGGTGGTGTGAACATCAACCGTCACATCCGCTCCCTGGCCGCCCCCGTTGATCTGCTCGTGGCCACCCCCGGCCGCGCCCAGGACCTGATCGACCAGGGGAAGCTCTCCTTCGCCGACGTCGAGGTCACCGCCCTCGACGAAGCCGACCAGATGGCCGACATGGGATTCCTGCCCCAGGTCCGCCGCCTGATGGACCACACCCCCCGCACCGGCCAGCGCCTGCTGTTCTCCGCCACTCTCGACGGCGACGTGCAGAAACTCGTCACCCGATACCTCACCGACCCGGTCACCCACTCCACCGCCCCGGTCCAGGCCTCGGTGGACACCATGACCCACCACCGCCTGCTCGTCGGCGACCGGGACACCCGCAACGACATCGTCCTGTCGATCGCTGCCCGCGAGGGCAAGACCATCCTGTTCATGCGCACCAAGCACGGCGTCGACCGCCAGGTCAAAAAACTCCGCCGCGTCGGCGTCAACGCCGTTGGCCTCCACGGCGACAAGGGCCAGAACGCCCGCACCACCGCCCTGGCCGGCTTCGCCAACGGCTCCGTGCCCGTCCTCGTGGCCACCGACATCGCCGCCCGAGGCATCGACATCAACGACGTCTCCCTCGTCGTCCACGTCGACCCGCCCGCCGAACACAAGGCCTACCTCCACCGCGCCGGGCGCACCGCCCGCGCCGGTACCTCCGGCACCGTCGTCACCCTCGTTATGGACGACCAGCGCAAGGAAGTCACCACCCTCATGCGTAAGGCCGGTGTCGACGCCGCTGAAACCCGCGTCGACACCAACCCCGACGCCCTGGCACGTATCACCGGTGCCCGCACCCCCAGCGGCACTCCCCTGCCCCTGCCCGGCGCGCCCCAGCAGCAGGGCCAGGGCCGGGCTGGTTCGGGCCAGTCGGCGCGCCGGGGACGTCCCGGTGGTGGTCGTTCCTCTGCCCGGGGTGGGCGTGGGGGCAGTGGTCGCACTCAGGGCGGTAACCGGGGTGGGCGTCGGAGCTAGGGCGGGTTGATGGAGCTTGCGGTTGCGGTGTGGCGGGAGCGGATGGAGGCTCACGGGCAGCGGGTGGAGTCGCTGACGCGGGATCATCTGGATCGGCGGTCGCGCGGGCAGAGTCACCCGGTGTTCGATTTTCTCTTTGAGTATTATCCGGTGCGTCCAGCCCAGTTGCGTCGGTGGCATCCCGGGGTGGGGGTGGGACTGACGGGCCCGGCCCCGCACCGGCAGTGGCGTGACTACACCGTTGACGGTGAGCACAGCAGTGTGGATGTGGCGGGTTTTATGGCTCGTCGTGGGGCGGCGGTGTCGTATATTCGCACCCTGCTCGACCGCACCCGGCTCAATGGGGCGCAGTTTGACTGTTTCGGTCTGCATGAGTGGGCGATGGTGTACCGGACGGACACTCTCCGACACGATCTGGCGTTGCGTCTGGGGGCGGCGGGTACTGATGCGGTGGTGGAGTCACACCGGATCCGGTGTACGCATGTGGATGCCTACCGGTTTTTCACCCCGGCGGCACGGCCGTTGAATCTGCGGGTGCTCCGGCGGGAGGATCAGCCGGTGCTGGAGCAGGCGGGGTGTGTGCATGCGACGATGGATCTGTATAAGTGGGCGTCGAAGTTGGGCCCGTTGGTTCCTGGTGAGCTGTGGCTGGACACCTTCGAGTTGGCGGTTGATGCCCGGGTCCTCGATATGGAGGCCTCGCCCTATGACTGTCGGGAGTATGGGGTGGGGGTCGTGGCGGTGGAGACCCCGGAGGGTAAGGCGGAGTATGTGGAGCGGCAGCGTGGTCTGGCTGCGCGGGCGGGGGTATTGCGTGACCGGCTTGTCGGCCTCATCGACACCGCTGAGCGGATTAGAGTGGGATATTAGTCTCAACCGGAAGGAACTGCGCCTGTGGCCCGTCATCGAAGTGGCAAAAACAACTATGCCCTGTCCACTAATGTCATCGTCGCGCTAGTGGTCATCGTGGCGCTCGTTCTCGGGCTGGTGTGGTGGTTGTGGTGGCGTGAGACCCCTGCCGGTGAGCAGGCGCAGCAGGATGGTGACTGTGGCCAGGGTGAGCTGAGTCTTCCGGTGGCGGCACAGTCACCGGCTGTGGCCGAGGAACTGATGGCCTCATGGTCGGGCACCTCCCCGGTGGTGCGCGAATACTGTGTCACTCCTGAGTTGGTCGCCGACATCGAGGATGCTGCGGTCTATGTTGCCGCTGCGGATTCCCCGGCCACAACCGCTGCCCTGGCCGCCGCCGGGCGTACCCCGGCGTCCTCCCAGCCGTCGCTGGTGGCTGAGGAGGCGGTGGGGATCGCTGCGCGTGAGCAGCTCGACGCCATCGACGAGGTGGATCCGGCCGAGGTGGTCTACCCGGTGGCGGATCGCGCCGATGCCGCCGTGGCTGCCGCCCATGTTCTCGGTGGGGAGCAGGCTGGACAGTTGCTGGCCCGGGACCGGGACCGGGACCTCGGGCAGGCCGTGGCCGAGGAGGCCACCTACATTGCCGTGACCGAGCACGCGGTGCCGGAGGGGTACGAGTTCACCGCCCTGCCGGATGCGGTGGTGTCCTATTCGGCCATCGCGTTGCGCCCGGCCGGTCAGGTGCGTGAGGAGCACAGCCGGGCCGGCACCGAGTTCGCCACCTACGCTGATCAGCAGTCCCCCCTCACCGCCGACGGACGCCAGGACCTGGGTGGACTATGGGCGGTGGCCATGGGCGAGGAGCCGCCAGCACAGACCACCGGGGAAGAGCAGGCCGAGCCTGAGCGCCCGGATACCCCGGAGGTCCCGGTGGTGGCGTCCCAGCCCACCGACACGCTGTTGCTGCTCGACACCTCCCGCGCCATGGCCGCTGACCTGCCCGGGGCCCCCAATGCCTTCCGCGCCTCGGCAGACGCGTTCGCCGAAGTGTCCACCGACCTGGAGACGGGTGGTCACCTGGTGGCCCTGTGGAACTACTCCTCCCCGATCAACCCCGGGGTCACCAAGGGCTGGCGCACCAATATCGGGTTCTCGGAAGGATCCCGCGCGGCCGAGGCGGTTCGCCTGTTCGGGACCGGCGGGTTCCCCCAGACCCGCTCCGCCCTGATCGCCGCGGCTGAGGCCGCCGCCTACCAGGCGGGGATGACCGGTGCCCCGGTGCGTATCCTGCTGTTGACCACCGGCACCGAGGGTGATGTCGATGACGCGACCTTCGCCTCCTCCTTCGGGTCGGCCGTCACCGACGGAGTGTGGCTCGATGTCGTTCACCTCGGTGACGCGCCGGTCGACCCGGTCGTGGCGGACCTGGCTGATTCCCTCACCCGGGTCAGTGACACCGACTCGCTGACAGCCGGCGTGCGCCAGGCCGCGGGCCTGTAGCACTCATCACCACGCCCCCGCAGGTCCGGACCTGCGGGGGCGTGGTGATGAGTAGTGGCTCGCTAGGAGCTGCGACGTTGTCGGCGGGAGGCTAACTCATCCTCCCCCCCTTTTCCCTCGGCGTCGATACGTTCGGAGGGAAAGGAGGCGATCGTGCCCGTTAATTCCTTCATGATGCCCGGCACCGCGATACCGAACACCCCCTGGCCGCCACCGAGCAGGTCGATGACCTCATCGTTGGAACGGCACTCATAGACGGTGTTCCCGTCGGAGACCAGGGTGATTTCAGCGATGTCATGGACGCCCCGGTCCCGTAGTTTCTCCACCGCCAGGCGGATATTCTGCAGGGAGATACCGGTATCGAGCAGACGTTTGACGATCTTGAGCACCAGCACGTCGCGAAAAGAGTACAGGCGCTGGGACCCTGAGCCCCGGGCGCCGCGGATGGAGGGGACCACCAGCTTGGTGCGTGCCCAGTAGTCGAGCTGCCGGTAGGTGATACCGGCGACCTGGCAGGCGATCGGTACGCGGTAACCGACCTCCTCATCAGGCCCTAAGTCAAACAGGGCCTGCTGGACAGGTTGCTCAGTGCTGCTCACGTAATTACTCCATTGGGGTCTCACAAAGATGTGTTATCACCATTCAAAAGCAACGTTAGTCCAGTGTCAAGGGTTTACTGAACGACACGCCCGGACACGGTGACCCCGGAGAGCGGAATCTCGTGAGCTACTTCCCTTCGCCCCCGCCCTCATCCGACTGATCCTCAGGGCCAGCCTCGGGATCGGTGAGGAAATCTGTGTCCGACATCCCCAGCGAACGCATCATCTCCTCGAAATCCGCATCCGCCTGCGCGTCCCCGGAGGCGGACGCGTCATCCTGGGCCGCCGTGGTACCGGCGAGCCTCAGGTGCAGGTAGTCCTTGAGGTCCTCATCAGAGACGAAGAAGGAGGCCTGGTTGAGCACGTCCTCATCGACGCGCACGTCGAGTTCGAGCATGCGGGCCAGGATCAGGGCATCCGAGGCCCGGGCATCAAGCTCCTCGCCGTCCTTCATCACGATGGAGGCGATGAACGTGCCCTCGAAATAACTGGTGATGGCGATAGAGGTGACCCCGGAACCTAACCGGGTCAGGGCGTCAGCGAGTAACTCATGGGTGCCGGGCCGACGCGGAGAGTACCCGCTGTCCCGGACCTCGATCTCGGCGGCAGCCAGCGGGGAGATCCAGATCGGCAGGATCCGGTTCTGCTCTGCCCAGCGCAGGATCACACACGTGAACTGTTCAGGGCCGGTGGTACGGATGCCGTGGTACTCGACAGGGATGAGGCTCATGACTCCAACTCGTCACGTAGGGCGTTCTTGACCAGGATCGCGTGCAGCGACACCACCAGGGCCATCATCTGCCGACCCACCTCCTCGGCGCGCTGCCGGGCGGTGTCCTCTTTAGACTGCGCGACCGGACCGGCCGCCTGGCCGATCAGGTCGGCCTGGCGGTTGGCGGTGTTGCGCAGCGACTTGAGGTGGCGGAGGTCAAAACCGAAGTCCTTGAGCGCCACGGCGGTGGTGACGATCTGCACGTCATCGGCGGTGAAGAACCCCGCGCCGTCGGCACGCAACAGACCCGCGCCCAGCAACTCGGACACCACGTCGGCGCCGACCCCGGCCTGCTCCGCGACGTCAGTGTCGGTCAGTCGCAGTGGCGCAGGCGCCCGGAACTTCTCCGGGGCGATGATGGTCTGCGTCTCACCCGCGCCCAGCAGGGCGGTGACCTCACCGGAGTCCATGGCCTCCAGCTGCTGACGGATGACCTTCAGGGGCAGGTAGTTGTCGCGCTGGGTGACCAGGATATACCGCAGACGCTCCACGTCCTCGCCGGTGAAACGGCGGTACCCGGAGGCGGTGCGCTGCGGGGAGATCAGCCCCTCGGATTCGAGGAACCGGATCTTCGAGACGGTCACATCCGGAAATTCGGCTCGCAGACGTTCCAGGACCACGCCGATGGACATGGTCTTGGGGGAACCGGTGGCGGGTACGGATCGGACCGCTGCCATGTTAGGGACTGCACTCACTGCTGTTCCTGGATCGCTTCAGTATCGGAGACGGTCGGTTGACCGCCTACTCCTTCGTGGGGGCGGTGAGGAAAACCAGGCGGAACTTGCCGATCTGGATCTCGTCACCGGTGGTCAGCACCTGGGAATTGCGCGGCTCACGGTTGACGTAGGTGCCGTTGAGGGAACCGACGTCGACGACCTCGAACTCCCCATCATTGATGCGGAACTCGGCGTGACGGCGCGAAACGGTCACATCATCGAGGAAGATGTCCGAATCAGGGTGTCGGCCAGCGGTGGTGGTCGCCTGATCCAGAAGGAATCGGGCACCGGCATTAGGACCGCGCTTGACCACGAGAAGACCTGCGTCCTCGGGCAGGTTATCCGCGCCAGAGGCCGCCGGAGAGGTGCCGGCGCCGGACTCCATTTCCTTGAGTAGATCGGCACGGAAGACCGAGGTGGTCTCGACCTGCGCCTCAGGAGTACCGGTATTCTCACTCATTTTCTAACCTCCGGTTCGTCGGAACTGTGAATTAGTAGCCATCATAGCGGCTGCGGTCCGCGCATGAGGGGACGACCCGAAACGGACGGGTCCCCACCTCACACCCGACTCCCCCCACACGATCGGACGGGCAGCACCTGAGGGGCGGGTGGGGTCAGCGGAAGAGATTGCCGATCCCACTGATGGCGGAACCACCCGAACCCGCCAGCGGGTTGTCCGAGACCATATAGGTCCACGTGGCCGAGGGACGTGCCAGACCCTGGTCATCGAGGTGGGCACCATCGGCATCGATCGGAACCGAACGGAACGTCTCCACCGCTTCGTCGACGGCACGCTGTGCCAGGTCCCGGAACTCGCGCACGGCGATGCGGTGGAACTCATCGATCGGGGTCTCCCGGGCGATCGCCCGCAGGTGAATCGACTCGCGCACATCATCCATCGCGGCCAGGTGCTCGGCCCACCCGTCATCGAGGTGGAAGAGCATGATCTGCCGGGCCGCCTTCTCGCGGGCGGCCTGCGGCAGATCCGCCAGCTCCTCCGCCCGCTCCGGGGCCCGCTGCGCCAGCTCCACCCACGCCTGGTCCGTGTCGAGCAGGCTGGCACGCCGCTCGTCGATGATCACCCGCTGATCGGCCAACAGCTGGTTGTACTTCCAGGTCTGGGCGTGGATCTCCAGCAGCTGCCCTTCCGTCACCCGCTGGCAGTGCTCGACGAAGTCACGGATGCGTCTGCCCTCGATCCGGCCGGTGGTATCAGGCCGGGCGGTCACCCGCTCCCCCGCCCCACCGGAGACGACCACGTCATCCTCCAGGGAGACGAAGAACAGCGACAGGCCCGGGTCCCCCTGCCGCCCGGCGCGCCCGCGCAGCTGGTTGTCGAGTCGGGCGGTGCGGTGTCGGGCGGTGCCGAGGACGGCGAGTCCGCCGAGGTCGACGACGGCGTCGCGGTCGGTTTCATCGGCGCCGCCGAGGCGGATGTCGGTGCCGCGGCCGGCCATCTGGGTGGAGACGGTGACGCGGCCGAGGTCGCCGGCTTCGGCGATGATGCGGGCTTCTTCGGCGTTGTTGCGGGCGTTGAGGACGTTGGTCTGGATATCGAGGTCGGCGAGGGCCTCGGCGAGGGCTTCTGATTCGGCGACGTCGTGGGTGCCGACGAGGACGGGGCGGCCGGTGGCGTGGAGGGTGGCGATCTCGTTGATGATGGCGCGGTTCTTGTCGGCGAGGGTGGCGTAGATGCGGTCGGCTTCGTCGAGGCGGCGCAGTTCGCGGTGGCGGTCGATGACGGAGACGTGGAGGTTGTAGAACTGGCTGAGTTGGTCGGTGGCTTCGACGGCGGTGCCGGTCATGCCGCAGATGGTGGGGTATCGGCGCATGAGTGCCTGGAGGGTGATGGTGTCGAGGATGCGGCCGCCTGCGCTGACGTCGAGGCCTTCCTTGGCTTCGACGGCGGCCTGGAGGCCGTCGGGCCAGCGTTGGAGGTCGGCGATGCGGCCGCGGGAGGCATCGATGAGGGCGACTTTGCCGTCGTGGATGAGGTAGTGGATGTCGCGGATGAGGAGTGCTTGGGCGTGGAGGGCGAGGTTGACGCGCACGAGTGTGGTGCCGATGTGGTCATCGTCGTAGAGGGAGGTGATGCCCAGGGTGTGCTCGATGCGGGTGGCGCCGGCGTCGGTGAGGAAGACGTTACGGCGGTCGTCATCGATGGTGTAGTGCTCGTTTTCGCGCAGGTGGCGGACGATGTCGGTGATGTGGCCGGTGGTGTCGACGCCTGGTTGGCTGCCGGCCAGGACCAGGGGGACGAGGGCTTCGTCGACGAGGACGGAGTCGGCTTCGTCGACGAGGGCGACGTCGGCGGGGGTCTGGACGGCCTGGGTGCGGTCGGTGATCTGGTTGTCGCGGAGGACGTCGAAACCGATTTCGCTGACGGGGGCGTAGATGATGTCGGCGGTGTAGGCGGTGCGGCGGTGGTCGGGGGTGGTTTTTTCGGTCACGGAGGCGACGGTGAGGCCGAAGAGTTCGACCAGGGGGCGCATCCATTCGGCGTCGCGGTCGGCGAGGTAGTCGTTGACGGTGATGAGGTGGACGCGTTGTCCGCTCAGGGCGAAGCCGGTGGCGGCCATGGCGCCGACCAGGGTCTTGCCTTCGCCGGTGGCCATCTGGATGACGTCGCCGTCGAGGAGGCGCAGGACCGCCTGGGACTGGGCGGGGTAGGGTGTCAGGCCCACGGTCCGGTGGGCCGCCTCGCCGAGCAGGGCGAGGAATTCGGTGGTGTCGGTGATCTCTCCGCCGGCGGTGAGGTGGCGGGCGCGCTCGGCCAGGGCGGTGTCGTCGAGTTCGCGCAGGGCCGCGGCGTGGCGGTGGGCGGCTTCGACGACGGCGCGGCTGTGTTTCTGGTCGCGACCGGATTTCGCCCCCATCGCCTTCCAGAACCAGTTGAATGCCGCCACGGCCACCTCCGTTGATCGTTGTTCTCAGGTTCTTTCAGCCTAGTGGAGACCGAAATCCCTCCGTCAGTGCTCCTGGCCTATCCTGAAGGGTGTCCTCCCTCAGCCCAACCGAAAGGTCTCCTCCGCTGTGCATTCCGTGAGCGTCAAGATCCCTTCCAGTCAGGGGACACTGATGACCGGGACGATCGACTTCCCGGATTCACCCCCGGTGGCGTACGCGATGTTCGCGCACTGCTTCACCGGTTCCCGTTTCACCCCGGCGGCCTCCCGGGTGTGCAAGACCCTCGCGGAGCACGGGATCGCCTCCCTGCGTTTCGACTTCCCCGGTCTCGGCCAGTCCGAGGGGGAGTTCTCCGATACCTCCTTCAGCTCGAATGTCGAGGACATCCTCGCCGCCAACGAGTGGATGGGTCAGCACTATTCCGCGCCGCAGCTGTTGATCGGCCACTCCCTGGGTGGTGCGGCCTCCCTGCAGGCGGCCACCCGTCCGCAGATGCGTAACCTCAACGCCGTGGCCACCATCGGTGCGCCTTTTGATCCCGCGCATGCGGTGCTGCACTTCGCTGACCGGATCAAGGACGTCGATGATCAGGGGGCGGTGACGGTCGTGCTCGGTGGGCGCGACATCGTCATCTCCCGTGAGTTCCTCGAAGACCTCGCCGACACCAACCCCGAGGCCTACCTGCCCGGCCTGCGTAAGCCGTTGATGCTGTTGCACTCGCCCATCGATCAGACGGTGGGGATGGAGAATGCGCAGAACATCTTCCGCAAGACTCGCTACCCCAAGTCCCTGGTGACCCTGGACAAGGCTGACCACCTGTGTACCCGCCAGGGTGTGGCCCAGCACGCAGGGCACATCATCGGTCACTGGGTGCAGCAGTATCTGGTGCCCGAGTACACCCCGGAGCCGGTGGATGAGGGTCGTGCGGTGTCCCGCACGGCGGCTGGTACCCGCTATGGGGATGTGGTGCGCACCGGTGACCGCGAGCTGATCACCGACCGCGCCCGGGACGAGGGCGGTAAGGGGCAGGGTTTCAGTGCCACCGGCCTGCTCATGTCGGCGTTGGCCTCGGCGACCTCCCAGACCATCCGGGGGGCCGCCCGCGGCATGCCCCTCGACGACGTCGAGGTCACGGTCGTCCACGTCCACGCCACCACCTTCGAACGCAAGATCCGCCTGCTCGGACAGCTCAGCCCTGAGCAGCGGTGCACGCTTCTCGACGCCGCCGGCACCACCGGCATCGAGGCGATGCTCCAGGGGGCGAACATCATGGACATCCCGGCATGAACCGGCCGGAGGGGAGCCAGCGGTGCCCCTGCGGCACGGGCCTGACCTACGCCCAGTGCTGCGGCCGCTACCACCACGGCGACACCGCCCCCACGGCCGAGGCACTGATGCGGTCACGGTTTTCCGCCTTCGTCACCGAGGATGCGGACTACCTGTTGCGTACCTGGGACCCGGAAACCCGCCCGGAGCAGCTGTCGCTGACCGACTCGCCCGTGCGCTTCTACCGGCTCGACATCCTCGACGTACAGGACGGTGGGCCACTGGACCAGACCGGGGTAGTGGAGTTCGAGGCCTTCTACAAGGGGGAGATCTCCGGCTCACAGCGGGAGCGCTCCACGTTCCTCCGGTCCAACGGCCGGTGGGTCTACCGTGCCGGGGAAGTCTCCTGACCGGAACTGCCAGCCGGGGGTACCCGCCCCCACCTGCAGATTCGTTAAACAGGACGGGCGTGTTGTAACCTGAAACAGCTGCTTGAGAGAGCGGTAACGGACTGTGGCGCAGCTTGGTAGCGCACTACACTGGGGGTGTAGGGGTCGCAGGTTCAAATCCTGTCAGTCCGACCACATTCAGGCCAGAAGGTTCATCCTTCTGGCCTTTTCCCTTGCCACATTCCCGCTACCCCCTCGGTGCCGGGCGGGTGGCGTCACCGCATCAGTCCCGGCGCGTCGACCGCCTCGACGATCAGCGCTGTGCTCTCCCCTAGCGCGGCGGCCTGTTCGTCGCTCAGGTGGTCGAAGACGTACTTGCGCACCGCTTCCACGTGTCCGGGTGCGGCGTCGGCGACTGGGGTTACCCTCTTGTCGTGGACACCCAAACTAGCGGGGCCACCGTGCCCTGC
>CAZTIZ010000038.1:0-18786 GCA_964613845.1 uncultured Corynebacterium sp.
TGAGCCGATGTCACTCAAGCCATCGCCCCCACCAACGGGAAGTGTCGGAAAGTTATTCCCATCCGGCTCAACCTTGCAGCATCTGCACTGGTGAAGGGGTAACGTGATCTGCCCCACGGCCCGCCCGCCGGCTGCAGAAAATCTTCGGGGCAGCGCGCGGGCGCGCACTCCCACGCCCCCGCCACGTCGCCGCCGACCCACCATTTCACCCCCGATCTCCCCGCCCCCACCGGCAACCACAACAAACCGGACCTGTCCGCCACCCCTCCCCGGCAGACCCCCTCGGCAGGCGCATCCTCCCCCACCACACCCGAGCCGCAGCCAACATGAGATAGGGGCCATATACTGGCCCCGAAGCGGCTCCCGTCACACCACGGGAGTGACTGGACAGAGTTGGCATATCCACCCCCATCCGGAGCTCCCCTGGCCCCGGCGACCCCCCGAAAGGCGGTGGCATGCGATGAACCCGCAGCCTACCCGCGCCCGGCACGCCAGTGACCGGCCGCCGGTGCTCCCCTGAAGTAGTTCCCGCCCTGCCTTTCAGCCTGCCTCATCACCGGAAAGGATCGTCTGACCATGACTTCCACCACCTCGAACCTGCCCGCCAACACCCCGCTCCCCGAGTCGCCGGACGTCGAGGCCGTCCTCGAATCCGCCGTCACCCGTGCCAACGAGTGGCTGACGGAGTCCGAGACCGACGCGACGGGCAGCAGCGCCACCGAGCAGCTGGCCGCCCTGGTCCGCGATCCGGACGGCGTCGCCTTCACCATGGACTTCGTCGACCGGGTCGCACGTCCGGAGGACAACCGCACCGCGGCAGAGGCCCTCGCCAAGCTGGAGTCCGTCCCGGATTTCCTCGGCCCCCTCAATAAGACGGCCCTGCGCCTGGGCGGCGTGCTCGGCACGGTGCTGCCTGGCGTGGTGATGCCGCTGGCACGCGCCCGCATGCGGCAGATGGTCGGCCACCTCGTGCTCGACGCCGAGGGCAAGACCCTGGACAAGCTGCTCGACAACGCCGCCGAGGAAGGCACCCACCTCAACCTCAACCTGCTGGGCGAGGCCGTGCTCGGTGACGACGAGGCCGCCCGCCGCCTCGACCGCACGCTCGCGCTGGTGAACAACCCGCGGGTGACCTACGTCTCCGTCAAGGCCACCAGCCTGTGTGCCCAGCTCAACCACTGGGACCTGGACGGTACGGTGGCACGGCTCAAGGAGCAGCTGCGTCCGCTCTACCGGGCCGCGCAGGCCCGCTCCCCGGAGGTGTTCATCAACCTGGACATGGAGGAGTACAAGGACCTGCGCATGACGGTGCGGTTGTTCACCGAGCTGCTCGACGAACCGGAGTTCCGCGACCTGGAGGCCGGCATCGTGCTGCAGGCCTATCTTCCGGACACCTTCGACGCCATGGTCGAGCTCACGGAGTTCGCGGCGCGGCGGTGCGGGCAGGGCGGCGCACCGATCAAGATCCGTCTGGTCAAGGGCGCGAACCTCTCGATGGAGAAGATCGAGGCCGAGGTCCACGGCTGGGCGCAGGCGCCCTACTTCACCAAGGCGGAGGTCGACGCGAACTACCTGCGACTGCTCGACTGGATCCTGCGGCCCGAGCACGCCAACCACGTCCGCATCGGTGTGGCCAGCCACAACCTCTACACCGTGGCGCTGGCCTGGGAGCTGGCGGAGAAGCGTGACGTGGGACACCAGATCGACGCCGAGATGCTGCAGGGCATGGCACCCGAGCAGGCCAGTCGGGTACGCGAGGTCGTCGGCCGGATGATTCTCTACACCCCGGTGGTCCATGCCGATGACTTCGACGTGGCGGTCAGCTACCTGGTCCGCCGCCTGGAGGAGAACGCGGAGTCGCAGAACTACCTGCACGCCATGTTCGCCCCGGAACTCGACGAGCCGGACCACCGCACGCCGATGCAGGAGCAGGAGCAGCGCTTCCGACGCGCGGTGGCGGAGCGTTGGAGCACCGGCGCCCAGCCCCAGCGCATCCAGGACCGGAACACGGAGGAGGGGCGGCAGGCCCCGCGCACCGGTCGCTTCGTCAACGAGCCGGATACCGACCCGGCCCTGCGCGCCAACCGGGAGTGGGGTCTGGCGGCACTGGCCGAGGCTCCGCACACCCCGCGTTCCCCCGAGGTCACCGACCCCGCGGAGGTTGATGCCGCGGTCGCGCGGGCCCGGAACCTGGCGGAAGGGTGGGCGTCGAGAAGCGGTGCCGAGCGCGCCGAGGTGCTCGACTCGGTCGCCGATGAACTCGCCGACGCCCGTGGTGAACTGGTCACCGTCATGGCCAACGAGGCGAACAAGACGGTCGACCAGTCCGACCCGGAGATCTCGGAGGCGATCGACTTCGCCACCTACTACGCCGAGAGCGCCCGCGTCCTCGACAGCGCGCGTTCCGTGTTCACCCCGCACACCCTGACGGTGGTCGCGCCGCCGTGGAACTTCCCCGTCGCGATCCCCATCGGCGGGGTGCTGGCCGCCCTGGCCGCCGGGTCGGCTGTCATTCTCAAGCCTGCCCCGCAGGTGGTGGCCTGTTCCGAGGTCGCCGTGGCCGCCCTCCACCGCGCACTCGACGCCCACGGCCTCGACCGCGACCTGGTGCAGCTGGTGCGCACAGATGAGGCCGACGCCGGGCGTCGCCTGATCTCGCACGCGGACGTCGACTCCGTCATCCTCACCGGCGCCTCGGAAACGGCGGCCCTGTTCCGTTCCTGGCGTCCGGACATGGCACTCAACGCCGAGACCTCCGGCAAGAACGCGATCGTGGTCTCCCCCACCGCGGACCCGGACCTGGCGGTGGCGGACATCTACCAGTCCGCCTTCGGCCACTCCGGGCAGAAGTGTTCCGCCTCCTCCCTGGTGATTCTGGTGGGTCCGGCGGGCAAGTCGGAGCGGCTGACCAACCAGCTCGTCGATGCGGTCTCCACTCTTCGGGTGGGTCCGGGCACGGACTCCGCGACCACCATGAACGGCCTGATCGAGCCCCCGGGTGAGAAGCTGCTGCGCGGACTGACCCAGCTGGATCCGGGCGAGAGCTGGCTACTCAAGCCGGAGAAGCTCGACGAGGAGGGCAGGTTCTGGTCCCCGGGCATCCGCGATAACGTCCAGCCGGGTTCCTGGTACCACACCAACGAATGCTTCGGCCCCGTGCTGGGCATCATGCGCGCCGAGACCCTGGAGGAGGCCGTGGAGTGGCAGAACTCCACCGGTTTCGGACTGACCGGCGGCATCCACTCCCTCGACGACGACGAGATCGCCTGGTGGATGGACCACGTCGAAGTCGGTAACGCCTACGTCAACCGGGGAATCACCGGCGCGATCGTCCAACGCCAGCCCTTCGGTGGCTGGAAGGACTCCACCATCGGTTCCGGAGCGAAGGCCGGTGGCCCGAACTACGTGGCCCAGCAGGGGCGTTGGTCGGAAGGCACCCTGGCGCAGCCTGAGGTACAGCTGGAGCCGACGGTCGCCGCGGCACTGCGCGACACCCACCACCGCCTGCGCGACCGGCTCAGTGAGACGGATCTGGCCTGGCTGCGCTCTGCCGCGGAGCTCGACGAACTGGCCTGGCAGGAGGAGTTCGGTGTCGAACACGACCTCACCGCCCTCAACGGTGAGGCCAACATCTTCCGCTACCAGCCGCTCCTGCACCCCCTCAAGGTGCGCGTGGGCCCGGACCATGAGCTCCGCGACATCGTGCGCCTGCGGTATGCCGGACTGCGTACCGGCACCGAGGTGGACGTCAGCGCCGCACCCGCCGTGGCCGCCCAGCTGCGGAAGGCCGGCCTGGAGGTGCGCGAGCTCTCCGACGACGCCTTCGGCGTCGAGGTCTCCGACTCCCCCGGTACGCGCGTGCGCACCGTCGGGGAGGTTGATCCCGCACTGTGGGAGGCCGCCCTGCGTTCAGGATCGGTGGTGCTGGATCAGCCGGTGCTCGCCGACGGCCGTCGCGAACTGCTCAACCTGCTGCTTGAGCAGGCGGTCTCGGTGACCATGCACCGGTTCGGCGTGTTGCGGGCGGTGGGTCACCTCCACCGGTAACCCCTGCCCTCCCCGGAGCCGGGTTTTGGTGGCATAGTTGGGATTCTGATGAGTACTCCCAATGATCCCCGAGAGCCCGGCTCCGACGAGCAGCCGCGCGACTTCCCGGATTCTCTCGCCCGACTCGTCGAGGACGACACCACCAGGGAGGACGCTGACCCCGCCGCCCTGGTGGACGAGGAGATCCCCACTGAGGGCGACTCCGATGAGGTGACCGACCGCTCCATCATCCTCGGCCGTGACGGCCGGTGGGCGGCCGGGTGGGCGCTGCGCTTCATCGTCTTCATCGCCGCCGGATACATCGCCCTGCAACTGCTCGGCCTGGTGTGGGTCGGGCTCCTGCCCATCCTGCTCGCCGTCCTGGTGTGCACGGCCCTGTGGCCGGCCGTCCGGTTCCTGCGCCAGAAGCTGAAATTTCCCGCCGCACTGGCCTCGATCACGGTGATCATCGGTTTCTTCGCGGTCCTCAGTGGCGCCTTCGCGGCCATGGCCCCCGCCGTGGCCACCCAGGGCCGCCAGCTCGCCGATCAGGCCGCCACCACCTTCGAGCAGTCCCGTGACTGGCTGGAAGGTCCGCCACTGACCCTCGACTTCGGCCAGCTCGACCAGGTCATCGACGACGTCACACAGTTCGTCCGGGACCAGTCCTCCAACATCGCCAGCGGCGTGTTCACCGGGTTGTCGGCGGCCACCTCGATCGCGGTCACGCTCGTGGTCATGCTGGTGCTGACCTTCTTCTTCCTCAAGGACGGCGAGCGTTTCCTACCCTGGATGCGCCGTTACACCGGGGAGAAGGCCGGCTGGCACCTCACCGAGGTCCTCACCCGCACCTGGAACACCGTGGCGGGCTTCATCCGCACCCAGGCCGTGGTCTCCTTCGTCGACGCCTTCTTCATCGGCCTCGGCCTGGTCCTGCTGGGCGTGCCGCTGGCCTTCGTCCTGGCCGTGATCACCTTCTTCGCCGGCTTCATCCCCATCATCGGTGCGGTCAGCGCCGGCGCGCTGGCCGTGATCATCGCGCTGGCCACCAACGGACCCACCAACGCGCTGCTCGTGCTCGTGCTGATCATCGCCGTCCAGCAGCTGGAGGGCAATATCCTCCAGCCGGTGCTGCAGTCCAAGGCCATGAACCTCCACGCGGCCGTCGTGCTGCTGTCCGTGACGGTGGGCTCCGCCCTCTTCGGCATCATCGGTGCCTTCCTCGCGGTACCCGTGGCCGCAGCCCTGGCCGTGTGGTTCCGCTACCACTCCGAGATCGTGGCCCTGCGCGCCGGTGAGATCACCATCGACGACATCGAGATATCCACGGCGAGAGGGGCAGCCGCCACCATGAGCGGGCAGGAGGCCTTCGCCGCGGTCCGGGAACGCATGGTGGAACTGGGCCGACTCCGGTCGAAGAACGAGAAGAGGGACCGGGCCGGAGCCGGATCCACCAAGGTGCGCAGCGCCGCCGATGCCGGACACGCCCCCGGGGAGAACGAGGGTAACTGAAGGCCGGTCCCCGGCCCCCGGGACACCCACACCGGCTATCCGGAGTTGCAGTGCACCATCAGTATAATTCTGTTGTGCACTGCAATCTTTGACCCCGAAAGCTCCATGAGGAAGTGAAGGTGACATGCGGGACGATCATTTCGCCGCGGTGCTCGACTCACGACACGGTCTGATCGACCTGGAGGAGATCGGCCGCGGTGGGATGGGGGTCGTCTACCGTGCCTGGGACCCGCAGCTGCAGCGGTACGTGGCGGTCAAGCGACTGTCCGCCGAGCTGTTCAACGATGATTACGCGCGTCACCGCTTCCGCAGCGAGATGGTCCTGCTCGGCAAGATCCGCCACCCGGCGGTCGTCCAGATCCACTACGCCAGCTTCGCCGAAGGCACCGTGGACGGGCGGTTCCCGCTGCCCACCACCATCCGCACGAAAATCAGCTACTCGGACATCGACCCCGACAGCGACGCCTACTTCGTCATGGACCACATCGACGGTGTCCCCCTCTCCCAGCTGATCCGCCACCGCCGAAAACAGGGACTGGGTTTCTCCGCCGCTGAGACGGTCGAGCTGCTGGAACCGATCGCCGCCGCCCTGGACCATCTCCACCTGAAGATCAATCCGCCGATCATCCACCGCGACATCAAACCGGATAATATCCTCGTCCCCCATGACTCCTCGGGGGAGGCCAGGGCACTGCTCACCGACTTCGGCATCAGCCTGCGCCCGGATGAGACCCGGCTGACTTCCCTGAGCCTGATGGTGGGCACGGAGAAATACCTGGCTCCGGAACTGCTTCCGGACGCCATGGCCGGCCCTGATGCACTGGGCCATAACCATCCGACCGACGCCAGTGACAACTATGCCCTCACGCTCGTCGCCTTCGAGATGCTCACCCTGCATCCACTCAAGGAGACGATGAGCACCTCCCAGTGGCGCACCGACCGCCCCTTCCCCGATCTCGTGCGGCTCGGCTTCGACAGCGAGGGCCTGGCGGGGCTGAACCAGCTCAAACCCCTCTTCGAGAAGGCCCTCACCCCGGAGCCCGCCTACCGCTACCCCACCGCGACCGCCTTCATCCGGGACCTGGCCACCCGGGGCGCAGGTTACGGACCGCCCCGTTCGCTGAACCATCCCGCCCCGACGGGAGGCGTGGCGGGCACCCCCGGGTCGGAACCGTCGGCGCCCGTCCCCTCCGCGCCGGTTCCCGCCACACCATCGAGCCCCTCGCGTCCGACCGCTGCCCGCCGGCCCCCCGTCACTGCGGCAACGATCAGGCGACGACGCATCATCGCCCTCACCGTGATCGGGGCGGTACTGTTCGGCATCATCGCCGCCGTCGGTTCCCTGGTCTTCGGCAACCGGTCACCCGCCTGGGGCCCCCCGGAGACAGAACTCGTCGCCGCCTTCCCGGAACTGCTGCCGGAGCGGCAGAACGGTCCGGGCTGGAACGCGACCGTCTGCGGCGTCGGTCACCGTCTACCGGGCACCGTGGCGGCCATCGACTGCGAGAGCACCGCACTCGACGTGTCCTTCGTGCGGTATCCCACCCCCGGAGACCGGGACTTCGCCTTCGAACGCTACGAGAAGGAACGGCTGGCCAGCACCTCCTGCCAGATCGACAGCATCAGTGATCCGGCCGGTGGCTACTACTACATCCTGCCGGTGACCAGCCACCACGACATCGCACTCCGGCTCTCGGGGGAGCAGGCCGAACAGCTGCGGTTGAGTATCCCCGTGTGCTGATCGGCACTCAGGGCTGTTGTTTCCCGCCCCGGAAATAATCATCGACGCGCCACGCACCGCCGGCCTCGGCGAATTCCAGGTACGCCTCCTCGCGGAGCTGCTCATCGGCGAGGATGTCGATGATCATCTGGGCCAGGCCGGTCACGGAGTCGAGGGTGGCGGCCTCGGCGGCCGGTGATGCGGCGTGGCGGGCGAATTCCCGCGTGTGGAGGGCCACCTCCTCGGGGGCGATCTGCACCATGGGGTGGATGCCGGGCACCAGGTGGGAGACGTTGCCGAAATCGGTGGAGGCGGCCACGGAATCGGGCACCACCCCGGCGGGCAGGGAGGTGCGGCCACGGTGTTCCTGGGTGACGGCCCAGCGGGCGGCGAGGGTCTCGCTGTTGCGCACCGGCAGGGTCGGCGGATGGGTGTCCCAGTCCTTTTCCACCTGGCAGCCGGCCATGAGGGCGGCACCGTCGAGGATGTCGTCGATGCGGGAGGAGAGATCCACCAGGGCCTCGGGCAGCAGGGAACGGACGTAGATGTCCATGACCGTGTGGTCGGGGATGACGGAGGGGCGTCGGCCACCGTCCGTGATCACCGCGTGGATGCGGTCGGAGGGGGGCATCTGCTGTCGCAGCAGGCCGATGCCCTGGTAGGCCAGGGAGGCGGCGTCGAGGGCGTTGCGGCCCATGAAGGGCTGGGAGGAGGCGTGGGCGGCGATGCCGGTGAAGGTGGCGCGCAGGGTACGGCGGCCGACCCACACGTGGCTGGCGATGTCGTAGCTGAAGGGGTGGATCATCACGGCCAGGTCGACGCCGTCGAGGGCCCCACCGCGGATCATGTACTCCTTGCCGGAATGCCCCTCCTCCGCCGGTGTGCCCAGCAGTACGACCCTGCCCTCGATACCGACGGAATCTGCGAGCGTGTCGACGGCCGCGAGGTAGGCGCCCACCCCGGCGGCCGCGATGATGTTGTGTCCGCAGGCGTGGCCGATCTCGGGCAGGGCGTCATATTCCGCCATGACGGCGACGGTGGGGTGGAGTCTGGGGTGGTAGCCGGGTGTCGAGAAGCTGCTGCGCAGTGCGGTGTCGAGGCCGTGGACACCGGCCTGTGCGGTGTGGCCGTGGCGGGCGAGCAGGTCCACGATCGCCTGTTGGGCGATGGTCTCCTCGAAGGCGAGTTCCGGGTGGGCGTGCAGGTGGTGGAGCAGGTCGTTCAGCTCACCGGACAGGTCACGGGCCTTCCGCTCCACCGCCTGCCACAGGCGCGCCTGGTCGGGGTAGTCGTCCAGGGGTGGGGCACCGTGGCGGGCGTTCCTGGCATGGACGGCGGCGACGCGCGCCCGGATGCCCCGGCCGGCGTGGTCCAGGTAGACCGTGGACGGTCGGGTGGAGACGGGGCGGTGGTCGATGGGCAGGTCCTCGTCACGCATGCGTCCCACGCTACCGACTGCGCGGCATCCGCGAGAGCGCTACGCTCGGTGCCACATTCTCTGTGAAAGCTATGGAAGGAGCGACCGACATGTCCGCACTCACCAACCGCACCATCGCTGTTCTGGCCACCGACGGCTTCGAGGACTCCGAGCTGACCAGCCCCGTCCGGGCCGTCACCGACGAAGGCGCCACCGTCCGGATCATCACCCCAGGTGGTGAGGACATCGAGGGCAAGAACGGCACCCGTGTCACCGCAGATCTGTCCACCGGGGAGGCGAAGGCCGCAGACTACGACGCTCTCATCCTGCCCGGTGGCACCGGCAACGCCGACAAGCTGCGCATGGATGAGGCAGCCGTGGCCTTCGTCCGCGAGCTCTTCGACGCCGGCAAGCCCACCGGGGTCATCTGCCACGGCGGGTGGATCCTCACCGACGCCGATGTGCTGAAGGGGCGCACCCTCACCTCCTACGCCTCCCTGAAGACCGACCTGCGCAATGCCGGTGCGACCTGGGTCGACGAGGAGGTCCACGTCGATAACGGCCTGGTTTCCTCCCGCACCCCCGATGACCTGCCGGCCTTCAACGCCAGCCTCCTGGAGGAATTCGCGAAGTAGCCGGGGCCCGCCCTACACCCTCTCCCAGTCCGCCACCCCGCCTGGCACGACCCGGAACAGGGGGTGCGGGTCGGGCAGGACAGGCACGGAATCCATCCGCTCCGGGTCACGGACCGCCAGCTTCGCGCGCAGGTGAACGGCCTCGAAGGCCATCTGCCCCTCGGTGACGTCAATGGAGTCCACCGGGATCTCGCTGAGGATCTTGCTGCGGTTGAAGTTATAGCCCCGGGCCACGGCCTCATCGTGGATGGCCCGCAGGTAGGCGGCCACCGCGGCCGCCGGGTCAGCCTGGGCACGGAACCGGATCAGCTGCGGGTGGTTCCGATACCCTTTGGTACCGCCGATGAGTACCTTCTGGGCCAGGAGCGTTTCCCGCCAGCAGGCCACCAGCCCCTTCTGGTCCAGGTAGCGGGGGTGGAGCGACCAGACCCTCATGCCAGCTCCAGCTCCCGCACCGCGTCAGCCAGTTCCCGGGCGCCACGGTCCACGGCCTCGAACCAGGTCAGCCGGGCGTCCTCATCGGCGTGGTCACTGACCTGCTTGAGCAGGGTGACGGGCAGGCCGTGGGCGCGGGCCACGCGGGCGACGGCATAGCCCTCCATGTCGACCAGGTCGGCGCGCGTGGCCAGCCGGTCCCGGACCACGCTGTCGGAGATGAAGGAATCTCCCGTGGCCAGACGGGCGGTGGGCAGCCCGTGCCCACCCACGTCCAGGTGAACCCGATTGGGGAAGGGCCGTCCGGTCATCTCCGCGATGACCTCATCCGAGAGGTCGTGCTGGAAGACCTCGGAAACAACGAAGACCCCGGACATCGCCGGGCGCAGTGCGCCAGCGGTACCGAGGTTGATCAGGTGGGTGGGCCGGTGTTCCTCCACCGCCCGGCACAACGCGATCGTGCAGTTCACGGTACCGATTCCGGTGACCAGCAGCGGCGCGTCCGCGGGTAGGTGGGCGGCTTCCTCAGCCGTGGCGGAGACGAACAGGGGGGTGCTCATGCAACTACAGCGTAGCGCCACCCCCGACTCAGCGTGTGCGCTGCTCCACCAGTGCGGGATCCCCGGCGGGTTCGCTCTGCGAGCCGGTGACCGGCTCAGCGGCCGCAGCACGGTTACGTGCGGCGCGACGGTAGCCGATGATCGACAGGATCACCCCGACGATCACGACCGCACCCCGCAGCAGCCACAGCACGGTGCTGTCCGGGTTGAACGGGCCGACCACGTGGGGCAGGTTGAGCAGCACCAGCACGGTGCCGACGATCCCGCCCAGCATCGTGGGGTTGATGCGCGAGACCAGCCACGCCGCGACGGGGGCGGCGATGACGCCACCGATCAGCAGGGCGAGCACCGCGGCGAGGTTGGCGACCAGATCCTCCCACATGCTGATCGCAAAACCGAGGGTGGCTGCTGCGGCGACGAGGAACTCGGCGGTGCACACCGTGCCGATGATGCGGCGCGGCTCCGCCCGGCCCACGGTCAGCAGCGTCGAGGTTGTCACCGGCCCCCACCCACCGCCACCGGAGGCATCGATGAAGCCGCCGAACAGGCCGAGGCCGCCGAGGACACCACGGCGGTACTTCTGCTCCCCGACGGTACGTCGGATCCTGCCCCGGGAGAAACGCCACACCAGGTTCGCGCCGATCGCGGTGAGGATCGCGCCGGTGATGGGCAGCGCGGCCTCGGTCGAGAGGTTGGCCAGGAAGGTGGCGCCCACGAAGGCGCCGATCGCGCCGGGGATCGCCAGTCGGACGACGACCTTCCAGTCCACATTGCCGAATTTCCAGTGGCTGAAACCGGAGACCAGTGTCGTTCCGAGCTGGGCGGTGTGGACCACCGCGGAGGCCTGGGCGGGACCGAGGCCGGCGAGGAGGATGAGGATTGTCGTCGAGGTCACCCCGAAACCCATGCCGAGGCTGCCATCGACGAGCTGGGCCGCCAGGCCCGCGATCGCAATCAGAATGAGGGTGGTCATAGGAGGTCCTTCAGGTTCAGACGTTGGTGAGCAGCGGGGACAGCGCGCCCGCGTGCCGGTCGGCCACGATCCCGGCCAGGGAGGTCTCCAACGGCGCGGAGTGGGTCAGCCGGACACCGGTGGTGTCCTGGATGTGGCCGAAACGGTCGACGAGCCGGTCCAGCAGCAGACCCTGGGTGACGAACAGGGGCAGCACGTGCACGTGCCCGTGTTGCCGGCAGGTCTCGGTCAGGGCCGCCACCCCGGTGCCGGGGCCGCCGGTGGCCGGGATGACCTCGATGCTGTGGCCGGTGGCCGTGGACACGTCGTGGGCGAGGTCGATGACCGCCTGGTTGGCGTCGGTGTCGGAGGAACCCACGTTGTAGAGCACCAGGTGGGCTCCGGCGGGGGCGTCTGCACGCACCCGCTCGACGAGCACACCGGTGGTGGCGGGTCCGGTGCCCAGGCCAGGGGCCAGCAGCAGGTCGAGACCACTCGCCTTCCGGGCCTGCTCCAGGGCCTCGGGGACATCGTGTCTGGCGTGGTAGGCGTGGGTGAACAGCAGGGGAACGACGACCACCCGGGCCACCCCGGTGGCCGCCAGTTCGACGGCCGCCACCTCCAGCGTCGGGGTGTCGAACTCCAGGTGCGCGGCCACCGCGTCGACGCCGAGCAGCCCGGCGGCGGCCAGAGTCAGGCGCCGGATCCCCGACTCCGCGTGCGGGTGCCGGGAGCCGTGGGACAGGGTGATCAGGGCGGTCATCGTCTCGTCTCCTAGGCCAGCCGGTGGCCGACCAGGCCGGCGGCCAACGTGTTGCCGGAGGCCTGGTCGATGAGCAGGAAGGATCCCACGGCGCCGCGGGCGGCGTAGGGCTCGACGTTGAGGTCACCGGCGACGTCGACACGCACATGGGCGATGTCGTTGAGACCGACGGAGGAGGGGGCCTCCTCGGTGGTGCCGCCGTCGATGTCGAGGATGCGCTCGACCGACGAGACCCGGCCGCGCAGCAGCTGGGTACCGTAGCGGACCTTCAGGGCCCTGCCCGGTGTCAGCTCCCGGTCGGTGAGGCCGACGACGGTCGCATCGAAGGAGTGCACGGCCACGGGGCGGTCGTCCCCGGCGATGAGGTCGCCGCGGATGAGGTCGATGTCATCTGCCAGGCGCAGGACCACGGAATCACCGGCCACGGCGGTGGCGGCCTCCCCGTCGGGGGTGTCGATGTGGGTGACGGTGCTGGTGCGGCCCTCCGGCAGGTGGACGGTGTCGCCCACGGAGAGCTCACCGGCGTCGATGCGGCCGGCATAACCGCGGTAGTCGGTGGCGTGCTCGCGGATGACGTACTGGATCGGGAAGCGGAAACCCAGGTCGTGGGCGCGGCCACGGGAGACCTCGATGCTCTCCAGGATCTCCAGCACGGTCGGGCCGGTGTACCAGTCGGTGTTGCCGCCGCGGTCGACGACGTTGTCGCCGAGCAGCGCGGAGATCGGCACCACGTGGGCGTCATCGACGCCCAGTCCCGCCGCCAGGGTCGTGAACTCGTCCTCGATGTCGCGGAAGATCTCCTCGGAGAAGTCCACCAGGTCGATCTTGTTCACCGCCAGGACGACGGTGCGCACGCCCAGCAGGGCGGCGACGGACAGGTGACGGCGGGTCTGCTCGACGACGCCGTGCCGGGCGTCGACCAGCAGCACCACGACCTGGGAGGTGGACACACCGGTGACGGTGTTGCGGGTGTACTGCACGTGCCCCGGGGTGTCGGCCAGGATGAAGGTGCGCTTGTCGGTGGCGAAGTAGCGGTAGGCGACGTCGATGGTGATGCCCTGCTCACGCTCGGCGCGCAGACCGTCGACCAGCAGCGACAGATCCAACCCGTCGAAGCCGCGGTCGGCGGAGGTCTGCTCAACGGAGGCGAGCTGGTCGGCGAGCACGGACTTGGTGTCGTGGAGCAGGCGTCCCACGAAGGTGGACTTGCCGTCGTCGACGGAACCGGCGGTGCACAGGCGCAGGGTCTCACGCTGGGCGAGCTTCTCGGTGGCGGTGGTCACGGTGGAGTCCTGGGTGTCGATGGTGGCGGTGGTCATCAGAAGTAGCCTTCCTTCTTGCGGTCTTCCATCGCGGATTCGCTCAGGCGGTCATCGGCGCGGGTGGCGCCACGTTCGGTCAGGGTGGAGGACGCGATCTCGGCGATGACGTCGTCGATGGTGGTGGCGGCGGACAGCACCGCGCCGGTGCAGGACATGTCGCCGACGGTGCGGTAACGGACCTGCCTGCTCACGATCTGCTCGTCCTTGCGCGGGCCACCCCACTCGCCGGGGGTCAGCCACATGCCGTCGCGCTCGAAGACCTCGCGCTCGTGGGCAAAGTAGATCGGCGGCAGCTCGATACCGCGCGCGCCGATGTACTCCCAGATGTCGGCCTCGGTCCAGTTGGAGATCGGGAAGACCCGCACGTTCTCGCCCGGCAGGTGGCCGCCGTTGTACAGGCTCCACAGCTCGGGGCGCTGACGGCGCGGGTCCCAGCCACCGAAGGAGTCACGCACGGAGAACACGCGCTCCTTGGCGCGGGCACGCTCCTCATCGCGGCGGGCACCGCCGAGCACGGCGTCATAGCCCTGCTCCGCGATGGTCTCCACCAGCGGCACGGTCTGCAGCGGGTTACGGGTACCGTCCGGTCGTTCCTGCAGGTCACCGCGGTCAATCCAGTCCTGGACCTGGGCGACGCGCAGGCGGGCACCGGTGCGCTCGACCAGGCGGTCACGGAAGTCGAGGACCTCCGGGAAGTTGTGGCCGGTGTCCACGTGCAGCAGTTCAAAGGGCACGGTGGCCGGAGCGAAGGCCCGACGGGCCAGCTCGTAGACCACCACGGAATCCTTGCCGCCGGAAAACAGCAGCCCGATCTTGTCGAACTGGCCGGCGACCTCGCGCAGGATGTGGATGGACTCGTTCTCGAGATCCTTGAGGTGGGGGGAGAGGGGGGTGGTAATAGCAGTGGTCATCAGTGGAGTCCGCATTCTGTCTTGTCGTTGCCGGCCCAACGGCCGGCCCGGGGATCGTCGCCCTCGGCGACGGGGAGCGTGCAGGTGGCACACCCGATGGACGGGTAGCCCTGGGTGGTCAGCGGGTGAATGATCAGGTCATGGTCCGCGATGAAGGCCTCGGTGTCCTCCAGCGACCAGGTGATGATCGGGGAGATCTTCAACCGGCCCGTCTCGTCCAGGCTCAATGCCGGGGCCTGCGCCCTGGTCGGCCCGTCCGCCCGGCGCAGACCGGTCACCCAGCCCGCATAGGGGGTCAGGTTCACCGCGAGGGGCTCGACCTTGCGCATCCGGCAGCAGGCCTGCGGGTTGGACCGGTACAGGTTCGTCCCGTAGACCTCATCCTGTTCCTTCCGGCCCAGCACCGGCAGCGCGGTGACCAGCTCCTGCGGGTACCGCGCCGCCACCTGCCCAGCGACCTCCAGGGTCTCGGGGAAGTGGTAGCCGGTGTCCAGGAAAAGGAGGTCGGCCTCCGGCAGGTGGCGCGACGCCAACTCCGCCAGCACCGTGTTCTCCATGGACAGCGTCACCGCGATCGCGCCGGGCGCGTGCTCGGCGGTCCAGGCGAGGATGGTGGCGGCTTCGGCGTCGTAGAGCTCTTCAGCATGCTTATCGACGAGCCGCGCGTTCTCCTCCTTCACCGCTGCGGGCAGTTCGCCGGTGCTGCGCGGCCCGTCGGGACTGATCTGCGGGTCCCGGCGGGGGGTGGTGCCGGTTGCGTTGAGCAGATTCATGTCGACTCCTCCTGCAGATGTCCGTGACGGTTGAGGGAGTTCTTGATGGCCTGGCTGGTGGAACGCGCCGGTGCCGGGCGGTGTTCGGGCGCATCCTGGCCGTAGTAGCGGACCGAGAACACGCGTGTGCAGTCGCGGCACAGCCAGCCGAAGTCCTCGATCTCGTTGGGGAAGAGATCCTCGCCGGCGCACCAGGGGCAGTGCAGCGGGTGATTGCGGTTGGGGTTGGGCTCCCGGCGCAGCACGGGGTGGGTGAAACTCACTTGAGGTCCTCCTCCTCGGCGCGCTGGACCCACTCCTGGAAGGTCTCCCCGTCCAGTCGCTGGTCACGGAAGTTCTCCACCACGCGGGTGACGTAGTCGCCGACCTCATCGGCGAGGACCTTGTGTCCGCGCAGCTTGCGTCCGAAGTTGGCGTTGAGGTTCATGGAACCGCCCAGGTGGACCTGGAAGCCCTCGACCCGGTTGCCGTCCTCGTCGGTGACGGTCTGGCCCTTGAACCCGATGTCCGCGACCTGGGTGCGGGCGCAGGAGTTGGGGCAGCCGTTGAGGGCGATCCGGACCGGCACGTCGATGTCGCCGATACGCTCCTCCAGCTCATCGACCAGTTCCACGGCACGCGACTTGGTGGTGGTGTGTGCGAGCTTGCAGAACTCCAGACCGGTGCAGGACATGATGTTGCGGCGCCACTCGGAGGGCTTGGAGTACAGGCCCGTCTCATCCAGTGCCGCGGCCAGGGAGGTGAGCTTCTCCCGCTCGACGTCGAGGAAGAGCAGCTCCTTCTCCGAGGTGGTCCGGATGCGGGTGATACCGAATTTCTCGGCGACCTCGGCGATGGCGATCAGCTGCTCACCGGTGGTGTGGCCGACGGTCGGCTTCACCCCGAGGTAGAACCGGCCGTCCTTCTGCGGGTGGATGCCGATGTGGTCGCGGTAGCCGGGGTTGATCGGCTGCTGCGGGCCGTCAATGAGCCTGCGCCCGAGGTACTCTCCCTCCAGCACCTGGCGGAACTTCTCGATGCCCCACTGGGCAACCAGGAACTTCAGTCGCGCCCGGTTGCGCAGACGACGGAAGCCGTAGTCACGGTAGACCTTGGCCACGGCGGCCCACACCTCCGGCACCTCTTCGAGTGGGATCCAGGCACCCAGCGACTGGGCGAGCATCGGGTTGGTGGACAGCCCACCGCCGACGTAGCACTCGAAGCCGGGGCCGTGCTCGGGGTGGACGGAACCGATGAAGGCGACATCCTGGATCTCGTGGGTGACGTCCTGGCGCGAGTGTCCGGAGATGGCGGACTTGAACTTGCGCGGCAGGTTGTGCAGCTCCGGGTCCGGCAGCCAGCGACGCTGGATCTCCTCGATCGCCGGGGTGGCGTCGATGATCTCTTCGGCGGAGACACCGGCGACCGGGGAGCCGAGGATGATGCGCGGCACGTCACCGCAGCCGAGCTCGGAGTTGAGGCCGACGGATTCGAGCTTCTCGAAAACAGCCGGGAAATCCTCGATGCGCAGCCAGTGCAGCTGGATGTTCTGGCGGTCGGTGAAGTCAGCGGTGGAACGGGCGTAATCGCGGGAGACCTCGCCGACGGCGCGCAGCTTCTCCGGCGTGACCAGGCCGCCATCGAAACGCACGCGCATCATGAAGTACTTGTCCTGCATCTCGGAGTCCGAGATCTGACCGGTCAGCTCGGTGCCCAGGTCCTGACGGCGCTGGGTGTAGATGCCCAGCCACTTGAAACGTGGGGCGATGTCGTCGGCCGGGATCGAATCGAAACCCTGCTTGGAGTAGATGTCGATGATCCGCTGCTTGACAGCCAGGACCTCACCGTCCTGCTTGACCTCCTCAACGTGGTTGAGGGGGGCGGTGCCGTCGATCTTCCACTGGCCTTCCGGCTTCTTCGCACGCGCTGCCCGTCCCGGGCCGCCGGTGCGTGCCTTCTCTGCCGTGGTCGGTGCCATATCTGCTCCTTTAATGAACTGATCTGTCTATTAGAATTGCGGCACGGCATGCGGGGAAGTGCATCCCGTGCGATCTACTAACGAAGCTATCCGTACAGACCTGTCTGCCACAAGCCTTCTTTTCACAAGCCCCATCTACTTGCCACGAAAGACCCTGGGTTAAGTATGTTGACCTGCAATGATTAGGGCGACCATGCGCTGAATTTATTGAAGGTCAACCACGGAGTCGTTCCGGTTTTCTGAATTTTAATGGCGGTTTCCTTTGCTTGCGGCAATTCCGGTGCTAGATTCACAGACCAAGCGGTCTAGGAATACCGCACAAAACATTCTGAACAGAGTCCCCCCAGCCCGAAAGGCCTCTCCGCCATGACTGACCAGAACTCCACTCCCCTGCGCGTCGCCGTGATCGGCGCCGGCCCGGCCGGCATCTATGCCTCCGATCTGTTGATCCGCAATGAGGAGCGCGAGGTCTACGTCGACCTCTTCGAGCAGATGCCCGCCCCCTTCGGGCTGATCCGTTACGGTGTCGCCCCGGATCACCCGCGCATCAAGGGCATCGTGAAGTCCCTGCACAAGGTGCTGGACAAGCCGCGCCTGCGACTGCTGGGCAATATCGAGATCGGCAAGGACATCCAGGTCGAGGAATTGCGCGAGTACTACGACGCCGTCGTCTTCGCGACCGGCGCGGTGCGCGACCGGGCGCTGAACATCCCCGGCGTGGACCTGCCCGAGTCCTACGGCGCGGCCGATTTCGTCGGTTTCTACGACGGCAACCCGCGTTTCCCGCGGAACTGGGACCTGTCCGCGAAGTCCGTGGCCGTGCTCGGCGTCGGCAACGTCGGCCTGGACGTGGCCCGCATCCTGGCCAAGACCGCCGAGGAACTCAAGGTCACCGAGATCCCGGACAACGTCTACGAGTCGCTGAAGGAGAACCAGGCCAACGAGGTCCACGTGTTCGGCCGACGGGGCCCCGCCCAGGCGAAGTTCACCCCGCAGGAACTCAAGGAGCTCGACCAGTCCGACACCATCAACGTGGTCGTCGACCCGGAGGACATCGACTACGACGCCGCCTCTGAGGAGGCCCGTCGCAGCTCCAAGTCCCAGGACCTCGTCTGCCAGCTGCTGGAGCAGTACGCTCTCCGGGAGCCGAAGGATGCCCCGCACACCCTGCAGATCCACCTCTTCGAGTCCCCGGTGGAGATCCTGGAGAAGGACGGCCACGTGGTGGGTCTGCGCACCGAGCGCACCCAGCTCGATGGTGACGGTGGCGTGACCGGTACCGGCAAGTTCACCGACTGGCCGGTCCAGGCGGTCTACCGCGCGGTGGGCTACGAGTCCGACGCGGTGCCGGGTGTGCCCTTCGACGAGAACACCGCGGTGATCCCCAACGACGGCGGCCACGTGCTCAGCGCAGCTGGCGCCGAGAGCCTGCCGGGCCTCTACGCCACCGGCTGGATCAAGCGTGGACCGATCGGTCTGATCGGCAACACCAAGTCCGATGCGAAGCAGACCACCGACATGCTGCTCGCCGACGCCGCCGAGGGCAGGCTCGCCCCGCGCCACCACGAGGGCGAAGAGGCCATCGTGGAGCTGCTGGAGTCCCGTGGCATCGCCTACACCACCTGGGAGGGCTGGTACCGCCTGGACGCCGAGGAGCGTGCACTGGGTGAGGCCGAGGGTCGCGAGCGCAAGAAGATCGTCGACTGGGAGGCGATGGTCAAGCACGCCCGCGAGGTGCCGGTCTGCATCTAGTTGTTGAGGCGCAGAACAACGCCGCCCCGACCACGGCCCCGGGCGATGTCC
>CAZTIZ010000039.1:0-18146 GCA_964613845.1 uncultured Corynebacterium sp.
GTGCTGGAACACGGTGAGCTGATCACCGCCGTCGAACTGCCCGCCACGGAGCTGGCGCGCAACTCCACCTACCTCAAGGCCCGCGACCGGGCATCCTTCGCCTTCGCCCTGGTCTCCGTGGCCGCGGGAGTGACGATCAGGGACGGCGTCATCGTCGATACCTCTCTCGCCTGGGGCGGGGTCGCCCACAAACCCTGGCGTGCCGGCCGTGCGGAAGCCGCGCTTCTCGGTGGCCCCCTCACCGAGGAGGCTGTTGCCGCAGCCGTGGATGAGGAGCTGCAGGATGCCCGGTTCAGCGAAGCCACCGCCTATAAACGCCCGCTGCTGCGTGGTGCCACCACGGCCGCGCTGCTGCGGCTGGCCGGGAAGGAGAGCTAGATGAGCGCCACCCCGATCACCGCCGCCGCGATGGGTTCGCGCCTGGAGCGTGTCGACGGCCGCGAGAAGGTCACCGGCCGCGCCACCTACGCCGTGGAGAAGGACCATGAGCTGGCCCGTGCACCCCTGCACGCCTGGCTGGTGACCTCGACCATCGCGAAAGGACGCATCACCGCCATCGACACCGACCCCGCCCTGGCGCACCCGGGCGTGGTGGCCGTACTCGACCACACCAACGCCCCGCGCCTGGCCGACACCGACGACCGTGAATTAGCTGTGCTGCAGGACGAGCGCATCGGCTACCGCGGCCAGATCGTCGCGGTCGTGCTCGCCGAGACCCCGGAAGCGGCCCGGGAGGGGGCACGTCTGGTCGTCGTCACGCAGGAAGAGGAACCCGCCGTACTGACCGCCGGGGACGCCGAGTGGTACACGCCCACGGACAAGGCCGTCGGGGCCCCCGCCGACACCGAGGCCGGCGACGTCGACGCCGCGCTGGCCGCAGCCCCGGTGACCGTCGACCACGTCTACACCACCCCGCAGGAGCAGAACGCCGCCATGGAACCGCATGCCGCCACCGCCGTGTGGCACCACGGTGAGCTGACCATGTGGGACTCCACCCAGGGCGTGCACCGGGTGGCGGGCAAGATCGCGAAGATGACCGGCATCGACCGTGAGAAGATCCGGGTGCGGGCCCCCTATATCGGCGGCGGCTTCGGCAGCAAGGGTCTGGCACACGGTCCGGAGCTGGCTGTCGTACTCGCCGCGCAGTGGGCTGAGGGACGGCCGGTGAAACTGGCGGTGACCCGTCAGCAACAGTTCGCCATGACCGGCTACCGTGCACCGACCCACTCCCGCATCCGTCTCGGCGCGGAAGTAGACGGCCGCATCACAGCGCTTGATCACGCGGTGCGGACGGAGTCCTCCACGGTCAAGGAGTTCATCGAGCACGCCGGAGTTCCCGCCCGCATGATGTACGCCGGTGAGCACCGGCGCACCAGCCACCGCGCCGTCGCCCTGGATGTGGCCGTGCCGTCCTGGATGCGCGCACCGGGGGAGATGCCCGGCGCGCACGCCCTGGAGGTGGCGATGGATGATCTGGCTGTGGCCGCGGGCGTGGATCCGGTGGAGTTGCGTATCCGTAATGAGCCGGAGGTCGACCCGGGTACGGGTAACCCCTTCGGCAGTCGCCGCCTGATCGAGTGTCTGCGCCGCGGGGCGGAACGTTTCGGGTGGTACGCACGGCCTACCGAGCCGCGTGCCACGTTGGACGGTGACTGGTGGGTGGGGACCGGGGTGGCGTCGACGACGTATCCGGCGAATTTCTTTCCCGGCAACTCCGCCCGCATCGACGCCCTGGGAGGGGGCCGCTATCGCGTGTCCATCGGCGCCGTCGATATCGGCACGGGGGCGGGGACCGCGCTGCTGCAGATTGCCGCTGATGCGCTCGGAGTGCGGGTCACCGACGTGGAATTACTCATCGGTGACACGGCCCTGCCCAGGGCCACGGTGGCCGGCGGTTCTGCGGGCACCGGCTCCTGGGGCACCGCCATCGTGCAGGCGGCCCAGCAGTTTCGGGCCGATCACGGTGATAACCCCGAGGAAGGAGTGCACACCACCGCCACCACGGAGGAATATCCGGACCTGGAGAACCTGTCGATGCACTCTTTCGGCGCGGTCTTCGCCGAGGCCCGGGTGCACCGCCTGACCGGTGAGGTGCGGATTCCCCGGATGCTGGGGGTGTACTCGGTGGGGCGGGTGATCAACCCGCTCACGGCGCGTTCGCAGCTGCTCGGCGGGATGATCATGGCCCAATCGGCGGCATTATATGAGGATGCGGTGCGCGATTCCCGGTTCGGGCACACCGTCACCCAGGATCTCGCGTCGTATCATGTAGCCACGCACGCCGACATCGGTGACCTGCAGGTGGAGTGGCTCGATGACGCCGATGAGCGGGCCACCCCGATGGGTTCGCGCGGCATCGGGGAGATCGGGATCGTGGGCACGTCTGCGGCGATCATCAACGCCGCCCACCACGCCACCGGCATCCGGGTCCGGGATCTGCCGGCGACCCCCGACCGGTTCCTGTCATGATGGTCGGGCTGGTGCTCGCCGCCGGGGCGGGCAGGCGCCTGGGGCGGGGACCGAAGGCGCTGCTGGATCTCACGGGTGAGGGCCGCACCCAGGTGGAGCGCACGGTGGCGGCCCTGCGGGCCGGCGGTTGCGAGGACGTCGTGGTCGTCGTCGGCGCAGGCGGTGAGCAGGTGCGCGATCTGCTGCGCACCGATCCGTGCCGGGTGATCCACAACCCTGAGTGGGAGTCGGGCATGGCGTCGAGCTTCCGGCTCGGCGTCGACGCCTGCTCCGGGGGATTCGTCATGGTGGCGCTGGTGGATCAGCCGGATCTCACCGCCGACCTCATCGAGCACCTGAGGAACGCGGCTGCTCCGGACCGGGTGGTGGCCGCCGGGTACCCGGGCGATGACGGCGAACTGGTGCGGGGGCATCCCCTCATCTTCCCGGTGGATCTGGCGCGGGCGGCGGCAGCCTCCGCGCACGGCGACGTCGGTGCCAGGGACTGGCTGCACGCACACCCCCGGCTCGTCGAACTGATCGATGTGGGGGCATGGGGCACAGGAGCCGACATCGACACCCCCGGAGACCTGCGCTGTGAATGAGATCCTGGAACAGCTCGACGAGTGGCTCCACGCCCATCCGCCCCGACCGTGCGTGCTGGCCACGGTAGTGGAGACCTCGGCTAGCGCGCCACGCCCCGCAGGCACACAGATGGCCATCGGCCCCGACGGCACCGTGGTGGGCAGCCTGTCGGGTGGCTGCATCGAGGCCGATGTCGTTGCCCGGGCAGAGGAGGTTGCCGCCACCGGCCGCCCCCACCTGCAGGACTACGGCTACAGCGACGATAACGCCTGGGCGGTGGGACTGACCTGTGGTGGCACCATCCGCGTCCTGCTGGAGCACCTCGACGCCGAGGACGCCGGACTCATCCGCCGTCTGGCCAGCCACGTCCGTAACGGCCACCCGGTCGCGCTGGCCACGACCTCGCGCACCCGGCGCCTGGTGGAACCCGACGACGGGACCGACGCCTTCACCGCCCTGCTGCATGAGGGCCGCTCCGGCCCGGTCACCGTCGACGGCGTGGAGTACCTGCTGTGCTCCTACCCCGCGCCCGAGCACATGATCATCTTCGGTTCCAACGCCTTCGCCGCGGCCTTGTGCCGCCTGGCCACCCACGTCGGCTACCGCGTCACCGTCTGCGACGCCCGCCCGCTGTTCACCACCCGCGAGCGTTTCCCCGACGCCCACCACCTCGTGGTGGACAGGCCGGACTCCTACCTGGCGCAGACCGACATCGACGACCGGACGGTACTGTGCGCCATGACGCACGACCCCAAATTCGACGATCCGCTGCTCGCCGCCGCCCTGGCCACCCCCGCCCGCTTCATCGGCGCGATGGGTTCCCGACAGGTGACCGGACGCCGTAGACAACGCCTGCGCGAACAGGGGCTCGACGACAGCCGACTGCACGCACCCGTCGGCCTCGACCTGGGGGCGCTCAGCCCCGCGGAGACCGCCGTGTCCATCCTCGCGGAGATCATCGCCGCGCGCCGGGGCGCCACCGCCCGACCGCTGACGCAGACCACCGGCCCGATCCACCGTCGCCAATGAGTAACCCCCTCATCGACCCCGCCACCTCGGGAATCCACGTGATGAGCTGGAATGTCCGTCGTCGCATGCCCGTCCTGCTCTCCCGTCCCACGGACCGCTGGGACCGGCGGATGCCACGCATCCGGGACCTGTTGCAGGAGGAACGGCCGACACTGCTGGGTGCGCAGGAGGCGTTGCCGGAGCAGGTCGCCTTCCTCCGGGACTGCCTGGGACGGAACTACCGTGCACTCGGCCGGGGCCGTGGTGCCGACGGCGGGGGAGAGGCCTGCCCGATCCTCTACGACGACCGGCGGCTGGAGCTGCTGGACCAGCACCAACACGCCCTGTCCGACCATCCCCACCGGCCGGGGTCGAGGAGCTGGGGGAACCTCATCCCCCGCATTGTGGTGATGGCGACGTTTCGCGGGCGGCGGACCGGACGCACCTTCCTGGTCATCAACACCCATCTCGACCACCTCTCCCGCCGCTCACGGGCACGCTCCGCGCAGGCGATCCGGCAGGTCGTGTCGGGTCATGGCCTACCAGCGGTGGTCACCGGGGACCTGAATGAAGGACCGGGCGGTACCGCATCGCGCACCCTGTGCGCCGACGGGCCGCTCATGGACAGCTGGGACGTCGCAGAACACCACGCCAGCCAGGAATGGGGAACCTTCCCGAACTACCGTCGCCCCCGCCGCGGCGGACGTCGCCTCGACCGGATCCTGGTCACCCCGAATATCCGGGTCACGCGCGTCGCCGTCAATCCCCGGGATTACGATGGCGGATGGCCGTCTGACCACCTACCGGTCCAGGCCGAACTTCTTCCAGCCGAGGGCGGTGATTCCTGAATGATCGACAACTTCCTGCGTCCACCCCGGGGTGTCGCCGAGCACACTGCTGACGTCCTCCGTGTGGTCGGCCTGCTCAGCCTGCTGCTCGCCGTGCTTCTTCTGGAGTGGACGGATGTCGGCATCATCGCCTTCACCCTGCCCGGTCTCATGGCTCCCCGGTTCATCGGGATGCGGCCGTGGCCGGACATCATGGTCTCGGTGACGCTGCTCGTCGTGGCCTGGAGCAATCTCGTCGACCTCTACGCCCGGATCAGCTGGTGGGACCTGGTCGTGCACTTCTTCTGCGCCGGGGTGCTGGCGGTGGGCTGCTACCTGTTGTTCACCCACCTGCGCCTCGTTCCAGCCCCCTCCTCCGGGGCGTTCAGTCCCCGGATCGGGATCGTGCTGACCACCGCCTTCGGTCTTGCACTGAGTGCGCTGTGGGAGATGATCGAATGGGTGGGGTACACCTACATCACCACCGGCATCCACGTCACCTACGACGACACGATCACCGACATGATCGCGGGTGGGCTGGGGGCCCTGGTCCTGAGCCTGGGCCTCGCGCACTGCCGACTCCTCCGTAACGACCGCGAGGGGACCGATGACTACCACGTGGACCCGCCCGCCCGAATGGCCTACCGCCGTCCGGGGTTAGACTAGGTCCATCCGTTCCTTCCGTGCCCTCCGTGCAGCCCGCCCACCGTCGATAAGCTGCCAGGCAGGGGAGGACCGATAACCCCGATCTAGGAGAGCGCATTGCAGCCTGTTGTTTCCCCGGCCAAGTACACCTCGGGTGAGGTGGTCGACTCCATCAACTGGAACGAGATCCCCGATCAGATGGATCTGGACATCTGGAACCGGCTGGTCTCCAACTTCTGGGTGCCCGAGAAGATCCCGGTCTCCAACGACCTGAAGTCCTGGGCCACCATGACGGATGATGAGAAGCTGGCCACCATGCGGGTGTTCACCGGCCTGACCATGCTCGACACCCTGCAGGGCACCGTCGGTGCCGTGTCGCTGATCCCGGATGCGGGCACCATGCACGAGGAGGCGGTGCTCTCCAACATCGTGTTCATGGAGGCCGTGCACGCCAAGTCCTATTCCAACATCTTCATGACGTTAGCCTCCACCCCGGAGATCGACGGCGCCTTCCGTTGGTCGCGGGAGAACGAGTACCTGCAGTACAAGGCCCGCCGTATCCTCGACTTCTACACCGGCGATGACCCGCTGCGCAGGAAGATCGCCTCCGTGATGCTGGAGTCCTTCCTGTTCTACTCCGGTTTCTACCTGCCGCTGCGCTGGGCCGCCCACTCGAAGCTGACCAACACCGCCGACATTATTCGGCTCATCATCCGCGACGAGGCCATCCACGGCTACTACATCGGCTACAAGTTCCAGCGTCAGATCGAGGGTTTGCCCGCCGAGGAGAAGGAGCGGCTCCAGGACGAGACCGTCGAGCTGCTCATGGACCTCTACGAGAACGAATCCAAGTACACCGAGGAGGTCTACGATTCCATCGGCTGGACCGAGGATGTCAAGGGCTTCCTCCGTTACAACGCCAACAAGGCGCTGAACAACCTGGGTTACGAGGGGCTCTTCCCCGCCGACTCCTGCGAGTTCAACACCGGCGTGCGCACCTCCCTGGACCCGTCCTCCAACGAGAACCACGACTTCTTCTCCGGTTCGGGTTCCTCCTACGTCATCGGCACCGCAGAGGACACCACCGACGACGACTGGGATTTCTAGACACTTTCCCCAGAGACGGCCTCCTCGGGGGCCGTTTTTCTGTTGGCCACAGAAGTGGCGGGAAGCGAATGGGTGTTCTATTGTGGGTGGCGGGCGTTCGAACGGATGTTCCCCATGTGTTCCTGGGAGGTGGCCGTCCCCGTGTCCGCCTACTACTCCGTGTCCTCCATCACCGATCCGCTGGCGGTGGCGTGTTCCCAGGGCCGTATCGCCGAATACGCCTCCTGGCGGGCCTGCCTGCCGGCGGACTCCCACGAGGACCGCGACTGGACCGAACATGCCGCCACCCTCACCCGTTCCCTCGGCAGTTCCGCCCGTTTCATCGCCGCCAACCTGGAGGCGTTGACCACCCTCGATCGGCTCCCTCAACCCCGTTCCCTCGTGGAATCCCTGCACCACCTGGACATGCTGCACCTGCGCAAGATCGGCACCACGCTGCTGGCGCTCCCGCAGACGCTGGAGGAAGACCCTGAGTTCTGGTCAGCCCTCGACGAGAACCTGACCGACTACCTCAGTCCCTCCCGCCCCAACCAGCTCCTTCCGACGCCCTCGGCGATCAGCCGACGGATCACCGGCCTCATCCGCATCCTCGATACCCCGGCGGATGCACCACCGCAGCCGGGACCGGAGACCTACCGGCGCCAGCCACGCGGTGACGGGACCTCGACCGTCGAGACCACCCACGACGAGGTCACCGCCACCATCATCGACCAGGCTGTGCACACTTACGCCAGGACCCACGGCTGCTCGACATCACGCGCACTCGCAGACCTGCTGCTCGACAAGATCAGCGTCACCGTGGTGCTCAATCTCTACCGGGCCGCTGACGTCGAAGACGCCCCCGGTTACCTCCTTCCCCTCGGCTGGCTGGATCTGCACAGCACCGACACCCTGGCGGCCATGGCGACCCGGAGCCGGAACATGGACGACGCCGCCCGGGCGCAGGTTGGGGGCTACCAGGTCAACGCGGCGATCAGGGCCTACCTGGAGGGGCGGGACGCGGTCTGCCGCTGGTCCGGCTGCCACCGCTCGGCGCTGCGCTCGCACAAGGATCACCGGATCAACCACGCTGACGGCGGACCCACCACTGCCTCGAACATGGTCACGCTGTGCCAGCACCACCACAACCGCAAGACCAACGAACAGATGACCTACCTGCTCGACGACCTCACCGGTGATGTCTACTGGCTGTTCCGGGACGGCACCTGGGCCTGCGACCGTGCGGAAGGGCCCCTGGCACCCCGTCAACGGCACTGGGTACAGGGCCTCTCCCAGCGTCGACGGAAACGACAGCGCCACGCCCGAAGAAAGGGGGCTATCCAACCCACTTCTACACTGGCTGCATGACCGAGCACCAGCACACCCCTGCCCTGCCGGGAGAGTCCGCCGCCTTTCACTTCGAGACCACCTGGTGGGTCCCGGCGGAGGAGGAGCGGACCTGGGAGGTACTCTCCGACATCTCCTCCTGGTCTGCCTGGTGGCCCGGCATGAGCCAGAGCCACCGGATAGGTGAACGGGCCTGCCTGGTGGTGCGCAGCCCCCTGGGCTACAGTCTGCGCTTCACCCTCGAACTGGTGCATGTCAACGCACCCGGCGGCGCCCGGTTCATGGTTCACGGTGACCTGCGGGGCGTCGGTAGTTTCACCAGCACGCCGGAAGGAGACTGGACCCGGGTGCAGATCATGTGGTGCGTGGTCACCCGACGCCGCCTGGTCGGCCTGCTGCGCCCGATCGCCCGCTGGGCTCACGCCGTGGTCATGAACGCAGGCCAACGGGGGTTGCGCCGGGTGAGCTGACGGGTCAGTCCGTCACGGGGGCGGGGCTGCTCCGGGTGGTGTGGGGTCGGGGGGCTTCCTATACTGGCGGCATGTCTCCTGAACATCGCTATGCCAGGACCCGCCGACGCGTCACCATGGTGACCGTCGGTGCCGTCGCCGCCACCGTCACTGCCGGCGCTGTTGCCGCGGCCACCCTGCTCCCCGGTGAAGAATCCGCCGCCCCCGCTGAATTCGTCGTCCCGTCCGAGACCACGACCATCGAGGAACCCGTCATCGAGGAGGTTGTGGAGCCTGAGCCCTTCGATTACGGGGAGTGCCCGCCGGCGGCTCGCGCCTGCGTGGACCTGGACGGCGAGCGGGCCTGGCTGCAGCGCGACGGTGAAATCACCCATGACGCTGTCCCGGTCGGCCAGGGCGGTCCGGGATACGAGACCCCGCGGGACTCCTTCCATGTCACCCGCAAGGTCAAGGACGAGGTCTCCTATATCTACGACATGGCGCCGATGCCGTACTCGGTGTACTTCACCAACGTCGGCCACGCCTTCCACGAGGGCGATCCCGACGGTGATTCCCATGGTTGCGTGCGTCTCCCCCCGGGGGACGCCGAGGTGTACTTCAACGAACTGCAGGTCGGTGATCTGGTTCACATCTACTGAGGGTGAAGGCCGTGGGTAATCGCTAGGCTGGGAGGAGCCGAGTCGAAACCGACGTGCAGGAGAGCGACATGGCCGAGACATTCACCAACTGGTCGGGGAGCGTGAAGTTCACGCCTGCTGACCGGAAACGCCCGAACAGTGTCGGCGCGGTGTCCCGCCTGGTCAGGCGTGCCCGCAGGGCCGGTGAAGTGGTCCGGCCGGTCGGTTCAGGACACTCCTCGCAGCCACTGTTCGCCACGCAGGGGACCCTGGTCTCGCTGGACAGACTCAGCGGTGTGACCGGGGTGAGCGGCAACCGCGCCGAGGTGCTTCCCGGCACGAGCCTGCGGGAGCTGGGCGAGCAACTGGCCGGACACGGGCTGGCGATGGAGAACCTGGGCGACGTCGACTACCAGAGCATCGCCGGGGCAATCGGCACAGCCACGCACGGTTCAGGCATCACCCTCGGCAACCTGTCCTCCACGCTGGTCGGAGGCACCCTGGTGAACGGGCTGGGGGATGAAGTCAACTTCGGGAAGGACCCGGACCTACTGCGCGCCGCCCGCGTTTCGCTGGGCGCCCTGGGCATCATGACCTCCCTGGTACTGCGGGTGGAGGAGGCCCATGAGCTGCATCGGCAGAACTGGATGACCCACATCGACTGGGTACTGGACAACTACGCCGAACTCGTGGCCGACAACCGCAGCATGGACTTCTACTGGTATCCCCGCAGCGACCTCGCCCAGGTACGCATGCTCAACAAGCCTGGCGAGGAACCGGAGCTGAAACCCGAAGGCAGACTGAAGAAGGACATCACCGGCACCTCCTACGAGATCATCCCCAACGACCGGCACCTCCACTTCGAGGAGATGGAGTACATGCTGCCCTTCAGTACCGGCCTGGAGGTGTTCCGGCAGGTTCGGGAGCGGGTGAAGACACGTCACCGCGCCACCGTGGGGTGGCGGGTGCTGGTACGCACCATTGCCCCGGACGACGCGATGCTGTCCAACACCGGCAACCGGGAAACCATGACGATCGCCCTGCTGCAGAACAACACCCTGCCGTACCGGGAGTATTTCAGGGATATGGAACCGCTGTTCCGGGAGGCCGGGGGACTGCCGCACTGGGGGAAGAAACATTCCCTCCACGGGGAAGAGCTCGCCGAGCTCTACCCGGAGTGGGAGGATTTCCGTCGGGTGCGTCGTGAGATGGACCCTGACGGGGTGTTTCTGAATGACTACCTGCGTGAACTGGGAGTGTGAGGACATGACGAAGGGGAAGGGACGCACCAGCTGGGTATTCTCGGCAGGTTTCGCACCCAGTCAGAGCACCGGGCGGGAGCCTGATTTCACCTCCCGCAACACCCTGTGTCTGCTCAACACCGGCGATCGGCCCGCCTGCGTGGAACTGACCGTCTACCACGAGGAGGCTGAGCCCGTCGGACCCTACCGGATCGGGGTCGAACCCCGTCGGGTGCTCCATCATCGAGTCAACGACCTGATCGACCCGCAGGCGGTGGCGCTCGACGCACCCTACGGACTCGTGGTGGAGTCAGATCAACCCATCGTCGCCCAGCTCTACTACCTGGACAGCCGGGGCAGACACCTGGCAGTTTCCCACCTCAACCCCGTGGAAGGATGATCATCATGAACGGCCGACCCGATCCTGTGCTCGTCGCTTTGCGACGTCGTCCCCGCATCGACTTCCTGCCGCCCGACGTCCGGGTCCATGCGGGGGTCGATGCCCCGCTGCCCATCGGTCACGGACAGACGAACTCTCAACCGTCCACTGTGGCGAATATGCTCCGGCTGCTTGAGGTCGAACACGGCCAGCGGGTGCTCGATGTCGGTTCCGGGTCAGGGTGGACCGTGGCGCTGCTGGGCGAGCTGGTCGGTGAGGAGGGGCGGGTGGTCGGCGTCGAGCTCGTCCCGGAACTCACGCGGCGGGCGCAGGAGGTCCTCCGTCTGCAGGACATGCCGTGGGTGGAGCTGCGTCAGGCACTTCCCGGCGTCATGGGTATTCCGGAAGATGGCCCCTACGACCGGATCCTGGTGTCGGCGGAGGCCGATGAACTGTCCGGTGAGCTGCTGGAACAGCTCAAGGAAGGCGGGGTCATGGTGATTCCGGTGGCCGGGACGATGCTGCGGGTGGAGAAGGTCGCGGGACAGCCGCGGATTACCCGGCACGGTCTCTACCGTTTTGTCCCGTTGATCTCGCCGTGACCGGATCTTTACCGGGGAAGCCCCTGGGGCGGGGTATCGTCTGAAGTGAGTGGCCGCTCATTCGATGTGTCCCTGTGGGCGGCAACCGCTGTCCCAGAGGAGGATCGACATGTCACAGCAGAAGCGAGTAGCAATAGCAGAAAAATTCGGCGGCCCAGAGGAGATCGCCATTCAGGAACAGCAGGTTCCTGATCTTCCGGCGCACAACATCCGGGTGGCCGTGCGGACCGTCGGAATGAACCAGTACGATGCCCATCGTCGCGCGGGAGGCTTCGACGTTCGGGAGCCGGTGACTTTTGGCGGTGAGTTCGCCGGCGTCATCGTGGAGTCCCGGGCCAGGGGCTGGGAAGTCGGGGAGGAAGTGATCGGCTGGGGTGTGTCCAACGCCGCTGCCGACCTCGTCGATACCGATGGCACCCGACTGGTGCGCAAACCCACCGACCTGGATTGGTCCGTGGCCGGTGCGCTCTCCACCGTCGGGCAGGTTGCGCTGTCGGCCATCCGGTCAGTGGAGCTGGGTGAAGGTGACATCATCGTGGTGCACGGGGCAGCCGGAGCCGCCGGCACGGTACTGGTCCAGCTCGCCCGCAAGCGGGGTGTGACCGTGATCGGCACCGCCAGTGAGCAGAATCATGATTATCTGCGGGCACTGGGAGCGATTCCGGTGGCGCACGGGGAGAATCTCGCGGCCGATATCGAGAAGGCCGCCGAGGGGGATCCCGTCAAGGCGTCCATCGACCTGACGGGACACCGGGAGGCCGGTGAGTACGCGGTCGCCCTGGCGGGTGAGGGAGGAGCGGCGATCACCCTGTTGCCGGAGACCCATGCCAGCCACGGCGTCCCGATGATCCACCCGGACGAGAACGTCGCGCAGATGCTCGAACTGCTCAGCTCAGTGCAGGAGGGCAGTCTCCAGCTGACGGTGGAGACGCTGTCCTTCGAGGACATCGTCGAGGCCCACCGTCGCCTGGATTCGGGGGAGGCGCGCGGAAAGCTCGTACTTGAGCTCTCCGACAACCCCTATCTCTAGTTGCCGATGACGGCGCAGCCCAGTCGGCTGCCCGCGTCACCGGTGGCCAGGGTGTCCCCGTCGACGCCGTCCTCCGCGTAACGCTCCGGCACGTTAGCGAAGTTGTCGGGGTCGGTGTGGATCATCAGCGCGGCGTCCTCAAGATCCGACAGCGTCAGACGGTCCGTCTCGAAGGTGAGGACGGCCTCTCCGGAATTCTTCACCAGCAGCTGGGGGAGGTCTCCGGCGTGGTCGGGGTGATCCGCCTCGTCTCCGCCGAGGTGACCGCCCGCGGAGGTGAACGGGGCGTCGCCGTCCGCCTCGCACAGGCCGGTCCCGTGGATGTGAAGACCGTAGAATCCGGGCTCCATGCCGGTGGTCTCCACCTGGATACGTACGGCGCCGTCCACCTCCTCGAATTCGGCGGTGCCCAGTTCAGTGCCCTCGGCGTCGTTGATGGTGGCGTTCAGGGTGTTGTCGTCGGTACCGGTGTCGCTGCAGGCGGCGACGGTGAACAGGCCGACGACGCCGATGGTGGCGGCGATTGTCCTCGACAGTGTGGATCGGGAAAGACGCATGATTGTTCCTTTCGGGGCGGGGCTCTAGCCGAGCAGTTTCTTTTCCTCTTCCTCCCGTGGGGAGGGGCCGTCGCGGTCGGGGTCCACGGCGTCCTCACGGGCCGGATCGCCGGACATGCTGGGCACCTGGTTGGAGGGGGTGGCCGGGTCGTCCCAGCGTAGGAAGGCGCCGACCCCACCCGGGATGGTGGCGTAGCCGTCCTCCAGGGCCCAGACCCCGGCGTCGGTGGAGATGGCTCGGCGGATCAGGTCCTCGATGTTGTCCGGTTCCTGACCGGTGATGAAGATGAGTTCGTCGGCCTGACCGCGCTGCAGTACCTCACTGACGTGCTCGGAGCCTGCAACGGAGCCGACATCGCGGGACTGGGTCTCGCGGAAGCGCTCGCCGATCTGTTCCTGGCGGGATTCGATGAACTTCCGGGTGACCTCGGCAAGCTCCTCGCGGAAGGATTCGCGTTCAAAGCTCACCCCGCGGGTGCCACCGGAGAGGTGGTGCAGCCGATCGAGTACCTCGGGCTTGAGTTCCGCCTTGAGTAGGGCTTCGGCCCGGACATCACCGGTGAGCAGGATCATGTCGGGGCGTCGTTGTGCGACGAGGCGGTTGACCTTGTCGGCCACCGCCTCAGCATTGCGTTCCCAGGAGTCCTCGACGCGGGCCTCGAAGTTGTCGCTGCGCCAGCCTCTCCCGGACCGTCCGGTGTCCGCACTGGTTGAACGGCTCTTGTGCAGTTCATCGTGACCACCGTCGATGTCCTCTTCCAGGGAGAGTCTCGCTTCTTCGGGGGCGCGCAGGTGCAGATCGGCCCCGGCACGGTCGACCTCGATGAGTAGCTGGCTGACCACGTGCGGGGTCAGGCGAACGAGGGGGAGCAGCTCGGGGTCGTCGCCCCAGTGGGCGGAACCCTCCTGAGGGGGGAGGGGGAGGACCCGGTCGAGGAGGATTCCGGAGGCGTTGGCCAGGACGGCCCTGCCATGGCTGCCGCCGATTGAGGGCTGGCGCAAGACGGAATTCTCCACCTTATCGAGGAGCGTGCGGGGTGCGCCGACCTCACTGAGCTGGTCACGGAACTGCCCCCACCGGGTCTCGACCTCCGATGCCGCGGTGGGGTCGGTGCGCGTGGTGTCGAGATAGACGGACAGGAAGGGGCCGTCGTTGTTGTCGAGTGCGGATTTGAGCCAGGGAAGCTTCATGCTGACCTCCTCGATCGGGGTGTGAGGTGATGCCTCCAGTGATACAGAGCACAACGTGGGGCGGCAAGGAAGCTGGCCGTGAGCAGCGGAAATAATATGTAGGAAAGAGTGTTTCCCTGAAATCTGTGTCGCCCCTCACAGCGTGGGGGTGCAGGTTGTTAGCCAACTGTGATGTTTCGTCCCTCCCCTGTTCGCACGGGTTTTCTGCACTCCGGACATGGAAAGAAGATGTTCATCCTTCGTCGGGGAGGGCGGGGGCGGCGATACGGTGAAAGGGTTAGCCGTCTGTTTCGCGAGCTCGTGAAGGAGAAGCTCATGCTTGAACGTCTGGCCAGAACCCTCAGACTGAAAACCGACCCGGTGGTCTATTTCTCCGCGGTCGGCATCGTCACCGCCTTCGTCATCGTCACCATTCTCTTCGGTGAGTGGGTCAGCGACATCTTCGGTACCGCCTCGGACTGGATCCTGACCAATCTCGGTTGGTTCTACGTTCTGGGTGTCACCGTCTTCCTCATCTTCCTACTTTTCGTCGGCTTCAGTAGGTCCGGGCATGTGCGCCTGGGGGGTGATGACGAACGGCCCGAGTACTCCACCCTCACGTGGTTCGCGATGCTCTTCGCCGCAGGCATCGGCACGATCCTGATGTTCTGGGGGGTTGCTGAACCGATCTCCCACTTCGCCAACCCGCCGATCGGCGATGTCGCACCCGGTAGTACGGCGGCCGCCGAGCAGGCGATCGCGCTGACCCATTACCACTTCAGCCTGCACACCTGGACGATCTTCACGCTGCCCGCGCTGTGTTTCGCCTATTTCATCTACAAGCGCAAGATGCCGCCACGCGTCAGCTCCATCTTTTCCCCGATCCTGGGGGCGAGGGTCTACGGACCCATCGGTAAGACCATCGACGTCATCGCCCTGATCGGTACCGTCTTCGGCGTGGCCACCTCCGTCGGCCTGGGCGCACTGCAGATCAACGCCGGCCTGGCGGAGCTTTTCGACGTCGCGGTCTCACCGGTGGTGCAGGTGACCGTCATCGTCATCGTCACCGCCATCGCCTCCGTCTCGGTGGCCCTCGGCCTGGACCGTGGCATCAAGGTGCTGTCGAACATCAACATCTACATGGCGATCGGTCTGCTGCTCTTCGTGATCCTCGCCGGGCCGACCGTCCTGATCCTCAAGGGCACCATCGAGTCCGTGGGTACCTACCTGTCCTGGCTTCCTGATCTGGCGTTCTGGAACAACACCGTGCCCAACTCGCCGGACAACGCGACCTGGCAGAACACCTGGACCGTCTTCTACTGGGCGTGGACGATCACCTGGTCGCCGTTCGTCGGTATCTTCATCGCCCGGATCAGCAGGGGCCGCACCATCCGCGAGTTCGTCGTGGGTGTGCTCGGCCTGCCGGTCACCTTCTCCCTGATCTGGTTCGGTGCCTTCGGCACCGCCGCCTTCAACATCGAGAACAACGGTGAGGGTGGACTGGTCAACGCGGTCGCCGTCGAGGGGGACATCCCCGGCGCGCTCTTCGAGTTCCTCTCGAACTACCCGGCCGCGACCTTCGTCTCCGGGATGTCGATCCTCATCGTGATCATCTTCTTCACCACCTCCGTGGACTCGGCGGCGATGGTCACGGACATGATCGCCTCAGGCAAGGAGCCGGCCACCGCCCCGATCCACCAGAAGCTCATCTGGACGGTGCTGATGGGGGCGGTGGGCGCGGTCCTGCTGGCGGCCACCGGTGAGGGCGGACTCGCGGCGCTGCAGCAGACGATCATCGTGGTCGGCCTCCCCTTCTTCATCATGGGCTTCCTCATGATGTTCAATCTCGGGGTGGCGTTGAGACACGACCTCGGTGAGAGAACCCCCACGGTCACCCGCCAGTGGGAGTCCGCTGAGACCCCCGAGGAGTGGGAGCGCCACGAGGAGGCCCCCTCACCCGAGCCGATCGGCCCGGTCCACCACATCCCGGACGAGGAACACGAGCAGGCGATCAACCCTGCCGTCATCGGCGCCGCCCTGGAGGAGTACGTGAAGAACCACCAGGACGATGATGAAGAGGAGGACCCGGACAAGGACGAATCCCGTGTCATCATCCGTGATGAACAGGAACCTGAGCGGCTAGAGTGACGGTATGACCGAGCTCACGAAACTTGACTGGAGTGACTGGCGACGGGTGCTCGTCGTCGTCGCTCACCCCGACGACGCCGAGTACGGGCTGTCCGCGGCCGTGCAGATGTGGACACGCGCCGGGGTGGAGGTCTCCTACCTTCTGCTCACCCACGGTGAGGCGGGCATGCAGCGCCCTCCAGAGGAAGCCGGTCCGCTGCGGGCGGCGGAGCAGGGCGCCGCCTGTGATGCCGTCGGGGTCAGCGACCTGGTGATGCTGGACTACCCGGACGGTCACCTGACCCACAGCGCCGAGCTGTGCCGGGACATCGCCCGGCAGGTCCGTCGCCTGCGCCCTGATGTGGTCATCGCCACCAATTACGATGTCGAGGCCTATGGGGGCCTCAACCAGCCCGACCACCGGGTGGCGGGGCTGGCCACGATCGATGGTACGCTCGCAGCCGGCAACCGCTGGGTCTTCCGGGACCTGTGTGAGTACGAGGGACTGGAACCCTGGAACCCCTCCCTGTTGCTGGTGGCGGGGGCGGCGAGACCCACCCACGCCGTCGGCGTCGATGAGCGGGCCTGTGAGGCGGCGGTCAGTTCGCTCGCCTGCCACCGGGAGTACCTCGCGGACCTGCCCGGGCACCCGGCTCCGCAGGATTTCATCCCGGCGATGCTCACCGCTGACGGGGAGCTGATCGGGGAGAGGATGGCGGTGAGTTTCCGGGTGCACCAGCTGGGTGGCATCGCCGCCGGGGAATAGCCTGTACTGTGGCGCGCACCACAGTCTCTCCCCGCCCGGAAGGAAACCATGAAGACCATTCACCTTGAGCAGGGACTGAACTTCCTGCGCTCCGGATACCTGTTCACCTCACGTCTCCGCCGGAAGGCCGGGCTCGCCCCGAACTCCGATGATCCTGTGCGTCTGCGCATGCTGGGCAGGCGCTCCCTGCTGGTCCGTGGATCGGAGGGGGTGAAGTTCTTCTACGACACCGACCGGATCAAGCGCTCAGGCGCCATGCCGATGTTCATCCGCGGTCCGCTGTTCGGCCTCGGTGCAGTGCACGGCCTCGACGGCGAGGAGCACACCGTCCGGAAGAACCTGCTGACGGACTTGGCTTACGATGACGCGCGGGTCGCGGAGTTCGCGGAACTGGTCACCGAGGAGCTTGAGAAGCAGGTGGGCAGGTGGCGGACCTCACCGGGCAACGTCTATGACGATCTGGCGCTGGTCTACGGGCGGGCGGCCTTCCGGTGGGCGGGCCTGCCGCTCTCGCTGCGGGAGATGGAGACACAGAGCCGACGGATGAGCCGTCTGCTGGACACTTTCGGGCAACCCTCCCGGAACCCGGTGGCCTGGGTGGAGCGTGCGCGCACGGACCGCGTCTTCACCCGGATGATTGGGGACGTGCGGGCGGGAACGCTGACGGTGGAGGAAGATTCCGTGATCGCCCGCGTCGCGGAGCTGCCCGACACCTCCGACCACACCGCGGCCGTCGAGCTGCAGAACCTGACGCGCCCGACCGTGGCGGTCTCGCGCTTCGCGGCCTTCGCCGCCGTCGCCCTGGTGGAACATCCCGAATGGGTGGAGCGGATCAGGGGGGAGAGCGGTGATGAACTCGCCGTGGCCTTCGCGCAGGAGGTCCGCCGCACCTACCCCTTCGTGCCGATGCTGCCCGCATTGACGACGCAGGACACCGCGTTCGCAGGCTGCCCGGTCAAGAAGGGACAGCGGGTGCTGCTCGATCTGCTGGGGACGAACACCGCACCAAGCGAATGGGAGAACGCGGAGGCCTTTGACCCGGAGCGGTTCCTGGGGGTCGATGACGCCGAGAAGCTCACCGCCTTCATCCCCCAGGGCGGGGGAGAGGTGCGGTCCGGCCACCGCTGCCCCGGCGAGAAGATCACCGTGACGGCGCTGGCGGCGGCGGTGTCCACGCTGTGCCGACCTGAAGTGGAGATCGCCGGAGAGACCGAGGATCTGACCTTCCCCTGGACGAAGAT
>CAZTIZ010000040.1:0-17987 GCA_964613845.1 uncultured Corynebacterium sp.
CTGGTGCTGGGTTACACGTTCATCTTCATCGCCGTGGTCGACATGTCCGCCATGGCAGGCTACGTCGGCGGCGGTGGACTCGGTGACTTCGCCATCGTCTACGGCTACCGCGCCCAGGACTGGGAGGTCACCTACGTGGCGACCTTCGCGATCATCATCCTCGTCCAGATCGCCCAGCTGCTGGGCAACTGGCTGTCGAAGAGGATCATGCGCCGATAGGTGCCTCCGGTCCTCCCCCACACCCGGGGGAACCCGTTTCGCACCGTTGACGCAGGGACGATACGTTGTTTCCATGGCGACATCCACGAGACGGAATCGTCGCCTCCTCCCGGCAGCGGTACTCACGTCCTTCCTCGTCCTGAGCGGTTGCACCTCCGTCGATCACTCCGAAGCCTCCCTGGCCGACGGCCCGCCGGTGGCGCAGTCACCAACCTTCGAGGGGGCTCACAGCGCCTATCAGACCAGGCCCGATCTGGTGGAATTCGGTACTGAGATCAGCCCCGGCCCTGCCGCCGATGAGGCCTATGAGGGTGTGGTGCTCCTCTCCCCGAGAGACCAGGACGCAGAGGAGCAGTCCTTCGCCAATGCGATCTTGGACGACAACGGTGATCCGCTGTGGCTGCAGCCCTACGGTGAGATCGACGACGCCCATGATGCGGTGCACAACCTGCTCGTTCAGAGCTATCAGGATGAGCCCGTCCTGACCTGGTGGGAGGGCTATGATCTGCGGAGCCACGGCCGGGGTGAGGTCGTGATGCTCGACTCCTCCTACCAGGAGATCGGGCGGGTCTCAGCGGGCAACGGCCTGGTGGAGGGTGGCGCAGATTTCCACGAGTACCGCATCACCGACGATGACACCATGCTCTGGGTCGCCTATGTCCCCACCCAGACCGACCTGAGCGGGATCGGTGGGCCGGAGGACGGCTGGGTCACGGACGGGGTGATCCAGGAGATCGACATCGACACCGGTGAGGTGCTCTTCGAGTGGAGTTCGCTCGACCACGTTCCGGTCACCTCCACCGTCCTGGACTTCGCCGCCGAACAGGAGTGGAATGAGATCGTCGGTACCGAGGACAGTCCCCTGGACTACTTCCACATCAACTCCGCCCGGTACGGTGACGACGGCGCACTGCTGATCTCGGCACGCCACACCCACGCCCTCTACAAGATCGACGGGCAGACCGGCGAACTGATCTGGACCCTCGGTGGCCCGGAGAGCGACTTCGATCTACCCGAGGACGCCTACTTCTCCTGGCAGCACGACGCCCAGTGGGAGGAGGACGGCACCATCCGCGTCTTCGACAACGCCGCCACCCCCGCCTACCGCGAGAACTCCCGGGTGCTCTGGCTCGACCTGGACGAGGACGCGCAGACCGTCGAGATCGCCGCTCAGCTTGAGGCACCGGAGCCCCGCCTGTCCGACTACATGGCCAACGCCTCCCGCCTGGACAACGGCAACCTGCTCGTCGGCTGGGGCTGGGAGCACTTCTACACCGAGTACAACCCGGACGGCGAGGTGGTCTACGACGCCTTCCACGGCCCCTTCGACAGCTACCGCGCCTATGCCAAGGAGTGGACCGGTACCCCGACCGAGCCGCCGGCCATCGTTGTCGACGGCGAGACCGTCTACGTCAGCTGGAACGGCGCGACCGAGGTCGCCCAGTGGCGGCTGATGGCCGGCGAGGACGAGGCCAGTGCCACCTTCCACGACATTGCGGACAAGGATGGTTTCGAAACCGCGATTCCGGCCCCCGCCGATGTCCCCTACATCGCGGTGCAGGCGCTCGATGAGTCCGGTGAGGTGCTCGGCGCAAGCTATATCCGTACCGAATAGCCTGCTGCCGACAGTGACCGGCCAGCTAACCTGGGCGTCATGAAGATCGCCGCCTTTGACCTGGATGGCACCCTCATCTTCCCCGAGGGTGTCGCCGAGGGAAGCATCGACGCCATCCGCACCTGGCGCGAGACCGGTCACCTCGCCGTGGCCGCCACCGGCCGATCCATGTGGGCGATGCGCCACGCCCTCGGCGACACCGCCCTCACCTTCGATTATTCCGTGGTGTTCACCGGTGCCGCCGTGACCGATCACACGGGCCGTGTCCTGCACGCCACCACACTGGAGACCCCGGTCGTGCGGGAGATCGCGCAGACCCTGGCGGATGTCGATGGTGTCGCGGTCTACGGCACCGCCCTCCATGCCCGCGACGCACGCTTCAGCTCCCGGGTCCCGCTCACGGCGACCAACACCGTCCTCCACGACTTCGAGGACCTGCCACCGGGGAAGATCGACGACCGGACCTTCGTCAGCGTGCCCGTCTGGGTGCCCGACAACCCCGGCCTCAAACAGGAGGTGGTCCACTGGTTGCACACCACTTTCGACGTGGGCTGCGTGATCAACCAGAACTTCCTCGACGTCACCCCCACCGGGGTCACCAAGGCCACCGGGCTGTCCTGGCTGGCCGGGCACCTCGGCGTCGAGCGCTCCGAGGTCGAGCTCTACACCTTCGGCGATTCCTGGAATGACCTGCCGATGCACGGCATCGCCGATCGTTCCTTCTCCTTCCCCTGGTCACCGGGCGAGGTGCACGCCGCCACCGACGAGATCATCGACTCGGTGGCCACGGCCCTGCCGGGACTGCTCGACCGGTAGGGCCCTACCCCGCGGGGTGAACGTCCCGGGCGATCCAGACGGGGCCCGTCTTCGGATCGTCTCCGCAGGAGGAGACGATTCCGCCGACCTCCCGCTCCTCCAGCTCAACCACCCAGACGCGACCGTCGACATGCGCCACCCGCGGGCCCGGGGCCGCGTCCTCGTCGCTGACGGCGAGTTCCCCGAATCGCAACGACTCCCCCTCGCCCAGCAGCTGCCGGGCCACCGCCAGCTCCGCGACCTGGCCGCGCGGCCCATACAGACCACGGCCCCGGTTACCCGGGTGGAAGTACTCCCCCGCGCGGACGGCGGCCACCATGGAGGAGGCCGCCTCCTCATTGAGTCGGCCGAAGCTGTAGCCCCAGGGCATGACCAGCATGGAGGGGGCGAAGCGGTGGCCCTTGGTGTGCGAGGTCTCCCACACCACCGGGCCCGGGTGGCGTTCCGCCAGTCCCGCGGCCATGGGGCGGCCCTTCACCGCGCAGCACACGTCGCGCTTGCCGTGGGTACAAACCAGCACCAGGGGGTCGGTGAATTCCTCGGCGCCGTTGCGGCCGGGCCCGGACAGGTCCAGGTCCAGGAGGGCCTCGGGGCCGTCCACGATGAGTTTTTCGGTGCGGGCCCGGTCGGTGAAGACGAGGAAGAGGTGGTGGCTCTCGATCTGTCGGCCCTCGCGGCCGGGCTGTCGGACCAACTGCAGACCGGCCACCCCGTCGAGCCGGCCCTTCAGCCTGCGGGTGAGGTCCTCCCCGAAGGTGTCGCCGTCGAGGACGTCCCGGCTCCACCCCTGGGGCCACTCGAACACGAGGTGGACGGTCTCCTTCTTCGCGGAGCCCGCCAACGGTTCGACCTGCACGTCGGAGCAGCGGGCGGCCCCAGCGCCGGAAACATCAGTGGAACCAGTGCCAGAATCAGTGCTCAACATGGCCCCCACCCTAGTGTGCCCCCGACGTAACCCGCGGCGAGGGCCTGTGAGGACAGGCTTAGCTGAGCTAAACAACGATTGGGTCCCGATACTCCGGCAACCATTCCTTCAGAGAGCAGAAAATCATACCATAGGACTATGACACACATCACTGAAAAACTATTCCGACGTCGCGGGCCCCGCTCCCTCGCGGCGATGATCTTCGCCGGTGCCCTGACCTTGAGCGCCTGCACCCCAGGTGGTTCCCCGCAGGACCCCGAGGGGACCGGCCCTGAGACTCCCCCGCCGGAGACCACCTCCGCGCAGACCACCTCCGCGCAGACCACTCCCGTGTCCAGCGACCCAGAGGGAACCGCCCCGGACGGGGGCACCACCCCGCTGGGTGAACCGGACACCTCGGCGAAACAGCAGCACGCCTCCGGGGATGCCCGACTGGCCCTCTCGGACATGCGGGTGGGCCGACACGAGACCTTCGACCGGGTCGTCCTCGACCTGGAGGGAGAAGGGACCCCTGGCTGGTGGACCACCTATACCGACACCCCCCGGGCCCCGGGATCCGGGCATCCCATCGACTACAACGGCAACACTGCCCTCAACGTAGAAATCGAAGGCATCCACGTGTACGAAAGCGACCTCGGCCATCCGCACCTGGACACCGTGCCCGGCGCGGGCGGGGTCGTCAGCGAGGTGGTCCACGCGGGCGTCTGGTTCGAGGGGCGCGGTAATGTCGTGATCGGTGTGGATGGTGTTCTCCCCTATTCCGTACAGGTGATGGAGGAGCCGAAGCGGCTGGTCATCGACATCCTCCATGAGGGTGGGGGTGAGGGTGCCCCGGTCGCCCCACTGGGGGAGCCGAACCTCGACCCGAAGTTCCGGGAATCCGAACCGCCGCACCAGCACACCGTCGCTGATGTCCGGCTGGCCACCCACGAGACCTTCGACCGGGTCGTCTTCGACATCCACAGTGAGGGGACAGCCGGCTGGTCCACCCTCTACACCCCCAACCCCATCCAGCTCGGCAGTGGAGACCCCGTCGAATACCGGGGGAGCATGGCCCTGGAGATCCTGATTGAGGGCGTGGCCGGGGCAACCGCCCTGGGCGTCACACCAGGAAGCGGCGGGGTGGTGACCGAGGTGATCGAGTCAGCGGCCTATCACGGGCAGTCGCAGTTCATCATCGGCCTGAACCACACCCTGCCCTATTCCGTCCAGCTGCTGGAGGATCCGCAGCGGGTGGTCGTGGACATCCCCCACGAGGGCATCGGTCAGCCGGTGACCCCGTTGGGCCATCCGGACACCGAGCCGAAGTCGCGGGACTCCGGTGAACCGCACGCGCAGGTGATCTCGGGCGTGCGCGTGGCCACCCACGAAGGTTTTGACCGGGTGGTCTTCGACACGGTCCACGAAGGTTCCGTGGGCTGGTTCACCGGCTACGTCCCGGAGCCCGTCCAGGCGGCCAGCGGTCTGCCGGTGGAATACCAGGGCAGCATGGCCCTGGAAATCAACCTCACCGGCGTGGTCCACCACAGTGGTGAGGGCCATGAACAACCCAACCTCGGCACCATCCCCGGCGCCGGGGGAGCCGTCAATGAGGTCATCAGCGTAGTCACCCATCACGGCCAGTCCCAGTTCGTCATCGGCCTGGACGGCACGCTCCCCCACTCCATCCAGACGCTGGATGAGCCGCACCGGGTGGTGGTCGATATCCTCCACGGCTAATCGCACGACTGGCCCGGACCCTGGGCGGGACAACGATTGACTCACGGTTTCCGTGGTTCCCACCCCCGGCTGGGCCGTTGCGCTATACGTTGAGGACATGGAAGCTGACACGCCCAAGCGGACACTGCGTGGCAAGGCACTCACCGGCCTCGCCACGCTCACCCTCGGCGCTCTCGTCCTCACGGGCTGCGGGACACCGGGGTCCGACGATGAACCCACCACCACTGAGACGACCCGGACCACCACCGCCACAGCCCCGGCCGGCCCCACCCCGGGAGCCACGGGAACACCAGGTGGCGAGCCGGGTGGTGAACAGGATGGAAACGAGACCGACGGGACCACCCCGCCCACCCCGCTCGCTCCGCTCGGCACCCCGGACACCAACGCGAAGATTCAGCGGTCCGAGGGGGAACGCAGGTTGATCGTCACCGGTGTGCGGGTAGCCACCCACGACACCTTCGACCGGGTGGTCTTCGACCTGGAGGGTGAGGGCACCCCCGGCTGGTGGATCGACTACGACGACGCCCCCGGACAGCAGGGCTCCGGCTTCCCCATCCAACACGGCGGGGTCACCGCCCTCAACGTGCACATCGAGGGCACCCCCTACCCGTTCGACCTGGACCGTGATCCGGTGGACCTGGGCACCGTGCCCGGGGCGGGCGGTGTCGTCAGTGACGTGACCAGTGCCGGGATCTTCGAGGCCCGTTCCCAATTCGCCGTCGGCACCAGCGGGCGTCTGCCCTATTCCGTGACCGCGCTGGAGAATCCGACGCGGGTGGTCATCGACGTGCTGCACGAGTGACACCCCTCACCCCATTCCGGTGAGTTCCCGGCTGGACGGTCCCTGCAAGGAGAGAGCTACGCAAGCTTTGCAACGATTCGCTCACGATCCGGCATCGACTCAGATATGGGCTTCACCCGGAGGGGTCGAGCGGCTACGGTATCCGCATGACCACCCACCTCCGGGGCTTCACCCGGCGCCGCCCCACCCTCGCCGCCTTCGCCGTCGCGGCCGTGGGTGCCCTCGGGCTGACCGCCTGTGTCACCGGAGACCCCAGTGGGCTGGCCGCCACTGCGGATCCCGCCCCCTCCACCGCGGCCGCCACCACCACGGAAGATGGTGGAGTGCTCACCTCCGCCGACGCCGGGGTCACCCCGCTCGGTAGTGCCGACACCGCCATGAAGACCCTCCGCCCGGCCGCCCCCTCCCAGCTGGTGGTCACGGAGACACGGGTGAGCAGCCATGCCGGCTTCGACCGGGCGGTCTTCGAGATGACCGGCCAGGGCTCCCCGGGCTGGTTCATCGACTACACCGACCGGCCGACCCAGCAGGGTTCGGGCTCAGCGGTGGACTACCAGGGTTCCGTCGCCCTCAACGTGAACATCGACGGCACCACCTACCCCTTCGACCTGGAGATGGATGATCCCGGGTTGGCCCGGGTGGCCGGTTCCGGCCACATCACCGAGGTCATCCCCGCCGCGACGTTCGAGGGCCGTTCCCAGTTCATCATCGGCCTCAATGAGCGTCTGCCCTATGCGGTGCAGGTCCTGGAGAACCCCCCGCGCGTGGTCGTCGACGTGCTCAAGGGCTAGTCCCTCGCCCCTGGGAGGCACAGCACCCCAGCTGGTAGCGTTGACCGGCATGAACGCCTACTCCACCATGCGCTCGCACGTCACCCCGATCCCCACCCCCGGATTCGTGAGGGTGGGCACCTCCCTCCTGCTCGGCGCGGGAGTGGCAGTCCTGTCGACGGACCTGCCCCGTGGCATCCAGGTGGCCGTCATGGTGGTGTCGATCGCGGCTGGCCTGCTGCTGATGTTCAGCCACCCCTACCGGCGGGAGATGAGGGAGTACACGGAGAAGCGCAACGTGGAGTACCGTCCCCGCCTCGGCCAGGTGTTCCCCCTGTTCGCGGTATGGCTGGCCCTGATGCTGGTGCCCATCATCGCCCCCCTGCCGGTCTGGGGCACACTGCTGGTCTGGGTGGCGGTGTTGGGCTGGATGTTCTGGGTCTTCCCCCACATCGACGGATCCAGGGCCCTGGCCTTCCTCTGATCCCCGGTGCCGCGATCACGCTAGTCCAGGTCACGGGAGTGCGCCCACCGTGTCAGGGCGTGACGGTTGGACTGCTGGGTCTTGCGCAGGATGTTGGAGGCGTGGGTCTCCACCGTCTTGACGGAGATGAACAGCTCGGCGCCGATCTCCCGGTAGGTATAGCCGCGCGCCAGTAGCCGCAGTACCTCCAACTCACGGCGGGTGAGTGCGTCCACCACCGGGTCGTCGATCTTCTGCGGTTCCCCCGCGGTGTCCTCCGCCAACTCTGCCCCGGCGAAGGCGTCGAGGACGAATCCCGCCAGGCGCGGGGAGAAGTAGGCGTCACCCGAATGCACCCGGCGGATCGCCTCGGCCAGCTCGACGCCCGAGATGTTCTTGGTCACGTACCCACGGGCACCTGCACGGATGACGGAGATGACGTCCTCCGCGGCGTCGGACACGCTCAACGCCAGGAAGGTGGTGTCTACCGTCACCTGAGAGAGCACCGCCACGCCCCCACCGTCGGGCATGTGGACATCCAGGAGCACGACGTCGGGCCGGGTGGCTCCGATGCCCGCGACCGCCTCCGTGACGGTGCCAGCCTCACCGACGATCTCCACCGCACCGGCCAGCTCGGCGCGGACACCGGAACGGAACACGGAATGGTCATCGACGAGGAACACGGTCACCGGGGAACTCATGAGGCTCAGGATACCGGGGCGGGGTCCTCCCCAGGTGTCGCAGGCTCCCCCGGGGCCACGGCCACGGTGACGGTGACCTCCGTCCCCTGTCCCGGCTCGGTGCGGATGCTCGCAGTGCCACCTGCGCGTTCCATACGCCCGTGGATGGAGTCACGGATGCCGTGCCGGTCGGCGGGTACCGCCGCCGGGTCGAAGCCGGGACCACGGTCGCGGACGAAGATGGCCAGTTCACCGCCGAGCAGTTCGGCGTAGACGTCGAGTGTGTCGACGCCCGCGTGTTTGGCGGCGTTGACCATCGCCTCCCTCGCAGCCAGGACAGCGGCCTTGCTCGATTCCGTCAGGTCAGTGTCGGTGCCCACGGTCACGGGGGCGATGCGCACGCCGAAGAGGTCCTCGACCTCCCCGCAGGCGGTATCGACGGCGGCGAAGACGGACTGTGAGGCCTTCTCCTCCGGCTCGAACAGCCACTGCCGCAGTTCCCGTTCCTGTCCGCGGGCCAGCCGGGTGACCTCGGTGGGGTCCCCGGCCCACTTCTGGATCAGGGCGAGGGTCTGGAGCACCGAGTCATGCAGGCGGGCGGCGATCTCCGCGCGTTCGGCGGCGGCCGCCTTCTCCGCGCGTTCCTCCGCGACCGCACCCCACAGCCGGACCACCAGTGGGACCCCGAGGGCCGCCACGCCCGCCAGGGTCAGTAACACGGCCAGCAACGCGGCCATGAACCCGCCGGCACGTTCCCAGCTGAGCACGGCGACGATGATGCCGGCCAGCACCAGGGTCGCCCCACCCAGGATGCTGAGCAGGCTGCGCCCGGAATCCAGGCCCCGGTCGTAGGCCTGCCAGGCCAGCACCGCACCCACCCCGGCGACCAGCAGCGGGAGCAGCGCCGCCCCCGACAGTCCCGAGACCAGCGAGAGCGAGGCGAGGAATCCGGCGGCCCCGATGAGCACGAGCAGGGCGTGCACCGGGCGGGACAGGCGGCTGCGGTCCCGGGGGACGACGAGGTCGGTGGAGGTGCGGGAGAAGATCCACAGCCCGATGTAGGTGAAAACTCCCAGGCCGGAGAGAAACGCCGCGATGAGAAAGGCCAGGCGGACGAGGAAGACATCGACACCCAGGTGCACCGCCAGCCCGGCGGCCACGCCCGCCACCACCCGACGCCGCCGCGGCCGGGCATAGGTCGGGTACGGGCCGGAGGTCGGCCGGTCCTGTACATAGGGGGTCGGGATGCCGCTCATGGCCCTGATTCTGGCACGGTGTGGACCACCACGGCCATCGGGGCAGACCCTGAGATACGGAAATCAGGGTGGATCCCGATGGCCCGGGCTCCCACCGGGTACCACAATTGAGGGCATGAGCCCCCTCACCGCCACCGCCCGTCACCTGTGGGAGACCCGCCCGCCCCGCATCCCCTCCGAACAGGGTGGCAACGCGAAAATCGCCGGTGTCTGCGAGGGGATCGGCGTGCGCTACCAGATTGACCCCGTCATCGTTCGCGTCCTGTTCGTCGTCGCCGCCCTGACCATGGGCGGGGGCATCGCCGCCTACCTGCTGCTCTGGCTACTCATGCCCCGTTACGGGCTCCGCCTCTCCCCGCTCCAGGCGGTGGCGCAGGGCAAGGACCGGCTCAGCGCCCCGGAGCGCAGGGAACGGGGCAACGGTTGGTGGCTGCTGTTCTTCTTCCTCATCTACTCCGGGATCCTGACCCTGGGCGGGGCGGGTGCCTTCGCCTCCAGCACGGTGTTCACGCTCGCTCTGACGGGGGCGGCCTGGTGGCTGCTGCACCGGCGTCAGCCGCAGCCACCCGCCGGGCTGCTGGCGGAGCCCCCCGCCCGGACCATGCCGGAACCGGTGAACCTCTCCTCCCTCCACCCCGCCGAGGGCGCGCCCTATCCGCCCGGTCGGCCCACCCCTCCGGCCTGGGATCCGCTGGGCACCGCCCCCTTCGCCTGGGATCTGCCCGACCCTGGCACGCCAGTAGCAACCCCGCGACGGAAAGCCAAGATCTGGCCGTGGGTCCTGCTCGGCATGGGCTCGGCCTTCACTCTGCTCACCGGTCTGCTCACCGCGGTCCTGCTGCCCTTCCTGGCCGCCAACTACGACGGCGGGGCCGTGGGTGACCTCCACCACAGCCCCACCAGCGGCGCCCAGTTGCGCAGCTCCTACGGCAATGGCGTCGGCGATCTTGAACTGGATCTGCGGGGGCTGGCCCCGCTTGAGAACGACGCGCACGTCACCGTGCGCGGTGGAATCGGCGACGTCGAGGTGTGGCTGCCCGCCGACGTCCCCCTGGACCTGACCTGCAGCTCTGGAATCGGGAACCTGACCTGCACCCCGGGCGCTCACAACGGCGGGGCGGAGGGTGAGACACTGACCCTGCACGTCATCGGCGGGATCGGCGACGTGCAGGTGCACCTGCCGACGGCGTCCTCCCCGGCTGAGTGATCCCCCCCTCGACGACAGCGGGCCCCGACCATGTGGTCGGGGCCCGCGTGTCTTCAGCCGTGGGAGGGCTGGTGGCCTACTCCCACTCGATGGTTCCCGGCGGCTTGGAGGTCACGTCGAGCACGACGCGGTTGACCTCATCGACCTCGTTGGTGATGCGGGTGGAGATGCGCTCCAGAACCTCATAGGGGATGCGGACCCAGTCGGCGGTCATGGCGTCCTCGCTGGTCACCGGGCGTAGGACGATCGGGTGACCGTAGGTGCGGCCATCCCCCTGAACGCCCACGGAACGCACGTCCGCGAGCAGGACCACCGGACACTGCCAGATCTGGTTGTCCAGGCCCGCGGCGGTGAGCTCGGTGCGCGCGATCAGGTCTGCGGCACGCAGGGTCTCCAGTCGGTTCTCGGTGACCTCACCGATGATGCGGATACCCAGGCCCGGGCCCGGGAAAGGCTGACGGTTGACGATGACCTCAGGCAGGCCGAGCTCACGGCCGACGGCACGCACCTCGTCCTTGAACAGCAGGCGCAGCGGCTCGACGAGCTCGAACTCGACGTCGTCGGGCAGGCCTCCGACGTTGTGGTGGCTCTTGATGTTGGCGGTACCGGAGCCTCCACCGGACTCCACGACATCCGGGTAGAGGGTGCCCTGGACCAGGAAGTCAACGGTGGCACCCTCAGGGGCGTCGTCGAGGACACCGACCACGGCGCGCTCGAAGGAGCGGATGAACTCCGCGCCGATGGCCTTGCGCTTGGTCTCCGGTTCGGTGATGCCGGCCAGCTTATTCAGGAAGGCCGCGCGCTCGTCAACGGTGATGAGCTTGGCGCCGGTGGCGGCGACGAAGTCATTCTCCACCTGCTCACGCTCTCCGGCGCGGAGCAGGCCGTGATCGACGAAGACACAGGTGAGGCGATCACCGATGGCGCGCTGCACCAGGGCGGCGGCCACGGCGGAGTCGACGCCACCGGACAGGCCACAGATGGCGCGGCCGTTCTCGCCGATCTGCTCCCGCACCTGCTCGATCAGCGACTCGGCGATGTTCGCGGCGGTCCAGGTCGGCTCCAGGCCGGCGATCTGGGTGAGGAAACGGCTGAGCACCTGCTGGCCGTGGGGCGAGTGCAGCACCTCCGGGTGATACTGAACACCGGCGATACGACGCTCGACGTCCTCGAAGGCGGCGACGGGCGCCCCGGCGGAGGTGGCGGTCACGGTGAAACCGGACGGGGCCTCGGTGACGGAGTCACGGTGGCTCATCCACACCTTGTGGCTGGTCTCCAGCCCCTCGTGGAGGACACCGCCAGAAACCTCGACGTCGGTGCGGCCGTTCTCCCGGGCACCCGTCTCGGCCACGGTACCGCCGAGGGCGTGGGTCAGCACCTGGAAGCCGTAGCAGATGCCGAAGACCGGCAGCCCCAACTCCAGGATCTGCGGATCCAGCCGGGGCGCGTCCTCGGCGTAGACGGATGACGGGCCACCGGAGAGGATGAGGGCGGCCGGATTCTTGGCCTTGATCTCCTCCACCGAGGCGGTGTGGGGGACGACCTCGGAGTAGATCCGGGCCTCGCGCACACGACGAGCGATGAGCTGAGCGTACTGGGCGCCGAAATCGACGACGAGCACTGGCTGGGGGGTCTGCTGAGTCACGGTTCCGATCCTACTACGCCGAGCCCGGGGGAACTCAGCCGAGGTAGGCCGTGGCGGCCCGGGAGGCCCGTTCGACATGGGTGTGCAGGTGCGCTAGTGCGATGTGGAAACGGGTACGCGCCCCGACCCGGCACAGCTCGGCGAGCAGCTCCGTCAGGTCCCTGATGTGGTCGGTGACGATGCCGTGCATCGTCGTCCACACCTGTAGCGGGGCGAGCGAGGGCCCGTTCCGGGCCGGCGATGTCGAGCCGGTCCATCTCCGTGCTCACGCGCACGGTGGCGGTGGTCTCCTCGTCGAGGCGGGCTCCCGCCCTCGCCCGCGCCGAGGCGGTCTCGACGATACGCTGCTGGGAGGCCATGAAACCGTCCAGCACCTCATGGAGGCCGTGCACCGTCGCGAGCAGTTCCGCGTGCGCCCCGGAGTCCTCCCCTTCGCCGGGCCGTCCCTGTCGGCGACGCTCCAGCTCCTCCCCCAGGCGCCCGGCACCCTGTTCCGCACTGTCGCGCTTATCGACGCCGCGCTCACGCGCCCCGTGTTCCACGCCGTTCATCGCGTGATAGATCTCACCGGCTGTGGCGAAGGGCTGCCCCGCCTGCAGGGTCCGCCATATCGTCCGGAAGATCCCCCCGGGCATGTCCGGGTGGCGGATGATGTTGTGCGGTGAGCCGATCAGGTCATCCTCCCCATGCCGGGAGAGCCGGACGAACACATCGTTGACCTGGCGGATGATCCCCCGGCCATCGGTCATCGAGAAGAAGAGTTCAGTGACGCCGACGTCATGTGAGGGGAGATCGGCGGCGAAACGGGACACCGGTGACAGGGCGGTCACGGGAGTCGATCTCTTTTCCACTGGGGCCGGTAATTAACCCGGAAACTTTCGCGTCTCAGGGTATTCCACCCTGCTACCCGCCGGTCACCGCCCGGGAGGTCCTAGAAATTGACGGACAGACCGACCTTCTGGAAGGACTTCAGGTCCGTGTAGCCCGACTTGGCCATCGCCCGGCGCAGACCCCCGACGATGTTCTGCGCACCGAAGGGCTCGGTGGAGGGGCCGTGGAGGATCTTTTCCAGGCTCGGCTTCTCCTCCCCCTCCGCCAGGATCATCGGCGGGCCCTCGACGACGCCGCGCGGGAAGCGCGGGTGGCCGGCCACGGCGGGCCAGAAGGTGCCCTTCCCCGCGGCTTCCGCCGCCGGGGCCAGCGGCAGGCCGAGCACGACGGCGTCGGCACCGCAGGCGATGGCCTTGGCGACGTCGCCGGAGGTCTCGATCTCACCGTCGGCGATGATGTGGACGTAGCGGCCACCGGTCTCGTCGAGGTACTCGCGGCGGGCGGCGGACACATCCGCGATGGCGGTGGCCATGGAGACCTCCAGTCCGAGGGCCACGGCGTTGGTGTTGGTGCCGCCACCGACGATGACGCCGGCCGCGCCGGTACGCATCAGGTGCAGCGCGGTGGTGTAGTCAGCCACGCCACCGGCGATGACCGGCACGTCGAGGGAGCCGATGAACTCCTTGAGGTTGAGCGGCTCGCCACCGGTGGACACGTGTTCCGCGGAGATCATGGTGCCCTGGATGACCAGCAGTTCGGCACCTGCGGCGATGACCTTGGGGGCGAACTCACGGGCCTTCTGGGGGCTGACGCGCACCGCGACGGTCGCACCGGAGGCATGGACGGCGGAGATCCGCTCGGCCAGCAGGTCGAAGTCGATGGGGGCGGCGTGCAGCTCCTGCAGCGTCTCGATGGCCCGGGCGCCGGTGAAATCGAAGCTGTCCTCCTCCGAGGCGGCCTCGATGACGCGGCTGAGGGCGGCGTCGAGATCCCGGTGGCGGCCCCACAGGCCTTCCGCATTGATGATGCCCAGGCCACCCTGCCGGTCCATCTCGATGACGAACTCAGGGCTGGACAGTGCATCGGTGGGGTGCGACATCACCGGGATGCCGAAGGTGTAGGCGTCGATGTTCCAGGTGGTGTCGACGTCCTTGGAGGAGCGGGTGCGTCGCGCAGGAACGACTGCGATGTCTTCCAGGCGGTAGGTACGGCGGGCTTCGCGGCCGATACCGATCTCGACGTAATCGCGCATGATGAACGTGCCTCCCTCGGGGTGGATTGACGGTCTGTAACTCTACCCCACCGAGGAGCGGTCACGGTCCGGCCGGGGTCAGACGGGCAGAAAGGGAGCGGCACCCCCGGGGTGGCCTCCCGGGGGTGCACCTGAGTGGCGTGGTGGCCGAACCTAGCGGTAGTTCGGTGCCTCGACGGTCTGCTGGATGTGGTGCGGGTGGGACTCACGCAGTCCGGCGGAGGTGATCTGCACGAACTGCTTGGCCTGCAGCTCCTCGATGGTGGCCGAACCGGTGTAGCCCATGGCGGCGCGCAGGCCACCGACGAGCTGGTGGGTGATGGCCTCGATGGAACCGCGGAACGGGACACGCCCCTCGATGCCCTCGGGCACGAGCTTGTCCTCGCTGCGCACATCCGCCTGGAAGTAACGGTCCTTGGAGTAGGAGCGCTTCTCACCGGACAGACCACGGCCCTGCATGGCGCCCATGGATCCCATGCCACGGTAACGCTTGTACTGCTGGCCCTTCTCCACGACGATATCCCCCGGGGACTCGGTGGTGCCGGCCAGCATCGAGCCGAGCATGACGGTGGAGGCGCCGGCGGCCAGTGCCTTGGCCACGTCACCGGAGAACTGCATGCCACCGTCGGCGATGATGGGGATGCCGGCCGCACGGGCGGGCACGGCGGCCTCCATGATCGCGGTGATCTGCGGGGCACCGACGCCGGCGACGACGCGGGTGGTGCAGATGGAGCCCGGGCCGATGCCGACCTTGATGGCGTCGGCGCCGGCGTCAACCATGGCGCGCGCGGCACCGCGGGTGGCGAGGTTGCCGCCCACGACGTCGACGCGTTCCCCCCATTCCTTCTTCACGCGGGAAACCATCTCCAGGACGCGGTTGTTGTGGGCGTGGGCGGAGTCGACGACGAGCACGTCCACGCCGGCCTCCACCAGCAGGCCCGCACGCTGCCAGGAGTCCTCACCGGTACCGATGCCGGCCGCAACCAGCAGACGACCGGAGGCATCCTTGGAGGAGAAGGGGTGCTGCTCGGTCTTGACGAAGTCCTTGACCGTGATGAGGCCGACCAGGCGGTCCTCGGCGTCGACGATCGGAAGCTTCTCCACCTTGTGCTCGGACAGGAGCAGGAGCGCCTCGTCCTTGGTCACGCCCTCCCGGGCCACGACCAGCGGCATGGGGGTCATGACCTCGGCGACACGGGCCTCCGGGTTCGGCTCGAAACGCATGTCCCGGTTGGTGCAGATACCCACGAGGCGGTGATCCCCGTCCACGACCGGCAGGCCGGAGATGCGGTAACGGGCGCAGATCGCGTCGACCTGGGTGATGGTCATGTCCGGGGTACAGGTGATCGGGTCAGTGACCATGCCCGACTCCGAACGCTTGACGATCTCGACCTGCTCGGCCTGCTCCTCAGCGGAGAGGTTGCGGTGCAGGACGCCCAGACCGCCCTGCCGGGCCATGGCCACAGCCATGCGCGCCTCAGTCACGGTGTCCATGGCGGCGGACACGATCGGCACCCCCAGCCGGGTGTTGCGGGTGAACTGGGATGAGGTGTCGACCTCACTGGGAACGATATTCGACTCCGCCGGCAGGAGGAGGACATCATCGAAGGTCAGCCCCAGCAGGGCCACCTTGCTCGGGTCGTCTCCCCCGGTGGACACACGCTGATCGGTCATGAAATCTTGCTCCTTCAGGCACTTCGTGGCTTCCGCGATGACTACACTGTAATGCCTTTCCCCTCCGGCGTGGTAGCCAGCGGGAATTGCCAGGGAAGGCCCTCCACCCTAGTCTGGCCAGTGTGAATTACGATGCCCAGATGCCCCGAGACCCGTTTGCCGACGACCCCCACGATCCGGCATCCTTCCTCGAGGCGGACGAGCCGATGCCGCCGTTGAGTGAGGAAGAGAGAATCGGCGTCCAGCAGGACCTGGAACTGGTCTGGGAGTTCCGACGGGTGCTCACCCCCCGCGGGATCCTCGGTATCTTCTTCCTCTGCGAGGACTGCGATGACCACCACTACTACGACTGGGACATCATGGCCGCCAACATGGTCGCCACACTGGCCGATGAGCTCGCGCCAGTGCACGAGCCCAGCGCGCGCCCCGATGTCTCCGCCTACGTGCCCTGGGACTACGCCCTGGGCTACCTCGACGGGCTCGAAGCCCGCTAGAGACTGACACACCGGAAAAGCCCGGCGCACCTGATCAGGTGCGCCGGGCTTTCTTCCGTTGCGCAGAAAGAACCGCGCGGGCAGTGCCGCCCTACTCTGCCGGGGGTGTGGACTCGCCGGCGGGCGGCTGCGCCGCCGGGGACGAGGGCGGCGGAGTGTCGGTGGTGGGGGTGGGCTGCGGTTCGGGTGCCGGGGTGGGGATGGGCAACGGCTGCGGTTCGCGGATGACGGTGGTCGTCACAACGACGGACTCCCGCACGGTGGAGGACTCTGTCTCGGTCACCGTGACCGTCTCGGTGACCGGTTCCGGGGCCGGGCCCCGCTCGCGCGGCGGGGCGGTGACGGTGGTGCGCTCCGGCGTTCGGGTCACGGTCACCTGCTGCTCACGCTCATTCTCACGCTCGTTCATGCTCTCGACCAGGAGCCGGGCCTCCTCCACCAGTGCACGGGCCCCGACCATGTCGCCCTCGGCGGTCCGGGAATCGAGCTCATCGAGGGTGCCGGCCAGCTCGACGACGGCCGTACGGTCGCTGAAGATGCCGTTGTTCAGTCCCCACAGCGGGGAACCCGGCGTGGCGTTGTAGATCGCCGCACCTGACCCCGCGATCAGCAGGGTCGCTGCGGCGGCACCGAGCAGCCCCGACAGCAGGGGTCGGGAACGGCGGTGACGACGCCCCCGATGCTCCCCGAGGGAGATCACCACGGGCATCTCCGGTGCGTCCGCCTCGTCGTCGGCGCCCTCGATCAGCGGCGGTGGCGGCATCCGCTCCTCGACCTCGGAGCGGAGACCCAGCAGCAGGGTGGCCAGCTCATCGGACCCGTCGGAGGGGTCGGATCCCCCGGAGAGCGCGGTGAGGAAGGCGTCATCATCGACCAGCGGTCTCAGCTGGTTGGTGACATCGCCTGCGTCCTCGTCATGACGCTTCGTCACGCTCTCCTCCTTGTTCAAGCTTCTTACGTAGCGCGTTCAGTGCACGATGCTGTGCGACCCGTACTGCGCCCGGGGTACTCCCCACCACGGAGGCGGTCTCCTCCGCGGACAATCCGACGAAGACCCGGAGAATCACGATGTCGCGGGCCCTGTCACTTAATGAATCGAGCAGAGCCCTGACTTTGTTACTTCCATCAGCGACGAGGGCGTACTCCTCGGGGGTCTCCCGGTCGTTCGGGGTGTCGGGGACCTCGTCCATGGGGTGCGAGCGGTCCCGGGCCATCGCACGGTGGGCATCGGCCACCTTGTTGAAGGCGACCCCGTAGACGAAGGCCATGAAGGGGCGGCCCTTATCAACGAAGTTTCCGATGGAGGTAGCCACCGCCAGACAGATTTCCTGGGTGATGTCCTCGGCGGTGGGGGTTCTGCCGCCGCCGACCCGGGCCCGGGCATAACGCAGCACCGGGGGGTGGATGATCTTCATGATCCGCTGGAGGGCCCGGCGATCGCCGTCGATGGCCAGCGGGACGAGTTCCGCCAGCTCGCTCTCGGTTTCGCTCACGGCTGTTTTCCTTTGGGGACGGTGATCGGGGGGCCTGTGAAGCAGGCGAATTGTCATCTTAGCCGTTTGACCGGCGTTTACCCAGATAGTAAAAGTTCATGAAGCTTTAACCTTCAGCAAACTAGC
>CAZTIZ010000041.1:0-17857 GCA_964613845.1 uncultured Corynebacterium sp.
CGCCGCCGCCCGGGGCGGGTTGAGCAGGGAGGACACTCAGTTCACCTCATACCGGGGTTCGGAGGTGGCCGGGTCGGTGGTGCCGGCCACGGAGGAGTAGATCTGCGAGGCCTCCGCGGCGGCCAGGCCCCCGGTCCCCCGGTCGAGGACGACCTGGCCGCTGTGCAGGCCGACGATGCGGTCGGCGAAGTCGATGGCCAGTTGCACCTGGTGGAGCGAGGCGATGACCGTGAGGTCATCCTCCACGGAGATCTGGCGCAGCAGGTTCATCACGTCGAGCGAGGACACCGGGTCCAGGGAGGCGACCGGCTCATCGGCGAGCAGGATCCTCGGGTTCTGCATGAGCGCCCGGGCGATGGCCACGCGCTGCTGCTGGCCGCCCGACAGGGTGTCGGCACGCTGGTGGGCACGGTCGGCCAGACCCACCCGGTCCAGCTTCTCCATCGCCTCACGGCGCACGGCGCGCGGGTACATCATCAGGGAAAGTCGCGGTCCCCGGAGGGAACCGAGACGGCCGGTACAGACGTTCTCCAGCACCGACATGGGGCCGACCAGGTTGAAGGACTAGAAGATCACCCCGATGTCCCGACGCAGCTCCCGCAGCTGCCTGCCGCGGAGCGAATCAAGGTCATGGCCGAGCACCCGGACGGTGCCCAGGGAGGGGCGGTGGAGTCCGTTGAGATGACGCAGCAGAGTGGACTTGCCTGATCCGGACAGTCCCAGCAGGACGGTGATCTCACCGGTGCGGAAACCGACGTTGACCCGGTCGAGGCCGAGCACACCTCCGCCGAAGTCCTTGGAGACGTGGTCGAGCTGGACGGCGTAGATGTCATCGAGCTCGCGCTGGAGCTCAGGGGTTCTGGCGACCATCATCAGCCCACATTCTGGCAGGCGTCGGCGTTCGTCACGGCGCAGATCCCGCGGATGGCGTCGAAGTCGGAGTCATCGACCGGAACGTAGCCCCAGCCGGTTTCCTCCGGGAGCACACAGTCCTCCTCAGAGGAGCAGATGCCCGCCTCCACCAGGGCCGGCTTGTTGGCGTGATCGCGCAGCAGATCGGTGATCTGTGCGGTCAGCTCCTCGCCGAGGGTGTCGACGTTGAGGGCGATGGGGTCCTCGGTGATCGGGTCGGACTCCCACAGCGGCTTCAGGGCACCCCCATCGATCTGACCGGTGGACTCCAGGGTCCGCAGCATCGTGTTATGGGCGAAGGCGACCTCGCAGTTACCGGCCTCCAGGGAGAGCAGGGAGGCGTCGTGGCCACCGGCGAGCACCGCGGTGAGATCCTCGTCGACGTCGAGGCCGACATCGTTGAGCCCCTTCATCGGCACCAGGTAACCGGAGGTGGAGGCGGCGTCGACGAAGCACACGGTCCGGCCCGTCAGATCCGCCAGGTTCTCCACCTCGGAGTCCTGCGGCACATAGGCCAGGGAGGTGTAGGCGGGCATCTCCGCCGGGTCATCGGTGGGGGCGGCCACGGCCTCGATATTGACGCCGGAGTCCTTGGCGATGACGTAGGAGAAGGGGCCGAAGGAGGCGATGTCGATCTGCCCGGCGCGCTGTCCCTCGATGACGGCGGCGTAGTCGGAGGCGTTCTGGAACTCGACCGTCCGGCCGGTCTCCTGCTCGATCAGCGCGACGATGTTCTCGAAGGTGGCGCCCAGGGAGGCGGAGGATTCCGCCGGGACGGCGGCGAAGGTGATGGTGTCAGTGGCATCCTCGCTGCCACAGGCGGTGAGGGTGGCGGCGCCGAGGGCGGCGGCTGCGAGAGCGCCACCGGCACGGAGGAGGAAACGGTTGTTCATGGTCAGACGATCTTTCCGGCAGGCAAGGGTTCAACGGGCTCCCGCCGGTGGACAAGTGATCGGAGAACAGCCCTGCAAGGGGACGGAAAACACTGCTCAGCTCAGCGGGTACGGCACCATTCTGGAACCTACCCCCGAACTTGTCTAGTCGAGTATCGAGTATTCATCCGCCGGTAACCGGCAGGTCAGGAGTCGGTCAGAAGCCGGCCACTGACCCGCCCTCCAGGGCCAGTTCAGCAACCCCGAAGGCCAGGGTCATGCCGATGCCGGAAGTGACCACCAGGACGGTGGTCCGCCCATCGGGCCGTTCCAGCACCAGGTTCGTGCCGGGGGCATCCGCGTAACGCCCCAGCCACCGCTGGCGCACCACCGGATCCGGTATGCCCAGCACACCGGTTGCCCGATCCAGCAGCAACTCGGCGATGGACTCGTCGATGAAGGGCTCCGGGCTGAGCGAGTAGGCGTGGGAATCTCCGATGAGCAACCCGTCCCGACTGCCGGTGACCATCAGGTTGGCCACACAGTCCAGTAGTTCCGGCTCGCGTTGCGCCAGTTCGGCGCGCAACTCCGACGCCGAGGGCATGGCGGCGAAGCCGTCGTAGCGGGCCAGGGAGGTACCCGTGAGCATCGCGAGGTCAGCTGGGATGTGACCGGGCCGATCGATCAGGGACATGGCCAGGGTGCACACCCGCACGCCGTGACTCTCCGCCAGGGCGGGGAACAGGCCCAGCAGGCGGTAGCCAGGGCAGACCACCACCTCGGTTGCCCGAAAATCGCCCCGGACCGTGGCTACCACCCCGTCGGCGACGCCGGTGACCTGGGTGTTCCAGGTGAAGTCGACGCCCCGGGAGGCCAGCCAGTCCGCCAGTGCCGGGGCGGCCTCGCGTGGGTTGACCCGCATGTCGCGGCCCAGGTGCGCACCGCCCAGGGCGGGCAGGTCCGGGTTGCCCAGCGCCCGGCCGATGGCGGGGCCGTCGAGAAGCTCGACACCTTCCCCGCGGTGCTCGGCGAATTCACGCAGGACCTGCAGTTCCACCTCCGTCAGGGCGGGGATGTGGGTGCCGGAGCGCGCGGCCCAGAAACCGACCGCACGTGAAGCGCGCAGCCAGCCCTCCCGGGACCGGTCGACCACATCCTGGATCAGGTCGGACTGACCGGTGAAGCAGGCGTGGCCGAAGTTCTGGATGGACGAGCCGACGGGCCGGTCGGCGCTGTCGATGATCCGGACGGTGCGCCCCTGCCCGTGGGCGAGGAAGGCGGTGGCGAGGCCGAGGATGCCCGCGCCGACGACGATGAGATCGTGCTGTGATGGTGAAATGGTCATGAGGGGGATTGTGCCCGTGCCCGAAAAGAAATCCCACTCGACTAGACAAGTTAACCCAGAATTCATTTATGCTGGGGACAAGCAGGTACACCCGAAAGGAGTTGATCGGCCCCACACCCACTGCGATGACTGTTCGGCCGAACTAGGCTCCACCCCCTGACCACATAATTTCACGGAGGTAATGAAGGTGACGCAGGCCCACCTGTCACAGCAGCACCGGCAACAGTATGAGGAGATTGCGGCTCATCTGCGCAGCGCAATCCGCGAAGGCAGCTACTCCCCCGGTGATGCCCTGCCCAGTGAGGCGGAGTTGCGCCGTCAGTTCGGCACCTCCCGCGGCACCGTCCGCCAGGCCATGTCCCTCCTGCGCAACGAGGGGCTGGTCTCCTCAGGGCAGGGACGTCGGTCCCGGGTCCTCGACACGGTGCCCACCCAGCCTTTCGACGGCGTCATCTCCTTCAGCCAATGGTGCCACAACTCCGGCATCACCCCAGGTCAACAGACCCAGTGGGTCACCCGGCGGCCCGCCGATACCGCGCTGGCCGCTGCCCTCGACCTGCCTGCCCGGGCGCCGGTGGTCTCGGTGTTCCGGCTGCGGTTGATGGACGGTGAGCCGGCGATGGTGGAGCGTCTCAACTACCCGCTGGAGACCGGCCAGCACGTCCTCAGCTTCGATCCCGACTCCGGTTCGATCTACCAGCGGCTGATCGACAGCGGGGTCGACATCCACTACGCCACCCGCACCATCGACGCCGTCGGTGCCGATGCCGAGGACGCAGCCCTGCTGGAGGTGCCGGCGGGCACCCCTCTCCTGCGGGTGCGCAGACGGGCCTTCACCAGCGGGGGTACACCCATTGAGTCCTCCGATGACCGGTACCTACCCGATCGCGCCAGCTTCACCCTCAACTCCACCCGCAACACCCCCACGGCGCTGGCGATGATCTCCGGCGGCCTGGATCAGTGAGTGTCACCTCGGCAGCGGGATCGAGGCCACGGTCTCGTAGCGCGGGCCCCCTGACCGCCCCTCCCCCAGCAGGGACTGGACGAGATCCAGGCGGTCACAGGTGAACTGCGGTCCAGCATAGACGGCCAGGGCGTGGACGAGATCGTCGAGCAGCCAGCGGTCACGGGTGCGGCTGCCGGTCCGGGCGACGGTCAGGTGGGCGCGCTGCCGGTGGCGTTCCTCCGGGTCGAGCAGGCAGTCGGCCATCAGCTCCCGCAGCCGCGCGGTCTGACCGTCCACCCCGACCCACAGGGTGCGCTGATTGAACACACCGGCCCCACGCAGGCCCAGGTCCAGGGCGTGGTGCGCCTGGGCGACACGTTCCAGATGGTCAATCAGGTCGACGGGGTCGTTGGGTTGGTCCCCGTAGAAGGCCAGGGTCAGGTGCCAATTGGCGGGATCAGCCCAGCGCAGCTCCTGTCCCGTGCGTTCCCGGATGGGCCGCAGGGCGCTGACCAGGTGTTCCCTGGCTTCCTCGGAGGGCCGCAGGGCGGCGAACAGACGTATCATGATGGATCGATCCTCCTGGCGAGTGAACCCAACCCCTTGGCCATGCCCCGACGGGTGGCGCGTCCCAGGTCGTCGGCGATCTCCCGGTAGTGGACCAGGGCGTCGCGGAAGTTCGCGGAATCACGCAACTCCCACTGCCCGGCCTGGGCCTGTCGGCGGGCGAGGAACTCATCGACCTCGGCGGCGAGTGCCGCGCGGTGCCGGTCCAGGCTCCTCCTACTCACCAGGTCCCAGCCCTCCGCCGGCTCCAGCACCGCCACCTCGTTGAGAACGCGGCGCAGCTCCACGGCCAGGCGGGTATCCAGCACGAGGTTCTCGTCGAGGATGTGGCGGATGCTGTCCACCGTCTGCCCGATCGCCCCGGGCTCCTCGTGGCTGGTGCGCTCCAACCGCAGCCGTTGGTAGAGGGCCAGGCTCTCCTCCGCGGTGACCAGCAGTTTCAGCAGATCCCCCACCCGGCCGGTATCCACCAGCCGTTTCAACGCCCGGGCGCGGGCCCGCGGCGCGCTGTCCCCACCGAGGGTGGACAACTGGGAGATCAGGTGACGGCGGAGCCTCTCAGTGCCCACCTCCAGCGCCGGGCCGAGCGAGGCAACCGCCTGCCAGTCGGTCGTCGTCAGATGTCTGCCGTCGCTGACCTCACCGGCCATGCGCAACAGGATGCGGTGGCGGCCGTAGACGTCGCCGAGGCGGTCGGCGTCGGCTGCCCGCAGCAGTTCATCGACGCCCTCACGGACCTCGTCGAGGGACTCCCGGATCTCAGCGAGCGCGGAGGTGACCGCATGCACCGCCGCCTGCATGAGGATCAGCTTCGGGTTGAGCCTGGCCACCTGTGCCAGCTGCATTGGGTTCAACCGGGTGCTGGAGGTGAACCGTCCGTCTTTCCCCCGGGTGACCAGCCGGACCTCCGCCCGATCCGTGTTCCGGCCGTGCGGGAGGAAAGCCGTGGACAGCTCGGTGGCCAGAGGAAGCAACTCCCCGACCGCAGACCGGGCTTCACGGCCGAGACCCGTGCGCGTGATCTCTCCCGCGTCCTGTCCCGCCGAGGCCTGCCACTCATCGAGGTCGGCGTCCGTACCGATGGCGAGGATGCCGTCAGCGCCCTCGATGAGGATCAGTTCCGTCTGCCTGTCATTCATGTCTTCCCACCGGGATTCCTGTGCCGTCTGGAGATTGAATAAACCGTATCACCCGCCCTGCCCCCGGAACGCCGGAAATTACCAGGACCCGACCTGGAGCACAACGGCCCGGACGGTTCTATCCTGGATGGACACGAATCATCGAGGCAGGAGTCACCCATGGGAATTGTCGTCGTCGGTTCCATCAACGCCGACCTGTCGGTCACCGTAGCCCGCCACCCGAATCCGGGCGAGACCCTGCTCGGGGCCGGGGGCGGGATCTCCGCCGGCGGCAAGGGCGCGAACCAGGCGGTCGCCGCCGCCCGGCTGGGTGCCGAGGTCACGCTCGTGGGCGCCGTGGGCCGTGACGCCTACGCCGATCCCGCCCTGCGGCACCTGCGGGAGGCGGACGTCGATCTGCACGCGGTCGCCGACACCGACCTGGTCACCGGCCTGGCGGTGATCACCGTCGATGCCGCCGGAGAGAACACCATCATCGTGGTGCCGGGGGCCAACGCCACCGTCGGTGCCGCCCACGTCGCCGCCCATGCCGAACTGATCCGACAGGCCGATATCGTGCTGCTGCAGGGTGAGATCCCCGCCGACGGCTTCGCGGAGGCTGTCCGGACCGCCCGGGGACGGGTGGTGGTCAATCTCGCGCCCGTCATCGACGTCGACGCGCACGCCCTGCTGCAGGCCGATCCGATCATGGCCAACGAACACGAGGCCGGGCTGATCCTCGACCAGCTCGGGCGGGGCGTCGACACCGATGATCCGCAGGTGCTCGCCGCAGCGCTACTCGACGCCGGTTTCCCCTCCGTCGTGCTCACCCTCGGCGCCGCCGGTGCCCTGGTGGGCACCGCTGACGGACTGGTGGACATCCCCACCCCGACGGTGGCGGCCGTGGACACAGTGGGCGCAGGCGACGCATTCGCGGGCGCGTTCGTTCACCGCCTGCAGCTCGGTGACGACCTGATCGCCGCCGCCGGCTTCGCCGCCCGGGTCGGCGCCTTCGCCGTGACCCGGCCCGGGGCCCAGGCCTCCTACCCATCTGCCGGTGACACCCTGCCGGGCAACTGAGCCGGGCAGCGAAAAACCCCTCGGCAGAACGCCGAGGGGTGATCGGGCTCAGCCCGAGTAGATCCGGGTGAGCAGCCCGGGGTCGAGAAGATGCTCCTCGACGTACTCGAAGACAGCGGTCAAACGGGTGAACTCGAAACTCTCCCCGACCGACAACACCACGTTCTCATGATTTTCCGGCAACTGCATGGCCCTCACCCTACCTTCCGGTCGACGCGACGCGAGGTGCCGCTGAGCATAGACCACCGGGCGTGCCGGCGAACAGGCCGGGAATCCTGGTTAGGCTGGGGCCATGCGTGAGCCCATCGCCTCCGGAAACCTGGCCATCTCCCCCGCCGGTGCGCACGTGACCAGCGCCGCGACCCGACACGGTGAACTGTTCTACCTGAGCACGGCCAGCCGTTCCGGGGTCGGCGAACCCATCCGGGGCGGGGTCCCCGTCATCGCCCCTTGGTTCGATGACCTGCTCGGTCGGGAACCGGCCCACGGGTGGGCACGACGCAACCTGTGGCGGATCCGGTCCACGGCCGGCGGCTTCCACGCCTCCCTCGGCAGGGAGGGCACCGCACTGCGCCTCTACGTCATGGAGCTGACCGACGGCATCCACCTGGAGCTGTCCGCCCTCAACGAATCCGACCGGCCCCAGACCGTCCAGCTCGCCCTCCACCCCTACTTCGCGCTCAGCGACCTCACCGACACCACCGTCACCGGCCTTGAGGATCTGTCGCTGCTGGACCGACTCACCGGGGAGACCGCCTGCCGGGACACCGCCCTGCGCTTCACCGACGTGGAATACGACCGCATCGCCCACGGCTCCCCGGCCGTGACCATCACCGACGCGGCCCGGCGCATCACCATCACCTCCGACGGTGCCGACTCCACCGTGGTGTGGAACCCCGGGCGGGCGAAGGCGGCATCGATGGCCGACCTCGGCGAAGGCGAATGGAACCGCTTCCTCTGCGTCGAGCCCGCCCTGCTGGGCGAGCAGCAGCAGGGTGTGAGGCTGGCGCCGGGCGAGGACGTCAGCCTGGGCATGACGGTGTCGGTGGCACCGTTGGGCTGAGGGCCGTGGAACGCGGAACACCCCCGGAAGCGGCACACGGTGTACGGCTTCCGGGGGGTCGGCCCCGCTTCCCCAGGATGGGGTGCGGGTATCAGCCCTTGACGATGGTGATCTGCCAGCCGGCGTCGTCGTTCTGCTGGAAGTCGGTGACGGTGTGGCCGTCATCGGCGGCCCACTGTGGGATCGACTCAGTGCCCTGGGTGCAGTCGAAGTCGATGACCAGTGCCTCACCGAACTGCAGGGTGGCCATGACATCCTTGGCCTCAATCAGCGGGAAGGGGCACACCGCACCGAGGGTGTCCAGGGCGTAGCGTCCCTGCCCGAGCGGGCGGGCCTTCTCCGAGGCCGTTGAGCCACCGGCCGGGGCGGTCTTGAGTGCCACGGCACCGGTCGCCACCGCGAAGCCACCGAAGGATCCGGTGGGCTTCACTGCGTCGTCGTTGTTGTCCAGGACCTCGTCCTCCGCGGAGGTCACCGAGTGGGTGACGGACTCCTCGGTGGAGTAGGTGTCGGCAGCCTGGGCGGTCGGGGCGGGCGCGGTCTTCGGCTTGAGCCAGATCTTGGCACCGACGCCGACGCCCAGGGCGATGAACAGCAGGGCGGTCCAGCCCTGGTAGCTGAACAGGGAGGTCTGGACCATGCCGTTACCAACCGTGCAACCACCGGCCAGGGCGGCGCCGACACCCATCATGACGCCGCCGACGACGGCGCGGGAGGCGGTCTTGCCGTCCGGGACTCGGACGCGGAACTCACCGGTGGCGCGGGCGGCGAAGAAGGCACCGACCAGCAGGCCCAGGACCAGCATGACACCCCAGTCAACGAAACCGGTGTCGCCGGTGACGAGGTAGTTGGTGACGTTCGAGGAGGGCGTGGTGATGCCGATGCCGTCGTTACGGCCGGTGGCGGCCGACAGCGGCCACGCGATGACACCGATCAGGCCGATGAGTGCGCCGGCGGTGTAGACGTGCAGGGGACGCTTCCAGGGAGAGGTCTGGAGGCGGGCGACCTGCGGCTTAGCGGCATCCCGGGCCAGGAAGTGACGGACCAGGACGATGGTCAGTGCGGACAGCCCGATGGCGAACCACCAGGGGGAAATGCCCAGGGACTCGGGCACGGTGGTCAGCTCTGTCTGCCAGGACTTCATCCAGGTCTCGAAACCGTGGAGGGCGCCGGTCTTCATGGCGGCGGCCGTCAGGGCGTACATCGCCAGGGCAATCCAGGAGCCCACCAGCCCCTCGGCGGAGCGGTACCAGGTGCCGGAGGCGCAACCACCGGCGAGGATGATGCCGAGACCGAAGATGAAGCCACCGACGATCACGGCCGCGGGGGCGAAGGCCCGGTAGTCCGGGGAGATGACCCCGGTGGAGGTGAGGGCGGCGATACCGACCGCATGCACGGAGATGACGATGAGCAGTGCGACGAAGGTTCGCCAGGACCGCTGGAGGAAGACGTCGCGCAGCATGCCGGTCACGCAGAACCGTCCACGCTGCATCACGACGCCCAGGGCCGCGCCGACGGCCAGACCGGTGAGGATCATGGAACCCCTTCAGATTCAGAGTGCTTATGAGACTGCCTCAGAAGGTACCACCACCCCGACCGAACTGTCCAGTAAAAATAGACAGCACAGTTCACTAGGATGGAAGAAATACATGCTGAGCTGGGAATTGAGGGGGCAATTGAAGAACGCTCCCCCATGGCAGAAATGAACCGATCGGTTCAGGATCGCAGCAGCAGCCGTTGGACGTCAGCCTGCGCGGCCGGGCGCAGTCCCCAGGCATCCAGCCCTACGTCGACCTGCCCCGCCCCGGTCACCGGAGTGCTGGAGTGCAGGTGTCCGTGGACGAGCAGGTCGACGTCGAGGCGCACGTCGTCGTGACGCGAGGCCATCCCCTCATGATCCTGCCCGGGGCGGGGGAAGTGGCTGAGGTAGACGCTGCGCCCCTCCCAACGCAGCCGCTGGAAAGGCTGGACGGAGTCGAAGACCCGCAGGAAGGTCCACTGCATACGGAAGGCTGAGCGGTGGAGCGGATGACAGGAGTCGTGGTTACCCGGCACCAGGTGGATCTCCAGGTGGGAGGTGTGCCGGGCGATCAGGTCCAGGGCACGCAGCTCGTCCTCGGGCACGCCGCGGGAGATGTCGCCGAGCACCCACAGACGGTCACCGGGAGGCAGCGCCGAGAGGCTGCCGAGTACCTGCGCGTCGTGGTCGTCGACCTCCAGGCCACGCAGGCCGGCGACGAAGCGGTGCCCCAGATGCAGATCCGAGGTGAACCACACGTTCACTTCAGCCCCTCCGGCCGGGCCTGACCCAGTGCCCGCGTGAAGATCTCCACGGGCTGCGCCCCGGAGACCGCGAACTTGCCATCGAAGACAAAGAAGGGCACCCCCCGGACCCCGATCCGCCGACCCAGGGCGATTTCCTCGGCGACCGCATCCGCGTACCCCGTCGAGGCCAGGACCCGGTCGACCTCACCTCGCCCGAGTCCCACCTGGTCCGCGAAACCGCGCAGTTGATCGTGATCGGCGATGTCGGCACCGCCGGTGAAGTAGCCGGCCTTCACCGCTCCGTCCCACTCCGCCCCCACCCCTGCCGCCCGGGCGAGATGGCCGAGGCGGTGGGCGTCGAGGCTGTTGCTGATGACACTGTCGCGCCAGTTGTACTCCAGTCCGACCTCGGCGGCACGCTGCGCCAGGTCCTCGCTCATGGCCTCAACCTGTTCCCTGGACATGCCCCTGGCATCAACCAGGTGATCGACGGCGGTGCCGGTCGGCGCCTTCGGGGCCGTGGGATCGAGTTGGAAGCTACGCCAGGTGATCCCGACCTCCTCACGGGCTGGAAAATCCTCCAGAGCCAGGGCGAGGTGACGTTCGCCGAGGGTGCAGAAGGGACAGACATAATCGGACCAGATATCAATTCTCACACCTTCCGCAACCTCCCGTGGGGCCATGATGTTCCCGGCAAGGGAACGCACAGGCTTTGCGGGCCCAGGAAGCGGTGTGAATAATGACCGGATACACATGATCAAACTGTCATCAATCTGGCCGTGGAAATCGGACAGTGAAGAGGAGCCCCGTGTCCGATAATCCTGATGTCCCGCCCGAACATTCATCGGAGAGCACCTCGGAGCACCTCACCCGTCGCCTCCTGAGCCCCACCAAGTCCGCCTCGGTCGGCCTGTACCCACACGATATCCATCCCGGACTGGTGCCCGGCATCGGCGTGGATGAGCAACGCAACCGCTTCGGCCTGGACCGTGGCGTCTTCTTCGTCACCGCCGCGCTCATCCTGGCCTTCATCGCCTGGGGGGTGAGTAACCCGGAATCCGTCTCCGAGGTCTCCTCTACGGCCTTCTCCTGGGCCATGGAGAACGTCAGCTGGCTACTCAACCTCGTGATGATCCTCGGACTGGCCGTCATGGTCTATCTCGCCTTCTCCCGGAAGGGCCGGGTCGTGCTGGGCCGGGACGATGAGACACCGGAATTCAGCCGCTTCTCCTGGGTGGCGATGATGTTCGGCGCCGGACTCGGCGTGGGCATCTTCTTCTTCGGCCCCTCCGAGCCACTCTCCCACTATCTTTCCCCGCCCCCGCACACCGTGGAGGCCGGCACCCCGCAGGCACTGCACCAGGCACTCGCCCAGTCCCACTTCCACTGGGGGCTGTCCATCTGGGGTCTGTACGCCCTCGTCGGTGGGGCGCTGGCCTACTCCACCTACCGACGCGGCCGGGTCTCCCTGATCAGCTCGGTCTTCCGCCCGCTCTTCGGTGCCAAGCAGACCGATGGCCCGGCGGGACGCATCATCGACATCATGGCGATCATCGCCACCCTCTTCGGCACCGCCGCCACCCTCGGGCTGTCCGCGGTCCAGATCGGTCAGGGCGTGGAGATCGTCTCCGGAGCCGGACCGCTGACCAACAACGCCATCCTGGTGATCATCGCCGTACTGGGCGTGGCCTTCATCATCAGCGCCGTCTCCGGGGTGGCCCGGGGCATCCGCTACCTGTCGAACATCAACATCACGCTCACCCTGGGGCTGGTGGCCTTCGTCTTCGTCTTCGGCCCCACCCTCCTCCTGCTCAACCTCATCCCCTCAGGCATCGCCACCTACCTCGATGAACTCCTGCCCATGATGGGCAAATCACTGTCCTGGGGCGAGGAGACCCTCGAATTCCAGGGCTGGTGGACCTCCTTCTACTGGGCCTGGTGGATCGCGTGGACGCCTTTCGTGGGCATGTTCATCGCACGCATCTCCCGCGGTCGTACCATCCGCGAGTTCGCACTCGTGACCATTGCGGTCCCGACCTTCATCCTCATCCTGGCCTTCACCGTCTTCGGTGGCGCCTCCATCTACTTCCACCGCGCGGGGGTGGCGGAGTTCGACGGCTCAGCCAGTGAGGAGCAGGTGCTCTTCTCACTGTTCGACCAGTTGCCGCTGGGTACGGTCACCCCGTTCATCCTCATCCTGGTACTGGCCATCTTCTTCGTCACCTCCGCGGATTCCGCCTCGGTGGTCATGGGCACGATGTCCTCGAAGGGCGATCCGGCACCGAGGAAGCTGATCGTGGTCTTCTGGGGCCTGTGCATGATGGGGATCGCCGTCGTCATGCTGCTCGCCGGTGGCGAAACAGCCCTGAGCGGGTTGCAGAACCTCACCATCCTCATCGCCCTGCCGTTCTCCGTGGTGCTGATCCTGATGATCGTGGCTTTCCTGCGGGACCTGTCCACCGACCCCGCGGCGATCCGCCGCACCTATGCCCGCGCCGCCGTCGAGAATGCGGTGGTTCGGGGACTGGAGGAGCACGGCGACAACTTCGAGCTCACCGTCTCCCCGGCACCCGAGGGTCGGGGGGCCGGCGCCGGCTTCGACTCGACCGCCCCGTCGGTCACCAGGTGGTACCAGCGCACCGACGAGGAGGGCAACGCGGTCGACTACGACTTCGTGTCGCGCGAGTGGGCGGACGGCTGGACCCCGGCGGCCGGGGAGAGCAGCGAGGAAGCAGCTGGCGGGAAGTCGCCCCGCAGTTGAGCGCCGGGGTCATCCGAAAGATCCGCTCCCACTCCCCCGGGGCCGGGTGCGCGGCGGGGCGGGCCCGGCGGCGTCGATTAGCGGATATCCGCCTTCTGCGAAGTTTTTTTCTTCCCGCGCTGTTCACTCCACCAGGCGAGCGGATGCCGGGGCCCCGCCGGTTATCGGCAGGATTCGCCCCCTTCCACCGCACCCGTCGCCCCTGGCCGGTGGGGGACGGGAGCGCGGCCCCTGCGAGGGAATGAACCTTTACGGACCACCCCCCGGCCGGTATTATGTGATCTAAATTACTTTGCATAAGTGCCGTTGAGGAGCCCGCCCCGAGCCCCATCCCGGAAGGGAGATCATCATGGACCTCAGACTGAATGCCCGGACCGACCAGTTCATCGTCGAGCTCGTCCGCGCCATGCCGCAGTTCACCGTCTCCCAGGCGGTGTCCGCAGCCCGACAGCTCGTCGACCTGGTCGACCTCCCCAGCTACGAGGACTTCGGTGCGATCGTCGGCATGATCGGCCGGATCCAGTTCCGTCCGGAATCTGAGTGGGCAGCCTTCGGATACGAGAAGAAGCCGGGAGCCACCGCCCTCCGTCTTGAGGTCCCCTGGGAGGGGCGGGAGGGCACCGACCGCGTGAGCTTTGAGGATCACTACCTCGCCAGCGACATGAAACGCGTCCACCATTCCTCCGTGCACCTGCCGGCCTACCGCGACGGGGTGGGCGGGTGGCGCAAGCGGCTCGGCTATGTCACCGAGCCGACCATGGCCTACCTGGAGTTCGGCGCCGGGCGACCCCTGCGCCGTATCGAGATGCTGGGCAACCTGTGGAAGATCGGGGCCGTGGCAACCTGGGAACACGAATGGGAGGGTGCCACCTCCTGGTGTTACGTGGACAACCGACCGAACTCGGGCGATGAGCCCTATCCCATGATGAGCGAACTCGACTCCTGGTACCGGCTGCGCATCCACCACGAGGTGGGGCGCGACGGCTTCGTGGAGATCGCCCGCTGCCTGGGTGAGATCTTCTGCGGCTACGTGGATCAGGTATGGGGTCGGCCCCCGGTGGCCGGTGCCCTGCGCGGACCGGAATCAGAGGCCGCAGCCTATATCGCCCTGGAACGGCTGTGGGTGCCCATGCGTTCCCGTCGCACCGAGTGGTTCCACCGCTATGTTTCCGGCGAACCCATGGCGGACGGTTTCCGCTGGGACGTCGTCTTCGAGGCCGCTGCCCAGATCGAGGACCTGCTGCGCGGTGACACCAGGCCGGTGACCGCGCAATAGCGGTCCGCCACCTGCCGGAGCGTGGCCCGGGACAGGCAGTGCCCACCCGACCCCACCGGGTGGGCAGTTTTCCTGTTGCGCGACCCCACGGTGGGCTAGCCTGGCAGGAAGGCCGGTAGCCCGAAGTAGTTTCCCCACCATAGCCCTGTCCTCCGAGCCTCCCCCGCCCCCATACGGTGCGGGGATTTCCTGGGTATTGCGGCGACCGGGGAGGGGCAGAGGAGTGGTGCAGGTGCAGGAATACAGTACCGGCGAGAGAAACCTGGCTGCGGCCTACGCGTTCATCGCCGGTTTCGTAGACTCAGTGGGCTTCCTCTTCCTCGGCGGCGTGTTCCTATCCTTCATGTCCGGCAACACCACCCGGCTGGCCACCGCCACGGTGGAGGGGAACGCCGACATGGCGCTGCTGGCCGGATCAGCCCTGGTTCTCTTCCTCATCGGAATCATGCAGGGCGCGCTGATCAGGCGCCTGGCGGTGGTGACCCTCCCCATCCACCGGGTACGCGAGGTGGTCATGGCCAATATGTGCGTGATCTTCACGCTCTCATCGATCATGCTCCTCATCGACCAACCCCGGATCGCGGTACTGTTCCTCTCCCTCGGCATCGGGGCGATGAACAGCATCTTCGAACGTGGTGGTGAGGTCTCCATCCCGCTGACCTACATGACGGGCACCCTGGTGAAGATGGGGCAGCGCTTCGTCGACGCCTTCTTCGGCGGCACCCACGCAGCCTGGCTCAGCCACCTGAAGATGTGGGCGGGACTGACGTCGGGGGCCTTTGTCGGCGCGGTGACCTACCACCGGATAGGACTCCACGCGATCCTCGTGTCCACCGCCCTGACGCTGGCCGTCAGCCTGATCGCCTTCGCCTTCCGGTCCTACGGGCGCCGCCACGGAGTGACCGTCCGGCAGCAGTCGGAACCCTTCTGACCTGGAGACACCTCGATCGGAAAAACCTGCAGCGTGTGATAGATTGTTGCACTGTCATCATCCCTCCTCCCTGAAGGTTTCCCTCTTGCTCAGGTCTTCCCTCGGCGCGCTGCTCGCAGGTGCCGTTCTCGCCACCAGTTTCGCTGCCCCCGCCCTCGCCCAGAGCACCTCCCCCACCGACCCGTTCAACCCCTATGTCCGAGACGTCATCGTGGGTTCCTCCGCCAATCCTGAACTTACCGGCCTGTCCACCGAGGTACTGCTGGACTCCATGACGGAGCTGGGCTTTGATACCCGCCCCTTTCCGGAGCGGTTCGTCGGCTACAGCAAGAACTACCCCATCACGACGGATCCTTCGATCACCGAGACCGCGATCGTCGAGAAGCGTGAGGAGGGCCCGCGACTGGAGCGCTGGATCATCGCCTCCCCCGCCATGCAGCGCAACGTCGAGGTCCAGATCATGCGGGCGGCCGACCCGAACGCCCCCGCGCCGCTGCTGTACATGCTCGACGGCGTGGACGGCTCCGCCAATTCAGGCTGGGTGCGCAACGGCGCGGCCGAGCAGGTCTGGGCCGAGGAGAACGTCACCGTCGTCATGCCCACCCAGGCCCTGGCCTCCATGTACTCCGACTGGGTCAGCGACGACCCGGCGCTGGGACGCCACCAGTGGGAGACCTTCATCACCGAGGAGCTCGACCCGCTGCTGAGCACGCAGGAGGAGCTGAACTTCAACGGCAAGCGCGGCATCGGCGGACTGTCGATGGGCGCGGCCGGCGCCGTTCACATCGCCAATGCCCACCCGGAGCTCTTCGACGCCACCATCGGCATCTCCAGCTGCTACTCCACCATGGACGCCACCGGCCGCCAGATGGCCCATGCCGTGGTCGGCCGCAACGGTGGTGACGTGGAGAACATGTGGGGCCCCTTCGGCTCCGAGGAGTGGAAGCGCCACGACGTCGTGGCCAACCCCGAGGGCCTGCGCGACATGGCGGTGTACCTCTCCGCCGCCAACGGTGTCTTCAGGGAGGGTGACGCGGACAGCTACGCCTACTACGGCGGCACCAACATGGTTCTCGCCCTGGGGGTCATCCTGGAACAGGGTTCCCTCAGCTGTACGCAGAACCTAGAGCAGGCCATGATCGACCGCGGCATGGATCACCAGGTCGTGGAGTATCAGGAGACGGGCGCCCACAACTGGCCGCTGTTCAACCGCCAGCTCCAGCCGGCCTGGGACGCCATCAAGCACGCCCTGTACCAAGACGCCCCCGCCCCCTGAACCGGTTCCGGCGGAAGCATTTTCCCGGGGCCGGTTCCGGCATACTCCCGGCTACCACCAAACCGAAACCAAAGTGGCGAAAGTGGTACTCGTGAAATGGGTGACATAATTGATTGGCTGGGGTAGTTTCTGATCCATGCCCAAGAAAATCACCCGACCCCTGCTCGCCCTGGCTGTGGCCTCGGCACTCACCGCCTCCACCGCCTCCCCCGCGTCAGCACTCAGTGACTCCGATGTGCTCGCCCCGGGCGGCAGCGTCGACGAGGTGATGCGTGATCTCATCATCGGCTCCAGCCAGAACCCCGGTTCCTCCGGCCTCCTGCTCGACGCCACCCTCGGCTCCCTCGACCTGGTGGGATCCTCCGAGGTCCCGCTGTCCGGCCCACTCCTATCCAGCGATGACCGCTACCCCCTGGACACCGAACCTTCGATCACGACCGCCCGGATCGTGGACCGGCAGGCCGAACCGGAGCGCTACCAGGTCGCGCCGGGTGAGAAACGGGTCCAGCGCTGGACCGTCGCCTCCCCCGCCATGCAGCGCAACGTCTCGGTCGAGGTCATGCTGGCCCCGGACCCTGAGCGGGCGGCGCCGATCCTGTATCTGCTGGACGGCATCGACGCCCCACGGCGTTCCGGCTGGATCGGCATCGGCGGCGCCCAGGAGGTGCTCGGCAGGGAGAACGTCCACGTCGTCATCCCCACCGAGGCACCCGGCTCCTGGTACTCCGACTGGGTCAGCGAGGATCCCGCCCTCGGTCTCAACATGTGGGAGACCTTCATCACCGATGAGCTGAACCCACTCCTGGAGAAGGAGCTGAACTTCAACGGCAGGCGCGGCATCGGCGGGCTGTCGATGGGGGCTTCCGGGGCGGTGCACCTCGCCAACTCCAACCCTGAACTCTTCGACGCGGTCTTCGGTATCTCCGGTTGCTACTCCCCGGTCAGCCCCATGGGGCGACAGATCGTCAACATCGTCACGGGCTCCCGGGGTGGCAACGTCGAGAACATGTGGGGCCCCTTCGGCTCCGATGAATGGAAGAACCACGACGTCGTGGCCGACCCCGAGGGCCTGCGCGATCAGGCCGTGTACCTCTCCGCCGCCAATGGCACCATCAACGAGGAGGACTACGCCCGCTACGAGGGCAACCCCTTCTTCGACATGGCCGCCGGCACCTTCCTGGAACGCGGCGTGCTCAGCTGCACCGAGGAGCTCGACCGGGCGATGACGGCACGGGGCATGGACCATCACCGCGTCGACTACAAGGGCGAAGGCGTTCACAACTGGGCGAACTTCAACGCCCAGCTCGCACCGGCCTGGGAGCACATCCGTCCTGCCCTGCTGCAGTGACAGTTTCCCCGTCGGAGGTCGCGGAGAGTCTGTACCCTCGGTCTTAACGCGGTCAGAGCAGCACTGCCACGAATCACGCCCGGGCCGCGGCAGCTGG
>CAZTIZ010000042.1:0-17820 GCA_964613845.1 uncultured Corynebacterium sp.
CTCGGTGAAGAGGACAAGATCACCGTTCAGCGTGCACGTCGTCTGGAGCGCTTCCTGGGCCAGAACTTCTTCGTCGCGGAGAAGTTCACCGGTCTGCCGGGCTCCTACGTGCCGCTGGAGGACACCATCGACGCCTTCGAGCGCATCTGCGACGGCGAGTTCGACCACTACCCGGAGCAGGCCTTCAACGGTCTGGGTGGCCTGGACGACGTCGAGGCCGCGTACCAGAAGATGACCGAGAAGAAGTAGGGAGACGCACATGGCTGACATCACCGTGGAACTGGTCTCCGTGGAGCGTATGCTGTGGTCTGGACAGGCCACCATCGTCACCGCGCAGACCACCGAGGGTGAGATCGGCGTGCTGCCCGGTCACGAACCCGTGCTCGGCCAGCTGGTCGAGAACGGTGTGGTGACCATTCGCCCGGTCGACGGCGACAAGCTCGTCGCCGCCGTCCAGGGTGGCTTCCTCTCCGTTTCGGCTGAGAAGGTCACCATCCTCGCGGATTACGCGGTCTGGGCCGACGAGGTCGACACCTCTGCTGCCGAGGCCGGTATGCAGGACGACGATCAGGAGACGAGGTCTCGCGCCGAGGCCGAGCTCCGCGCCGTCCGACGCAAGACCGACGCCTGACGGGCCCTTCGGGGTCCCCGGCCGAAGGCATCGCGTCTTCGTCTCTTCCTCTCGACTGACCTGCAGTTCAGAAAACCCGGCAATGGGTGTCTGGACTGCGGGTTTCTTCTATTTCCCGGACAGTTTGGTGGAGCCTGTCGGATTGGTAGACTTGTCAGCCAACGGTCGCCTCCGACGAGAGTGTGGATCACCTCCGACCAGTTCCGGGCACGGAGAAGAAAACGAGGAGTGCGTTGTGGATATCGTGATATGGGTACTGATCGTCCTCGCTGTTCTCGCCGTGCTGCTCGCAGCATGGCGTTTTCTGACTCTGCGCTCGCGTGGGACCTCCATCATCCTCAGACGTCTGCCGGCCAGTGGTACGCACGGCTGGCGTCACGGCACGATCCGCTACAACGGCGATGACCTGGAGTACTTCAAGCTGCGTTCGATCTCCCCGAGGGCGGACCTGGTGTTCAACCGCCAGACACTGGAGGTCCGGGGCACCCGGGGGATGAGCCCGCAGGAGGCCGGTTTCATGGACACAGGTCTGACGATCTTTGATCTGGCCGCCGCCGACGTCGACTACGAGGTGGGCCTGGACGCACACGGCTCGATGGCGTTGACCGCCTGGTTGGAGTCCGCCCCGGACATCCGCACTGAACGCATCGACCACAACGCCCTACGCGACAGGATCACCCGGCGTAGGGGGCGGAACTGATCTCGGTTACCCTGGGCACATGCGTCTCGTCATCGCCCGTTGTTCCGTCGACTATGTAGGTCGACTGGAGGCACATCTGCCCCAGGCCGACCGTCTCCTCATGATCAAGGCTGATGGGTCGGTCTCGATCCACGCCGATGATCGTGCCTACAAGCCACTGAACTGGATGACGCCCCCGTGCACACTCACAGAATCCGTCATCACCGACCTCGACGGCGAGGACACCGGTGAACAGCTGTGGATCGTGGAGAACCCCAAGGGTGAGCAGCTACGGATCACGATCGGGAAAATCCACCACGACCAGAGCTTCGAACTGGGTGAGGACCCCGGTCTGGTCAAGGACGGCGTGGAGGCGCACCTGCAGGCGCTGCTCGCCGAGCACGTCACCACCCTGGGTGAGGGCTACACCCTCATCCGACGGGAGTTCCCCACCGCGATCGGCCCGGTGGACCTGCTCGTCCGCGACTCCCGGGGGGAGACCGTCGCCGTGGAGATCAAACGCCGCGGTGGTATCGATGGGGTGGAACAGCTCACCCGCTACCTGGAGCTGCTCAACCGTGATGAATTGCTGCGTCCCGTCCACGGCGTCTTCGCCGCCCAGGAGATCCGACCCCAGGCGCGCACCCTGGCCGAGGACCGGGGCATCCGTTGTGTGGTCCTGGATTACCAGGAGCTGCGCGGCATCGAGAGCGATGAGCTGAGGTTGTTCTGATGCCTCGCCGCAACCGCCCCACCCGGGGGAGCGGCAGGGGCCGCGGGATGCGCAGTACCCCGCGGGAACTGCCCCGCGACGGCTCGGCCTTCTACGGCACCCAGGAGGTGGAGGGGCCGGGCTGGACCTTCGGGGAGCCCTATCTCTTCCGGCACATCGGCTCGCACGCCGCGAAGAAGTTCTATGTCTGTCCGGGCTGTAACCAGAACATTCCGCCGGGAGTGGCACACATTGTCGCCTGGCCGAGAGATACCGGCCGTCAGGCCGAGGACCGTCGTCACTGGCACCGGCCGTGCTGGGACCGTCGCTGAGGTGGTTCCAGGTAGCCTGGTGGGCATGATCATCGCTTTTTCCGTCGCACCGACAGAGACACCGGACTCCACCGCCGAGATGGCCGACGCCGTCTCCGAGGCGGTACGGGTGGTGCGGGCCTCCGGCCTGCCCAACGAAACCAACGCCATGTTCACCCTCGTGGAAGGGGAGTGGGACGAGGTGATGGCCGTGGTCAAGGAGGCGACCGAGGCCGTCGCCGCAGTCTCACCGCGGGTCTCCCTCGTCCTCAAGGCGGACATTCGTGCCGGCCACACGGGTCAGATCACCCAGAAGGTGGAGTCCGTGGAGAAGCGCCTGGCCGGAGGTGAGAAGTAGATGACCTCGCCGAATAACCGTCATGTTGCCGGGGCCATCGACCTGGGGGAGATCAAGGCACGTGCCGAGGCCCGGGAACAGGCCGAGCTCAGCCGTCAGCAGGGTGGTCCCGCGGGTGGGGTGGAGGTCTTCTTCACCGTCACCCCCGAGAACTTTGAGAATGAGGTCGTCCGTCGTTCCCTCCAGGTGCCCGTCGTGGTCCTGGTGGGCACCCCGCGCAGCCCGGATTCCGAGCAGCTCAAGGCTGACCTGGCTGCTCTCGCTGCCGAGGGCGGGGCAGCATTTCTGGTCGGCTATGTCGACGCGGACACCACCCCGGAGGTCGCCCAGGCCTTCGGTATCAGCGGCCTGCCGACGGTGATCGCCCTGGCCGCCGGCCGTCCGGTGACGAACTTCGAGGGCGGGCAACCCCGCGAGTCGGTCAGGCAGTGGGTGGATGCGCTGGTACAGCAGGTCGGCCCCCAGCTGTCGGGCCTGGACACCGATGGCCAGCAACCGAAGGAGGAACCGGAGGACCCGCGTCTCGACGCCGCGACCGCCGCCCTCAACAGCGGAGACTTCGACGCCGCGATCAGCATCTACGATGACATCCTCGCCGGGGAGCCGGAGAACAGGGAGATCATCCAGGCACGTGACACCGCGCGTCTGCTCCGGCGTCTCAACCCGGCTGAGCGCACGGAGGACCCGATCGCGGTCGCTGACGCCGCACCGGAGGACGTCGACAAGCAGTTCGACGCCGCCGATGCCGAGGTCGTCGCCGGTGCCCCGGAGAGGGCCTTCCACCGGCTGATCACTCTAATGACGATCCAGGTCGGGGAGGGGAAGAGCCGGGTGCGGAACCGCCTGCTCGAACTCTTCGGTCTCTTCGACGCCGCCGACCCCCGGGTGGTCGAGGCGCGCACGAAGATGGCCAGCGCGTTGTTCTAACCGGGCAGGGGGCTGACTTCACCCAGTTTCCGGATGGGGTGGAGGATGCTGCGGGCCAGGACGGTTGCATCCCCTAGCGTGGTGTATCTGTAACTGTCGGCGAGGACCTCTAACGCCTTCCGTCCCTGACAGATTGCTTCGATGGATTATCTCCGATAACCAGAGGAGAGCGGTTCCCCGCTGAGGGATGCCTTCAGGTTTTCCCTGTGCATCCTCAGTGGCTGGGTGAGGTCGAGATTCTCCGCTTCACTGGGAGTGACAGCACCCTGAGTGGAAAGACAAGCAGTGGGGGCCGACACCTGAATGGGGTGTCGGTCCCCACTGCTTGTCTCAGCTCATGCCGGTGATCATCCGCGCCAGCGGTACCACTGGACGCTCAGCGCCGGCAGGTGCAGTTCCAGCATGTGCGGCTGGCCGTCCCAGGTGGTCTCGGTGGTGGTGACGGTGGAGCGCAGTCCGTTGCCCGCGCCCTGGTACCTGGCCTCGTCGGTGTTGAGCACCAGCTCCCACTCGCCGGCCTCGGGAACACCCAGCGGGTAGACGGGCTGAGAGGCCCCGGAGAGGTTGACGGTGCTCAACAGGAGTGAGCCGTCGTCGCCGCGGCGGATGTGGGCGAGGACGTTGTTGGCGTAGTCGTCGCCCTTGATCCACTGGAAACCGGTGGGCTCGTGGTCCCGGGAGTACAGGGCAGGGGTCTCCTGGTAGATCCGGTGGATATCGCGCACCAGTTCGTGGATGCCGTGGTGGAACTCGTGTCCCCAGCCTTCCAGGTCGGACCAGTCGACGGAGTGTGCCTCGTTCCACTCGGTGCTCTGGCCGAATTCCTGGCCCATGAACATCAGTTTCTTGCCCGGGTGGGAGAACATGTAGCCGTAGAGGGTGCGCAGCCCCGCGGCCTTGTTCCAGTCGTCGCCGGGCATGCGCTCCCACAGGGAGCCCTTGCCGTGCACGACCTCGTCGTGGGAGAAGGGCAGGATGTACTTCTCGGAGTAGGCGTAGATCATCGAGAAGGTGACGTCGTTGTGGTGGTGGGAACGGTGCACCGGGTCGAGCTTGAAGTATTCGAGGGTGTCGTTCATCCAGCCCATGTTCCACTTCAGGGAGAAGCCCAGACCCCCGTGCTCGGTGGGGGCTGTCACGCCCGGCCAGGAGGTGGACTCCTCGGCGATGGTGAGCACCCCGGGGTGGATGCGGTGGACGGTGGCGTTCATCTCCTGGAGGAATTGGACGGCCTCCAGGTTCTCCCGGCCACCGTATTGGTTGGGCAGCCACTGGCCGTCCTCGCGGGAATAGTCGAGGTAGAGCATGGATGCCACGGCGTCGACACGCAGGCCGTCGATGTGGAACTCCTCGATCCAGTACAGGGCGTTGGCGACGAGGAAGTTACGGACCTCGTGGCGACCGTAGTCGAAGACGTAGGTGCCCCAGTCGGGGTGTTCGCCGCGGCGCCAGTCGGCGTGCTCGTAGAGGGCCTGCCCGTCGAACCGGGCCAGGGCCCAGTCGTCCTTGGGGAAGTGGGCGGGCACCCAGTCGACGATGACGCCGATGCCACGGGCGTGGAAGGCGTCGATGAGCGCACGCAGCTCATCGGGGGAACCCCAGCGGGAGGTCGGAGCGTAGTAGCCGGTGACCTGGTAGCCCCAGGAGCCACCGAAGGGGTGCTCGGCGACGGGCATGAACTCGACGTGGGTGTAGCCCTGCTCGGCGACGTAGTCGACCAGTTCCTCGCGCAGCTCCTGATAACCGAGACCCTTCTTCCAGGAACCGAGGTGGACCTCGTAGATGCTCATGGGGGATGACTCGAAGTCGTGGTCGGCACGGTGACGCAGCCACTCGGCGTCCTGCCAGCGGTAGGAGGAGTCCACGACCACGGAGGAGGTCTCCGGTGCGGGCTGGGCTGCCTTGGCCATGGGATCGGCCTTGTCCCGGCGGTGACCCTCGCGGGTCTGGATGGCGAACTTGTAGGCGTCGCCGTCACCCACACCGGGGATGAAGATCTCCCACACGCCGGTCGAGCCCAGGGAACGCATCTGGTACTGGTTCGGGTTCCAGGCGCAGAAGTCACCGACCACGGACACACCCTGCGCGTTGGGCGCCCACACGGCGAAGGAGGTGCCGGTGACGGTGCCGCGCAGAGTTTCGTAGGTGCGCACGTTGGCCCCGAGCACGTCCCACAGCCGTTCGTGGCGCCCCTCCCCAACCAGGTGCAGGTCCAGGGAACCGAGGGTCGGCAGGAAGTGGTAGGCGTCAGCGGTTTCCACGGGATCGATGCCGGGCCAGTGGATGCGCAGCCGGTAATCGGGGGCGTGGAGGTCCGGTAGTTCGACGACCCAGATGTCGTCTCCGAGCGGGGTGAGATCCGTGGTGTAGTCGTGGATGAGCACCTCGACGCGCGTGGCGCCCAGCTGGCGGGTACGGATGACGGACCCTTCCGGGGTCGAGTGCCAGCCGTAGAAGTCGTGCGGAGCGTGGTGACTGCAGGTGCGCAGGCGCTCCAGATCCTGCTCAGGAATGAGAAGGTGCTGGTCAAGGCCGTCATGCATGGCTGTTCCTCGGTTTAGGGGTCGGTGCTGGATGGAAGTCGGGCGGCAGTCCCGGAAAACACTTCCGACGCTACCTGAGCCCGTGTGCGCAGGGCGGCGGGAAGCGTCGGGGCCGGGGGAGGTCAGGGGCGGTAGTCGGTGACGTCACGCCAGGCCAGGGCCTCACGGCGCTCGGCCGGAACCGTGGGGAACACGAAGATGTGGGCGACGTCGCGCCAGGGCTCCAGACGGACGAAGTTCTGTTCGCCCCAGTGGTAGCTGGCCCCGGTGATGGCGTCGCGCACCTCATAGTTCGCACCCACCTCCTGCCCGACGGCCCCCAGGTCCACGGTGACCGTGCCTTCCTGGGCATTACGCGGGTCCAGGTTGACGACCATCAGCACCACATTGCCGCTGACGGGGTCGACCTTGGAGTAGGCCAGCAGCTGATTGTTGTCGGTGGTGTGGGTGCGCAGGTTGCGCAGCTGCTGGAGGGCGGGGTTGTCCCGGCGGATGGTGTTGAGCAGGGTGAGGTAGGACTCCAGGGAGCTGCCGTTGGCGAAGGCGGCCTCGAAGTCACGCGGGCGCAGCTCGTACTTCTCGGAGTTGAGGTATTCCTCGCTGCCCGGCTTGACGGCGACGTTCTCGTAGAGCTCGTAGCCGGAGTACACACCCCACAGCGGGGAGATGGTGGAGGCCAGTGCCGCGCGGATCGCGAACATTCCGCGTCCACCGTGCTGTAGGGATGCGTGGAGGATGTCGGGGGTGTTGACGAACAGGTTCGGGCGCGAGACGTCAGCCATTTCGGCAGCGGTCTCCGCGAACTCGGTGAGCTCGGCCTTCGTGGTCTTCCAGGTGAAGTAGGTGTAGGACTGGGAGAAGCCGAGCTTGGCCAGACCGTAGAGACGGGCCGGGCGGGTGAATGCCTCGGCCAGGAAGATGACGTCCGGGTCGGTCTTGTGGATCTCCGCGATCAGCCACTGCCAGAAGTTCGCCGGCTTGGTGTGGGGGTTGTCCACGCGGAAGGTGCGCACTCCCAGGTCGACCCAGTACTTGACGACCCGGTGGACCTCCTCGTAGATGGCCTTCGGGTTGTTGTCGAAGTTGATCGGGTAGATGTCCTGGTACTTCTTCGGCGGGTTCTCGGCGTAGGCGATCGTGCCGTCGGGGAGCACCGTGAAGAAGTCCTCGTGCTCGGTGACCCAGGGGTGGTCCGGGGCGGCCTGGAGCGCCAGGTCGAGGGCGACCTCAAGGTCGAGCTCGGCGGCGCGGTCGAGCAGTGCACGGAAGTCCTCGACGGTGCCCAGTTCGGGGTGGACGGCGTCGTGGCCACCGTCGCGCGAGCCGATCGCCCAGGGGGAGCCGACGTCGCCGGGCTTGGGGGTGAGGGAGTTGTTGCGGCCCTTGCGGTTGACCTCGCCGATGGGGTGGATCGGGGGGAGGTAGACGGTGTCGAAGCCCATGCGGGCGACCCGTTCCAGGGCCTGGGCGGTGGTGGCGAAGGTGCCGTGGACGGGCTTGCCCTCCTCGTCCCAGCCACCGGTGGAGCGGGGGAAGAGCTCGTACCAGGAGTTGAACAGGGCGGCGCGGCGCTCCACCTTGACCTCGCAGGCGTCACCGCGCACCAGCAGCTCCCTGAGCGGGAAGTCCTGCAGGATCCCGGTGACCTCCTCCGACAGGGCGGGGGCGACGCGCTCGGTCAGCGGGGCCCGGGAGGCGAGTGCCTGGGCGGCCTCGCGCAGCACGGCGGCTTCGGCGTCAGGAGACTGGTCGGCGGCACGGTCGAGGATCTCGACTCCGATGGCCAGGTCGTTGGCCAGCTCCTCGGGGCTCTGCCCGGCCTCGATCTTCTTCTCCACGGCGTTGCGCCAGGTGGCGACGGGGTCTGACCAGGCGTCAACCCGGAAGTTCCAGGTGCCGGGCGTGTCCGGAATGAAGACGGCGTGGACCCGGTCCTGGTTATCGGGCTCGGGGTGCATGTGGATGGCCATGGTCTGACCGGAGTCGGGGGCGGTGATGTTGAGGGTGGCCGCCACCGCATCGTGGCCTTCGCGCCACACCAGGGCGGTGACGGGGACGACCTCACCGACGACGGCCTTCGCGGGGTGGATACGCCCGGAGATCTGGGGACGGACGTCGTCAATTCCGAGTCGACCTGTCATTCCTGGTTCACCTTCACAGTCTGATCGTGGGTTATCGGGGCTGGGGCGAGATACCCCCGTGCGCTGCAGCTCAGCATGGTGCGCGGCGCGGCGGGGCTGCCCCCGTTCGTCATGCAGCCTAGCGGAGCTGTGTCAGTTCCACAGGGGAGCTGAAGAATCCGCCACAATGGGGGTTGTGACTGACATCAATGAGGACCTGCTGGTCGATTTCCGAGACGTGACCTTCAAACGCGATGGCCGGACCCTGGTGGGCCCGGTGACATGGCAGGTGGAGCTGGATGAGCGGTGGGTGATCATCGGCCCCAACGGTGCCGGCAAGACCACCCTGATCCGCATGGCCGCCGCCGAGGAGTTCCCCTCCTCGGGGGAGGCCCGGGTGATGGGGGAGCAGCTCGGCAAAACCGACATGCGTGACCTGCGCGCGATGATCGGGATCTCCTCCGCCGCCCTGGCCAACCGCATCCCCTCGCGTGAGAAGGTCGGTGACCTGGTCATTTCCGCGGGATACGCGGTACTGGGCAGGTGGCGTGAGGAGTACGAGGAGATGGACTTCGCCCAGGCCTACGAGATCCTGGAGCAGGTCGGCGCCTACCACCTGATGGATCGCGAGTGGGGCACGCTGTCGGAGGGTGAACGCAAACGCGTGCTCGTTGCCCGCGCCCTGATGACCAACCCGGAGCTGCTCATCCTCGATGAGCCGGGGGCAGGCATGGACCTGGGCGGGCGAGAGGATCTGGTGGGCTACCTGGGGGGCCTGGCCATGGATGCTGATGCCCCGGCCATCGTCATGATCACCCACCATGTCGAGGAAATCCCCCACGGCTTCACCCACGCCATGCTCCTCGACGAGGGTGAGGTCGTTGCCCAGGGCCTCATCAACACCGTGCTGACCAGTGAGAACCTCTCCCGGGCCTTCCGCCAGCCGATCCAGGTCGACCGCATCGGTGAGCGGTACTTCGCCCGCCGCACGAGCAACGGTGGAGTACACCGGGCCTGAGTCCGGACCGGGGGTCGGCCGGGCTCCGCCCCCAAACCGCTTCCCGTTGCATAGAATGTTCAGGGAGCGGATCATGACGGACAGCGGCGGAGGAGGTGGCGGTTGATGGAATTCGGTGCCGCACCCACCGGTCTGGACAACGCCCGGCTCGCCGCCACCGTCCTGCTTGTCCGGAACGGGGAGGACGGGATCGAGGTCTGGGCACAGGAACGGGTCGCCACAATGCGTAACTACCCGGGGGTGACGGTCTTCCCGGGCGGGGGAGTGGACAACCGGGATCTACCGGATGCCTGGGAATCCGAGGCACTGTGGACCGGACCACCCCTCAAACAGCTCAGTGACCGGCTCGATCTCAGATTGCCCACCACCCACGCCCTGGTCTTCGCCGCGGTGCGGGAACTGTTCGAGGAGACCGGCACCCTGCTGGCTGTGCACGAGAACGGCGAGGACATCGACGACGCCTCCCCCTACCACCAGGACCGCCTTGACCTGATCTCCCACCACATCTCCCTCAAGGAGATGCTGACCAGAAACAACCTGCTGGTCCGCTCCGACCTGCTGCGCCCCTGGGCCCGCTGGGTCGGCGGCTCCGATAAACGCCGCTGGTTCGACACGGTCTCCTTCATCGCCGTGGCCCCGCGCGGCCAGGACCCCGACGGCGACACCAGCGAAGCGGATGACGCCGGCTGGTTCTCCCCCCGCCTCCTGCTGGAGGGCTGGCGTCACGGCCTGGTCCGCCTGGCCATCCCCACCTGGGCGCAACTGACCCTCCTCGCCGAGGCCGGGACCGTCAGGCAGGCCATGGCCGCCGCCGAGGCCGTAGATCTGACACCCGTGATCGGCGACCCGATCAACGAGCCTCGCTACCGGGACTACTTCACCTACCGCCCCATCGACCGCATCTAAAGTCGCTGGCATGGCCTTCACCCTCGACGAAGTCGGATTCCTCGCCTCCCACGGTGACGAGATCGCCGACGCCACCGCTGACCTCCCCCTGACCCGCTCCACCCTCCTGGCCGACACCGCCGCCCTACGCGGGCGCTTCGGCGACCACGGCCGCGCCGTCACCGAACTCACCCGGGCCCGCAGATCCGCCGCCGGAAAGTTCCCCACCACCTGGCTCAGCGACCACGACGCAGCCCAGCAGGCCACCCCCGCCGCCGTCGCCGACGTCCGCGCCACCCGGCTCCGCGACCACCTCGGCCCGGACTCCCTCATCCACGACGTGACCTGTTCCATCGGCACCGAGGGCACCGCGATCACCGCCGCCGGCCTGCGCTACCTCGGCTCCGACCTCGACGCCCCCCGCCTTGCCATGGCCCGCCACAACCTCGGCCCCCGAGCCTGGCTGGCGCGCGCCGACGCCCTCACCCCCGTCAGCCGGAACGCGGACGCGGTCATCGCCGACCCCGCCCGCCGCGCCGGTGGCCGCCGCATCACCCACCCCGACCAGCTGCTGCCACCCCTGCCCGACCTGATCACCGCCTGGCAGGGCACCGAGCTGGCCGTCAAGTGCGCCCCCGGACTCGACTTCTCCGACTGGGAGGGCCTGGTCAGCCTCGCCAGCGTCGACGGCGCGGTGAAGGAAGCCTGCCTGTACACGCCGGGACTGGCGGGCGTCGAGAAGCGCGAGGCAGTGATGATCACCCACGGGGAAATCGACCGCATCACCGACGCCGCGGACGACGACGTGGGCGCGGCCGCGCCGGGACGCTTCATCATCGACCCCGACGGGGCGGTGGTACGCGCCGGACTGGTCCGACACTATGCGGTCCGGGAGGGGCTGTGGATGCTGGATGAGCGGATCGCCTATCTCACCGGTGACCGGATCCCGGAGGGTCGGACGGGATTTGGATTCATCGAGCAGGTGCCGCTGAAGAAGCTGAGGTCGGCGCTGGTCGCGCACGGGGCGGGGAGCCTGGAGATTCTCGTCCGAGGCGTCGACGTCGACCCTGATGGCCTGCGGAAAAAGCTGAAACTCAAGGGGAAGCAGCCGATGACGGTGGTGTGCACCCGGATCGGCACCCAGGGTGTGGCGCTGATCTGTGGCCCGCGCACCAGCGGTAAGTGAGGATTGCCTCACTTGAGGAGGGGTTGCCTAGACTAGGCTCTTTGAAAAGTCACGCCGACAACCGATGAAGATCACCCGCCGAAAGGGGAGAAGCCGATGCCCACCATCGTCGCGCTAGTCAAGAACGTCCCGGACACCTGGTCCGCCAAGGAGCTGGAGACGGATCACACCCTGGACCGCACCAACGTCGACTCCGTCCTCGATGAGATCAACGAGTACGCGATGGAGCAGGCCCTGCGACTGCGTGATGATAATTCCGACGCCGGCTACCGCGTCGTGGCCCTGACCATGGGGCCCGCCGGTGCCGAGGAGGCCCTGCGCAAGGCCCTGGCGATGGGTGCCGACGATGCCGTGCACCTGGTCGACGACGCCCTGGCCGGCTCTGATCTGCTGGGCACCGCCTGGGCGCTGAACAGCGCTATCAACACCATCGGGGATGTCGCCCTGATCGTCGCGGGCAACGCCTCCTCCGACGGTGCGATGGGTGCCCTGCCGGGTGTGCTCGCCGAGTACCGCCAAATCCCGGCCCTGACCAGCGTGCGTTCCGCCGCCCTGTCCGATGGGCAGCTCAGCGCCGTGCGGGAGACCGTGGAGGGCATCTTCGAGCTGCAGGCCCCGCTGCCGGCGATCCTGTCGGTCACCGACAAGGCCGACAAGCCGCGCTTCCCCAACTTCAAGGGGCTCATGGCCGCGAAGAAGCACGAGATCACCACCCTCGACATCGCCGCCGTCGGCGTGGCCGAGGGCCAGGTCGGGCTGGGGTACGCGGCAACCGCCGTGACCGCCGCGTCCGAGCGTCCGGCCCGTACCGCCGGTGAGGTCGTCCGGGGCGACGGGGCGGTCGCCCGGGTCACCGACTTCCTCGCCACCGAGAAGTTCCTCTAGTCCGTCCTCGACCGCACCACCCAAGGAGTACCAGCATGTCCACCGTCTACGTCCTGGTCGAGCACGTCGGAAACGAGCTCGCCCCGGTCACCGCTGAACTGATCACCGCCGCCCGCCCGCTGGGCGAGGTCACCGCCGTCGTCGTGGGTGCCCCGGGCACCACCGAGACCCTCGCCCCGCAGCTGGCCGAGGCCGGCGCCGCCACCATCGTCGCCGCGGAGGACGAGGCCAACGCCTCGCGCCTGGTGCTGCCGCAGACTGACGCCCTGTCCATCCTCGCTGCGGCGAACCCGGGCCCGCTCGTGCTCGCCGCCGGGCCCTCCGGCAACGAGATCGCCGGCCGCCTGGCGACCCGTCTGGCCTCCGGCGTGCTCATCGACGTCGTCGGCATCAACGCCGACCGCACCGCCGCCCAGTCCGTGTTCGGCGACACCATCCAGATCTCGGCCGCCGTGGGTGGCGCCAGCCCGATCTACACGCTGCGCCCGGGCGTGGTCGACGCCGAGCCGGCCGCCGCCGCGGGCAACGTCACCGCCCTGGCCCTGCCCGGCGCCACCGCCAAGGACGCCACCGTCATCGACTTCACCCCGGCCGTGCGCGGCGACCGCCCGGACCTGACCCAGGCGAAGGTCGTCGTGGCCGCTGGCCGTGGCGTGGGTTCGGCGGAGGGCATGGAGCTGGTAGAGCAACTCGCCGACGCCCTCGGGGGCGCGGTGGGTGTCACCCGCGACGCCGTCGACCTGGAGTACTACGACGGTGCCTACCAGATCGGCCAGACCGGTGTGACCGTCTCTCCTGACCTCTACATCGGCCTGGGTGTCTCGGGTGCGATCCAGCACACCTCGGGCATGCAGACCGCCAAAAAGGTCGTCGTGATCAATAATGACGAGGATGCCCCGATCTTCCAGATAGCAGACCTCGGTGTCCTGGGTGACCTCTTCGACGTCGTGCCGCAGCTGATCGAGGAGATCAGGGCACGCCGTTAGTGGCCATGGGATCAGTGCTCCGGTGGGGTGAGGGTTAGATCAGGGTTGCGCCGTACTCCACGGTCCATTGTCGTACCCAGTTAATGAAGTGGGACCAGGCGCCACTGAGCAGGGCGATGCCGACGAGGACCATCAGTGCGCCACCGGTGACCTGGATCTTCCGGGAATGACGTCGCAGCCAGTCAACGGTGCGCATCGCCCGCGCGGAGCCGAGGGCAAGCAGCAGGAACGGCATTCCCAGTCCCAGGCAGTAGCCGACGATGAGGATGACCCCACGGGCCGCCGTCACCCCCTCCGTGCCGACGGACACGGAGATGATCGCCGCCAACGTCGGCCCCAGGCACGGCGTCCAGCCCAGGGCGAACACCCCGCCGAGCAGCGGTGCGCCCAGCCAGGTGGTCCACTTCCTCGGGTTCATGCGGGTGTCGCGCTGCAGGGCGGGCACCGCCCCCATGAACACCAGCCCCATCATGATGGTGACCACACCACCGATGCGCATGAGGGTCTCTGCGTTGAGGGTGAGCATGCTGATCGCCCCGAATGCGGTGACGGTGGCGAGCACGAAGATGACGGTGAATCCGAGGATGAACAGGACGGCCGCCCCGGCCACGGCCCACTGCCGACGGATGACCCGCGGGCCCTCCCGGTCGTACTGCACGTCGGCGCCGACGATGCCGGCCAGGTAGGACATATAGCCGGGAACGAGGGGGATGACACACGGGGAGGCGAAGGACACCAGACCGGCGGCTGCGGCGGCCAGGATACCCAGCAGCAGCGGACCGCTCGCGGCGACGTCGGCGAACTGCTGCCCGATCCCCGCCTGCGCCAGCACATCAATGGTCATGGGGTGAGGTCTCCTCTGTCAGGGTGGGGACATGACGGGTCGTGGCGCACCGCGGGGCCCATCACCTCGGGGAAGGGGCGATTGTCCAGCCGCTTTCCGGGAGTTTTTGAGTTTTATCCCGTTGCCGCTGACGCCGGTTCCACAGGAGGAGGAACATGGCTGCCGCCAGGATGATGACCACGATGTCAATGACCGGGTTGCCGAACAGTGAGGTCGTCTGCTGTAGCCACGCCTGTGTCTCGGGGGGAACCAGGGCAGGCACGCCGACCAGGCCGTTGGTGGTCCAGAAGATGATGCCGACCACGATGATCAATCCGCCGGTGAGGACAGAGGTGGTGTGCCACCCCCGTCCGAGGAAGCTGAACTCCCGGCCGCGCAGCATGCGCTGCCCACGGTGTCCGATCCGTGTCCATACCGCGGCGATCACGATCAGGGGCAGGACCATTCCAGCCCCATAGGTGCTTAAGATCAAGGCGGAAGAGAGGGCGTTGCCGCTGGTAGCCGCCAGGGTGAGCACCGCCCCCAGGATCGGGCCGGCACAGAAACCGGCGACGCTGCTCGTCATGCCCAGAATGAAGCTCTTTCCCAGGCCAGCCGAGACCGCTGCCCGGGACTGCAGGGTGGATTGGCCGGGGAGGAGCCGGGAGGTATCGAAGCCGCGGCCGAAGACCTGCATGCTGCCCAGCAGGATCAGCACGAGTGAGGAGACCACGATGATGGTCTGGCGTTGGGTGACGAATATCTCTCCGAGCACTCCGGCCCCCAGTCCCAGGGGGACGAGCAGGACCAGGAGGCCGGCGTAGAAGACACCACCGTGAAGCAGGAGCCGTGGACCGGACCCTACGGAGGAGGCGAAGAAGGCGGGCAGGAGCAGTGCGGCGCACGGGCTCAGCAGGGCGAGGACGCCGCCGAGAAAGGCACTCACCAGTCCGATGTCCATCGGTTTACCCCTTGTCCGCGAGAGCCAGGTCAACCGCGTCCCGGAACACCTCGGTCGGCTGTGCCCCCATGATCGGCTGACCACCCACGATGAATGCCGGGGTGGAGTAGGCGCCGAGATCGATGGCCAACTGCGCGTTACCGGCCACTACTTCAGCGGTCTCCGGGGAGGTGAAGTCGGTGGTGAATTTCTGGGTATCGAGACTGATGTCCTCGGCCAGCGCGATCAGCGCGTCGTCGCCGAGTTCTTTCTCTGACCGGCTTTCACCGTTGTCGAACAGGGCATGGTGATAGGCCAGGTAGGCATCCTCACCCTGTAGCGCTGCAGCATAGGCGGCGCGGGAGGCGCGTTCCGAGGCAGGCCCGAACAGGTTCAGATCCCGCCATTCAATGCGCAGATCCCCGGCTTCCACATACTCCATCATCACCGGCAGGGTCTCCTCGCTCCAGCGGGCGCAGAAAGGGCACTGGTAGTCAGAGAAGACCACTAATCCCACCGGCGCGTCCACCGGTCCCACGGCCAGGGGATCGGCCTCATCCCTGGTCTCCACGACGGTGAAATCTGGTTCCGCGGGGTCCGGTGCCGATCCTTGGGAAGGAGCGCCCGGCCCCATCTGTGCTCCCGCTACGGTCTCTCCGCCCCCCGGGGCACTGCCACTATCGCGATTCGTGACCACCACCGCGCCGATCAGCGCGATTGCGATAGCGATGACGATCGTCGGAACCAGCCACCTGCTGGTGCGGGATGTGCCGCTATCAAACCCTTCGGCCATGGAATATTCCCTCCACGCCCCTCGGCGGGGGCAGCTCTGTGATGAAACTAGATCGACTATGGCACATAGTCGACTACTTCGCATAGTCGACTATCCTCCATAGTCGACCTGTGGCAGGCTGAGGGACATGACGAAATCGACAGCTCCAGTCCTCGAACGGCCCACACCGGGACGTCGGGACATGCTCACCGCATTGTCCTGGTGGACTCCCCGCCACGTGCTCATCGCGCTCGGTGCTGCGGTGGCCGTTGCGCTCCTCATCGGCGTGCCCAGTGTACTCATACCGAACCCGTGGTTTGGCCGGGAAATCCCCACGGTGTGGTGGAACTATCCCGTCTGGCTGGTGACCTCCGGGCTGTCCGGCATGCTCATCGCCACCTACGTCACCACTGGTGAACCGGATGACCTTCAGGGACAGGACCGGGGCGCGCAGCGGTCCAGTCGTCTGGGACTGGCCGGAGGGGCACTCGCCTGGTTCGCCGTCGGCTGTCCGGTCTGTAATAAACTCGTGCTCTTGGCCCTCGGCTATTCCGGGGCGATGACCTGGTTTGCCCCCGCCCAGCCCTACCTCGCACTAGTCGGCCTGGTACTCACCGGCATCGCCCTCGTCTGGCGGCTTCGGGGGCAGGTATCGTGTCCGGTGCCTGACCGGCAGAAGGAGTCGACTGATGGATACTGAACGGGGTGTTCCGACACTGGGGCCGCTGGAGGAGCAGGTGATACACATCCTGTGGACTCACGGGCAGCTGACAGTCCGGGAGGTGATCAACCATCTTCCCTCGGAGCCGGCCTATACGACGATTGCCACGGTCTTACGGCACTTAGGCAGGAAGGGAATGGTCACCGTCGTCAAGGACGGACGCTCGGCCAGACATCTCGTCACGATGAGCAGGGAGGAATACACCGCCGGGGTCATCGACCAGGCACTGGAGGTCAGCCGGAACCGGACCGCATCGATCCTCCACTTCGTCGACAGCATCGGAGACGATGACCGCGCACTGCTGCTGGAATATCTGCAGGCCCAGGACGGTAATCCATGACCTCGGCCCCGATCCTGTGGGCTGCCTTCGTGGTCGTGCTGCTGCTCGCCGTGGGGTTGCTCGGGCCCGCCTTTCTCCGGAAGGCCGCCCCGGCCCTGGTGCGGGTGCCACGTGTGGCGATTGCCCTGGTGGCCGGCGGCATCCTCATCTGGCCCACGGCGTTGTTGTCCTTGGGCCTGGTTCTGGCCTGGGTGGCGTCCGGGACAGCGATCCTGCCCGGCGGAATGGCGGACGTATGCCAGCAGTGCCTGGCGTCAGCCAACCCGTTCACGGCCACTGCCTTCGACACGCGGATTCCCTCCGTGGTGCTCATTGCTGTGCCCGTGCTGGCCGGGACCGTCGCCACCCTCAGCGTCGCTGCGGAATACCGGAGCCGAATACGTTGCTCCCGACAGACGGCGACCCTGGTGCTCGACGGCGCGAGCCGAAAAATCCTGCAGGGGCACGAGGTATCGCTGGTCACCGACGACCGCCCCTGGGCACTGGCCTTCCCCTCCCGCCATGGCGGCATCGCCCTGTCCACGGGGGCGATCAAGCGGTTGGACCCGAATGAACTGGCAGCGGTCCTCGCCCACGAAGACGCCCATCTTCGGCAGCACCACCACGTGGTCTCCGACCTGGTGGCCAGCATCGCCACCCATCTGCGCTGGGTGCCCTTCATCAGGGAGGCGGCAGCGGCCCTGCCGTCGTATCTGGAAATCGCCGCCGATGACCAGGCCTGCCAGCGGGCGGGCACCCCGGCCCTGGTCCGCGCCCTGCTTATCCTCAGCGAACCCACGGTACCGGTGGGAGGGGCCCTCCCGGCCACTGGTCCGCTGCTGGCGGCCGGCCCCGACCGCATTCCACACCTGGTCCGCCCCGAGACCAGCAAGCAGGGATACCTTCCGGCCGTAGCGGCCTCCGCCCAACTCATCATTCTGGGCGTGGTCAGTGCCGTCGTCCTCACTTCCTACGCCGGTGCGCTCCTCACCGGTTGCATCTAG
>CAZTIZ010000043.1:0-2898 GCA_964613845.1 uncultured Corynebacterium sp.
AGGTCGATGCTCAGGTGGATCGCCTCGCGGTCGGCGACCGTGTGCAGGGCCAGGTCGGCGGCCTCGGCGGGCGACATCGCCGTCAGCTCGTCATCGGTGGCATAACGCGCGCCCAGTTCCGCGGCGGACTCGAAGAGGAAGCGGGTGTTGTCGGCCATCGACACCCCCAGCACCGTGTAGGGGAAATCCTCCCCGAACTCCTCGGCGGCCTGCCGGAACGGGGTGCCCGAGGTCGCCTGCGCCATCTCCCGCAGGTCCAGGTGCGCATCCAGGTTCACGATCGCCGGGGCCCGCTGATCACCCAGTGCGTGCCGCAGCCCGCGATGGGAGCCGATGCCCAGCTCGTGCCCGCCGCCGAGCACCACCGGCAGGTGGCCTGCCTCGATGAGCCGGGACACCGCCCCGGCGAGCCGGTCCTGCGCGCCCTCCAGGTCGCGGTCGTCGACATGCACCGTGCCCGCGTCATAGCGGTGGTGCTCATCGTGGACGGCCAGCCAGCCCAGCATCTCGCGGATCGCATCGGGGCCCTCGACTGCGCCGGGACGACCGTGGTTGCGGCGCACGCCTTCATCGGAGGCGAAACCCAGCAGCGCAGCGCCCGGATCGGCGGCCGAGGGCTCGGGTAGCGGGGTGATCGTGGTGAACCACAGGGAATGCTGGGGGCTGGGGCCGTCCTCACGGCCGACCCAGGCGGGGGAGAGGGAATCAGGGAAGATCGTGTCGGAAAGGCTCATGGGCCGCAGGGTAGTGAAGTCCCGGCCTCGCGGCACCCGTTTTGCGGTCACGGGAGTATCCGGCGGGTGGTGGGTCTGCCGTTGCTGTCCGGGGAGGAAAGGGTGAACCACCATGACTTTTCCACCCGGTGAATCTGAACTGGCCCCATAGTGGCTTTTCCGGAGACGATCACGTATCGTTGCAGTGCAATGAGCATTACCGATGACGCTACCGGCGGCGCTAACGAGCCGGATGACTTGAATCTGTCGGAATCTCAGGAAACTTCGCAGGGTGACGCAGCGCAAGCTGCAACCGCCTCCACCGAACCACTGACCATCGAGAATATCGATGCAGCGGCGCAGGCGGACAAGGTCACCGGGGACGCGAACACTTCTGAGGCTGCCGGCTCCGGGTCTGACAAGAACCCGGACACTGAAACTGACGCCGAGACCAGCACCCCCGGTTTTGACGGCCTCGGACTTCCCTCGAAGGTCCTCGACGCCGTCCGCAAGGTCGGCTTCGAGAGCCCTTCCCCCATCCAGGAGCAGACCATTCCGCTCCTGATGGATGGCCGCGATGTCGTGGGCCTCGCCCAGACCGGTACCGGAAAGACGGCGGCCTTCGCGCTGCCGATCCTCGCGCGTATCGATACCAAGGAGCGCTCCCCGCAGGCGCTGGTCCTCGCGCCCACCCGTGAACTGGCCCTGCAGGTGGCCGACTCCTTCCAGTCCTTCGCCGACCACGTGGACCGTGGCATTCAGGTGCTGCCGATCTACGGTGGCCAGGCCTACGGCATCCAGCTGTCCGGCCTGCGCCGCGGTGCCCACATCGTGGTGGGTACCCCGGGTCGTGTCATCGACCACCTGGAGAAGGGCTCCCTGGACATCTCCCGTCTGCGCTTCCTCGTCCTCGACGAGGCCGACGAGATGCTCAACATGGGCTTCCAGGAGGACGTCGAGCGCATCCTCGCCGACACCCCGGACGACAAGCAGGTCGCCCTCTTCTCCGCCACCATGCCCAACGGCATCCGCCGGATCTCCAAGCAGTACCTCAACGATCCGCGTGAGGTCACCGTCAAGTCGGAGACCCGCACCAACACCAACATCACGCAGCGCTTCCTCTCGGTCGCGCACCGCAACAAGTTGGACGCGATCACCCGCATCCTCGAGGTCACCGAGTTCGAGGCGATGATCGTCTTCGTGCGCACCAAGCACGAGACCGAGGAGCTCGCCGAGAAGCTGCGTGCCCGCGGATTCTCCTCCGCAGCCATCAACGGTGACATCGCGCAGAACCAGCGTGAGCGCACCGTCGACCAGCTCAAGAGCGGCCGCCTGGACATCCTGGTGGCCACCGATGTCGCCGCCCGTGGTCTGGACGTCGAGCGCATCAGCCACGTGCTGAACTACGACATCCCGCACGACACCGAGTCCTACGTCCACCGCATCGGCCGCACCGGCCGTGCCGGCCGTAGCGGTGAGGCGATCCTCTTCGTCACCCCGCGTGAGCGTCGTATGCTGCGTTCCATCGAGCGCGCCACCAACGCACCGCTGATCGAGATGGAGCTCCCCTCGGTCGATGACGTCAACGAGGCACGCAAGGACAAGTTCGCCGACTCGATCACCAAGTCGCTGGAGTCCAAGCAGCTCGACGTCTTCCGCAGCCAGGTCAAGGCGTACTCCGAGGAGCACGACGTGCCCCTCGAAGACATCGCCGCAGCCCTGGCCACGCAGGCACAGGCCGGCGAGGACTTCCTCATGAAGGAGCTGCCGCCGGAGAAGCGCCGCGAGCGTTTCGAGCGCGATGACCGTGGCGGTCGGGGCGAGCGCCGCGAGCGCGGTCCCCGTTCCAGCCGTGACGGTGACTTCGTGACCTACCGTCTGGCCGTCGGCAAGCGCCAGCAGGTCCGCCCGGGCGCCATCGTCGGTGCCCTGGCGAACGAGGGTGGCCTGTCCTCCAAGGACTTCGGCCGCATCACCATCGCCGCCGACCACACCCTGGTCGAGCTGCCGAAGGACATGTCCTCCAGCGTGCTGGGCAAGCTCTCCGACACCCGCATCTCCGGTCAGCTCATCAACATCGAGCGTGACGCCGGTGCCGAGCACCCCCCGCGCGGTGAGCGTCGTGGTGGCGGTGGCGGTGGCTTCCGTGGTGGCCGTGACCGCGACGACCGCGGTGGTCGTGGCG
>CAZTIZ010000043.1:2998-17732 GCA_964613845.1 uncultured Corynebacterium sp.
CGTGGTGGCGGTGGCTTCCGTGGTGGCCGTGACCGCGACGACCGCGGTGGTCGTGGCGAGCGCCGTGGCGGCTGGCGCGACTAGTTTCATCAGATGACATGACCAGGGCCCGTTGCTTCGGCAACGGGCCCTGGTCATTCCTGCTTCAGGCGGTGGCCGGTGGCGACTCGGCGGCACACGCCGTGAACATCAGAAGTTCAGGTACATCAGGACCAGCATGATCACCCACAGCAGCGCGAAGACGCCTGCCAGGGCCGTCAGCAGGCTCTTGGCTTTCTCCCAGTCCGCGACGACGTCCTTGGCCGGATCGAACTCATCCTCCTCCAGCAGGCCCAGTGCGCCCATCATCTTCCGCTGCCGGGGCAGGATGCCCACCAGCAACACCAGCCAGGCGATGACCGCCAGGGCGATGGCGGCGTGGAAGCGGCCCATGGTCCAGTAGGCGGAGTCGGTGAACATGATTGCCACACCCAACAGCGGAACCAGGATGGAGAGCATGCCGTAGGTGGTGGTGATGTTGTACATCGTCCGTGCCGTGTCGGCGGCACCGGCCTCCCCGTCCCGGGCCTGGACCGCCCGGGCGGGGAAGGTGGACACCGCGACCGTGGCGGGGCCGATGAACAGCACCGCGGCCAGTACGTGCAGGATGATCAGGATGGTGGTCATGAGGGGAAACAGGCCTTTCAGCAGGTGATTTCTCTTCCCCGTCACCCTAACCCGACCACCGGCACGCCTTCCGCATGGCCTGCAGGTCCTCCTCCGGCAGGGGCAGCGTGTACCGCCCGGCGACCAGGGCGAGCCGCCGGGCGTACCAGCAGTGGGCGGCGGGATCGGCGGGCAGCCACGCCGCGGCCAGGTGATCCGACTTCTCCCGGTTGGCCGCCTGCGAGGTGGCGACCAGGTTCAGCGGATCGTTGGCGAAGGCCACCCGGGCCGGCAGATCCCAGGCGTGCGCGCCGAGATCCCAGGCCGCTGACAGCGGCAGGATGTGATCGACCTCCACGGGCGGTGAACCCGGTTCGATCAGCAACGGTCCTCCCGTGTACGGGTCCGTGCCCCGTGCGTCCGTGATCTCACAGGGGTCCGCCACCTCCGCCACTTCCGCCAGCTGTGTGGCGATGACCTCCTCGCGGACGGTGCAGGCCCCGGCGGCCGCCCAGCCGGAGCCGAAGTCCGAGCGTTGGTAGCCCAGCACCCGGCTGCGCTGCGCGAGCGGCTCGACGTCGGCAAGCAACGCAGTGAGGGTGGGCAGGCCGTCCTGCTCCCGCGGGCGCAGGTGCGGGGTGACGTCGAGAAGCGCCAGCAGGATCGTCGCGCACAGCAGGAGGCCGAGATAGATGCGAAAAGGTCTCACACCCTCCTTTGACCGGGTGTGAGACCTTCACGGTTCCGCTTATTCGGCGGGCTTGGGCGCCGGGGTGTCGACCCGGTCGCCGGTGACCTTGGCGGCGACCTCCTCGACGTTCATCTTCGGGTTCTCGGCGGAGACCCGGGCGACCTCGTTGGCGAGGTCGAACTCTTCTTCGATGGCCTTCTCCGGGCGGCTGGTGGCCAGCGTCACCAGGACCAGTGCCAGGGAAGCCAGGATGAAGCCCGGGACCATCTCGTAGATCAGGTCCGCGCCCGGGGACATGCCCCAGGCGAAGGAGACCACCGCACCGGTGATCATGCCTGCCAGGGCGCCGGCGGAGTTGAGACGCTTCCAGTACAGGGAGGCGAGCATGAGCGGGCCGAAGGCGGAGCCGAAACCTGCCCAGGCGAAGCCGACCAGCCCCAGGATGGTGTCGGAGGGGGTGACCGACAGGGCGCCGGCGATGATGGCGATGGCCACCACCGCGGCCCGGGAGAGGTTGATCAGCACCTGCTCACCCGGGAGTCGCTTGGCGACGATCTTGTAGATGTCCTCGATCAGCGAGGAGGAGACCACCAGCAGCTGGGAGGACATGGTGGACATGATGGCCGCCAGGACGGCGGTGAGCACCAGGCCGGCGATCAGCGGGTGGAACAGGAGACGGCCCATGTCCAGGAAGATCGTCTCGAAGGCCGACTGATCGGTGACGGAGACGTCCGGGGTCTGGGAGAAGAAGACGGTGCCGATCACGGCGGTGGCGGTCGCACCCAGGATGCAGATGAACATCCAGGTGATGCCGTAGAAACGGCCCTGCTTGGCCTCGGCGGGATTGCGCAGCGCCATGAAGCGCACCACGATGTGCGGCTGACCGAAGTAGCCCAGGCCCCACGCCAGGTTGCCGATGATGGCGGCCGCGGACACTCCCGCAATCATGCTGAAGTAGGTCGGGTTACCGATGCCCTCCACGTAGGGGCCGTAATCGTTCTCCGTGGCCCAGCTGAAGATGTCGCTCGGGTTATCCAGGGCGATCAGGGCCATGACCGGCACGATGATCAGTGAGGCGAACATGATGGTGCCCTGCACCACGTCGGTGTAGGACACCGCCAGGAAGCCGCCGACGAAGGTGTAGGCGACGGTGACGGCCGCGACGATGAGCATGCCGGTGAGGTAGTCACCACCGAAGGTGGCCTCGAAGTAGCGGCCGCCGGAGACCATGCCCGAGGAGACGTAGAAGGTGAAGAACAGAATGATGATGACCGCGGAGATGATCCGCAGTGCCCGTGATTTGTCGCGCAGCCGGTTCTCGAAGAAGCTGGGCAGCGTGATCGAGTTGTTCGCGATCTCCGTGTAGGAGCGCAGTCGGGGGGCGACGAACTTCCAGTTCGCCCACGCGCCGACGAGCAGACCCACGGCGATCCACAGCTCGGACATTCCGGTGACGAACAGGGCACCGGGCAGGCCCATGAGCAGCCAACCGGACATATCGGATGCACCCGCGGACATCGCGGCGACGAAGGGGTGCAGGCCACGGCCGGCCAGCACGTAGTCGTCGTATTTGGTGGTCTTTCTGTAGCTCCAGTAGCCGATGGCCAGCATCGCACCCATATAAATGATGATGGCGATGATGAACCAGGTGGTCTCTGACACCGGTTCCTCCTTCAGGATCGGACGTGGTTGGCGGGCACGTCGCGTAGATGGACAGCGGTAATGCTGTCATGGACGGACGCGATCGTGTCGTGCGCATCACAGGGAGGTTCCCCTAAACGGTTCCGCCACGGTACGGGACGGCTGTCGAGGCTAACCTCTCGCGCGCGCCCGCCCACATCGAATCACCTGCTCCGGGGCACGGAAGTCTGGTGAGAGTCCGCCGGGAACCTGCGGGAAAGCTGGTAATATAACAGAATCACAACAATATCTTCCCGCCCGGCTTTCCGACCCCGACCACACCAACCCGGGGGGTCGGGCGGTGGGGGTGGAAATCTCTCCACCACCGAGGGGGAGAGGGAGGCGCGCACCCCGGGTGGTAGAACTGACCTTATGCCTTCTTTCCTCCTGCACGGTCTGTGGATGCCGGAATCCGGACTCCACCTGTGGATCGAACAGGTGGAGGGCCACCGCATCGTGGTGCCCTCCGCGGTCCCGGAGGGCACGTTCCCACCCGGGGTGGCGGCGCTTCTCGACGACCGCTTCTTCCGCCGTCGCCTCAGCGTCCGGATGCGCACGCCCAAGGGCCGGCCGGTCCGACTGGAGATCCCCACCGCCGCCTTCGCCCCGGAGCAGGCGGTGGAGAAACTCGCCCAATTGGCTTTCCTCGACGGCCCCGGCCCGGCCGCCACCGCTGCCCAGCGGGCGACCATCGCCCCGGACCTGCTGTGGCTGATTCGTCTCTACCTGGGGCTGACCCGCTTCGTGCGGGCCGGCCGGGTCACCCTCAAGCTCGCCTACGAGGACAACCGGTGGTGGCCGCAGTGGCAGCTGGCCTCGGGGCTGGGGGAGCGCGGCTGGCTGGCGGAGATGATCGCCGCAGCCCCCGGGGTGCTCACCGTCAACAACCGCGGCCTCAGCGATGACATCGCCGACGTCCTGGTCAACTGGATCACCGTGGCCCAGACCCGGCAACTGGCCGACGCCGCACGCCCCTACCCGTGGCACGACTTCCCCCACTCGCTGCTGACCTCCGCGCCGCTGCGCCGGGGCGGGGCCAGTCTGCTCAGTAGCCTCAACGCCTGGAAGGACTCGATCACCTCGGTTGACCTCCAGCTCCTGTTCATCGTCGAGCAGCCCCCGGCCGATGGTGTGGCGGCCGACCCGGAGGACACCACCTGGCCCGTCCGGATCCAGGTGCGGTCGGGCACCGACAGCCCCCGGCCGGTGCTCGCGGAACGGCTGGACCGCGGTAGCGTGGAACGGCTGCGCGCCTCCCACCACCGGGCCATCGGGATCAGCGGCCTGCTCGATGCCACGACCCACCGCGGGGCGGGCCCCGCGTATCCGGTGAACGAGGAAGACCCGGACAGCATCGGTGACTGGGACGTGTACCTGTCCACCTCCGAGATCGTGGACTTCATCTCCCGGGATGTGCCGAAGCTGCAGGAGGCGGGCTTCCCCGTCATGCTGCCCAAGGCATGGTCGAGCTACGAGACCAGGGCCCGCCTGGAGACCTCCGAGATCAGGGACACCGCTGGTTCCGCGACCCGCGCACACATCGGACTCGACCAGCTCGTCGAGTACAACTGGCGGATGTCCATCGGTGACACCGAGCTCAGCGACGAGGAGATGGCCGAACTGGTCGGCTCCAAGTCAGGGCTGATCAGACTACGCGGTGAATGGGTCATGGCCGACACCGCTGCGCTGGCCAAAATCACCGGTTATATGGAGGAGCTGGCCGCCTCCTCCCAGAAGCGTCGCCGGGCCGACCTGGAGAAGGCCGCCGCAGTGGCGGAACGCGCGCGCATCCTGGAGGAACCGGGCTGGGAGCTGCTGGTCGCGGACGTCGAGAAGCGCCGGGAGGAGTTCAACCGGGAGGCCGGAACCGGTGAGATCAGCCTCGCTGAGCTGCGGCAGCTCGCACTGGAGGCCATGGCCGATGAACCGGTCGAGTTCACTGGTTCCTCCTGGTATACCGCCCTGTTGGGCGGGTCGGTGCGGGCAGCCCCGGAACGGATGGACATCCCCGACACCGTTCACGCGGAACTGCGGGACTACCAGCGGCGTGGCGTGGACTGGCTGTACTGGATGTCACGCAATAATCTCGGCGCGGTGCTGGCCGACGACATGGGCCTGGGCAAGACCCTGCAGCTGCTGGCGATGCTGGCCATCGAACATGCGCGCGGGCAGGCGGAGGGGCCGACGCTGGTGGTGGCGCCGACGTCGGTGGTGGGCAACTGGGCGCGTGAGGTCGAGAAGTTCGTCCCCGGCATGCGGGTGATCGTCCACCACGGCCCCGACCGGCTGCGTGGACAGGCCCTCGCCGAGGCCGCCGCGGAGGTGGACCTGGTGCTCACCAGTTATGGCGTGGTCGGCCGTGACTTCGCCGGGCTGGGTGAGATCCACTGGGACCGGGTGGTGCTCGATGAGGCACAGGCGATCAAGAACTCCACCACCCGCTCCTCGAAGGCGGTGCGCTCCCTGCCGAGCCGGCACCGCATCGCCCTGACCGGCACCCCGGTGGAGAACCGGCTCTCGGAGATGCGCTCCATCCTCGACTTCTGCAACCCCGGGGTACTCGGCTCAGCCAGCTTCTTCCGCAACCACTTCGCCAAGGCCATCGAGCGCGAACAGGACGAGGAGATGACCGAACGGCTGCGCCTACTCACCGCCCCCTTCATCCTGCGCCGACTCAAGACCGACCCCTCGATCATCGATGACCTGCCGGAGAAGAACGAGCAGATCATCACCGTCACGATGACCTCCGAGCAGGCGGCCCTGTACAAGGCGCTCGTCGATGATGTGCAGCGCCGCCTGAACCAGACCGAGGGCATCGCCCGCCGCGGCCTGGTGTTGGCCACGATCACCCGGATCAAGCAGATCTGCAACCACCCGGCGCACTACCTGGGCGACGGTTCGGCGGTCACGGACAAGGGCAGGCACCGCTCGGGCAAGGTCCGGGAGCTGCTGCGACTGGTCGATGTGGCGGTGGAGACGGGGCAGAAGATGCTGATCTTCACCCAGTACAAGGCCTTCGGCGACCTATTGCAGCCGTATCTGGCACAACGCCTGGGGGAGGAGATCCCCTTCCTGCACGGTGGGGTGACGAAAACGGGCCGGGACCGGATGGTCACGCGTTTCCAGGACGAGGACGGCCCGCGGGCGATGATCCTCTCGCTCAAGGCCGGTGGCACGGGTCTGAACCTGACGGCGGCGAGCATGGTGGTGCACATGGACCGCTGGTGGAACCCGGCGGTGGAGAATCAGGCGACGGACCGGGCGTTCCGGATCGGACAGCTCAAGAATGTGGATGTGTACAAGATGATCACGGCGGGCACACTGGAGGAGTCGATCCAGGACATCCTGGACGGCAAGACGGAGCTGGCGGGCGCAGTCGTGGGCGAGGGCGAGGGCTGGATCACGGAGCTGGATCCGGAACAGCTGGCCGACCTGATGGGTTACCGCGGGAGGGAGAAGTGATGGCTCACCGGTCGGAGGAGGATAATGTCATCTACGCGAATTTCGGGGCGAAGGCCCGGGTGACGGACACACCGCAGCCGCAGCGCAGTCAGCCGACGCGGCTGCCCGCCGCACAGCGGCTGGGGGAGGCGGTGGCCGAGCTCACCGATCAGGGCCGGATCAGCCGGGGACGGCAGTACGCGATGTCCGGCCACGTGCTGAGCCTGGAGGTGACCAACGGTCGGGTGGACGGTCGGGTGGCCGGATCCCAGAACGAGCCGTTCTCGGTGACGGTCACCCTGCCCTACCGCTCCACCGATGATGTCGCGGAGGTCAGTGAGCGGCTGGCGCGCACGACCAACGGTCTGCGCCTGGCGAGGCAGGGCAGCCTCGATGACGGGATGCTCGACATTCTGCTGTCCGAGCAGGCCGACGATATCCGCTTCCACTGTGACTGCCCGGACCCCTCGGTGGTGTGCAAGCACGCGGTGGCGGTGGTGGAGAAACTGATCAGCCGCCTCGACACCGACCCGTTGCTGATCTTCCAGCTGCGGGGCCTGGATCTGCTGCGACTGGAGCAGCTGGTCGCCGAGCAGGCGCGGGTACTCAACCGGGAGTCGGAGGGTGACGCCGAACTGTTCTGGCAGGGACGCGACCTACCCGATCTGCCTGACCCGCCCCGTTCCCCGGCGCTCGACGACTCGGACCTGGACCTGCTGCACAAGGCCATGCGGGCGGTGTCCTACACCAGCATCGACCAGCTGCGTGCGGTGTCCGATATCGAGGACATCTACGACCACCTGACGCGCTGAACGGACTTCCCCGCTTTTTCTGATAGACCTGAAGCACATGACCTCCCTGCGTTTCCTCCACACCTCCGACCTGCAGCTGGGTATGACCCGCTGGTTCCTTGAGGGCACCGACGGCGAGGCCCAGGCCCGCTTCGACGACGCCCGCCTCCGCGCCATCGACCGCCTGGGGGAGATCGCCACCGACCACGACTGCACCTTCATCGTCGTCGCCGGTGACGTCTTCGAGCACAACTCGCTCTCAGAACGGGTGACCGGCCGGGCACTGGAACGGCTGAGTTCCCTGCCCGTACCCGTCTACCTGCTGCCGGGCAACCATGACCCGCTGGTGGCGGACTCGATCTTCTACCGCACACAGGGCGAGGGTATCCACGCCATCACCGACACCACCCCGATCGAGGTGGCCGAGGGGATCGAGCTCGTCGGTGCCCCCCTGACCGCCCGGCACGCGACCACCGACCTGGTGCGCCGGGCACTGGAACCGCTGGGCCCCACCGACGGCATCCGCATCGCGGTCGGCCACGGCCAGGCCGAGTCCCGCAGCAACGAGACCACCCCCGACCAGATCGACCTGGCGTATGTGGAGGACCGTCTGGCCGAGGGCACCATCGATTACCTGGCGCTGGGTGACACCCACTCCACCCGCCCGGTCGGCTCCTCGCGCCGGGTGTGGTTCTCCGGTGCACCGGAGACCACCGACTTCCACGACCTGACCGAGGGCGTCGAGGGCGGCGAGACCGACTCCGGCAACGCGCTGGTGGTCACCGTGAAGAAATCCTCGGCCACCGGGGCCTCCGTCACCGTGGAGAAGGTGGCGGTGGGGCAGTGGACCTTCGAGGCACTGACCCGGGAGATCTCCTCGATCGAGGACGTCGACGAGTTCCTCGACGCCCTGCGCGCCTATCCCACCAAGTCCACCACCGTCATCAAGTACGCCCTGCGTGGCACCCTCGACATCAGCGCCACCCGGCGGTTGGAGGAGGGGCTCGACGAGCTCCGGCCCGTCTTCGCCGCCCTCTACGAACGCACCCGCCTCATGGACCTGCACCTGGAGCCGGGCTCCGAGGAGCTCGCCGACCTCGACATCTCCGGCTTCGCCGCCTCCGCCCTGGAGGAACTCATCGGCCAGGCAGGGACCGATCCGGGCGCCCGTGACGCCGTCAACCTCATGTTCCGTCTCACCAGGGAGGCCTGACCCGCATGCTCATCCACTCACTGACCATCGACAACGTCCGTGGCATCGAACACCTCGAACTGTCGGACCTGCCCGACACCGGCGTCATCGTCATCTCCGGCGACAACGAACAGGGCAAGTCCACCATCCTCGATGCCCTGCACGCCGTACTCAACGAGAAACACAGCGCCCGGAACAAGGTGACCCGCCCCCTGCTTCCGGTCGGACGGGACGTCTCACCCGCCGTCAGTCTCACCGCCACCCTGGGGTCGGTGACCTTCACCATCACCAAGCAGTGGTTCCGTGGGAAGAGGGCCGAACTCGCCATCACCACCCCACACCGGGAGAACTACACCGGTGAGGAGGCGGAGCAGAAGCTGGCACAGCTCAAGGACGATCACCTCGACGACACTCTCCTCCAGTCACTCTTCCTGCGCCAGGGTGATCTGGCGGCCACCATCTCCGCCGCAGGCATCCCTTCCCTCACCAGCGCCCTCGACGGGGCAGGAGAGGGTGAGACGGCCTCCACGGGGGAGGACTCCGCCCTGCTCAGCGCCGTCGAGAAGGAGTACACCCGCTACTTCACCGCCAGCAAGGCCGCGGAGGCAGGGCTACTCAAGGCCGCCCGCGCCGCCCATGAGGCCGCTGCGGAGGAACTGGCCGGGGCGAATTCAGAGGTTGCCGAGCTCACGGGCTTCGTCACCCGCGTGGAGTCCGTCACCCGCGAACGGGACGAGGCGAAGAACCAGCTTCCCGACGCCCGCACCGAGGTCACCGACCTGGGAGAGAAAGCGGAACGCGCCGCCGACAGCCGGGAGAAGGCAACCCGTCTGCGCGAGGAGCTCGACCGGGCCGAACAGGCCCTGAACCGGGCCGAACAGGCTGTCACCGCGCGTAAGCAGATGCGCACGGAGCTGGCTGAACTGGAAGCGGAGCTGACCGAACGCAGCCGCGGGCTCGCCGAGGCGGAGGAGCGGGCCGAGCAGGAGGAGCGCCAGTTGAGCGAGCTCAGCGCCCAGCTGGAACAGGCCAGGCAGCAGGAGGAGACCGCCCGGCAGGCGGTGAAGGAAGCCAACGCCCGTCACCGGCTGCTCGCTGATGTCGCCCGCCGTGACGAGCTGAGCGCCTGGCTCAGCGACGTCGATGACCTTGACGCGCGGATCAGGGCCCTGCACGAGCAGAGTGCCGGCCCGCAGATCGAGCAGCAGGACCTGGAGCAGGTGGAGGAGGCCGCCACGGAACTCACCTTGCAGCGTCGGTTGCGGGAGGCGGCGTCCGCCAAGCTCCACCTGAGCGCGACCACGCCCACCACCGTCACCGTCGGCGGCCGGGAGATCGAGCTCGGGACCGGGGATCACCCGGTGGAGCTGGCCGACGGTACGACGCTGGTGGCTGGTGCCGTCACGGCCGTCTACTCCGCCGGCCACGGGGCGGACACGACGGACACGGACGCCGTCGCGACCGCGCAAGCCCACCTGGCTGAGCTGCTGGAGGAGCTGGAGTGTGCCGATGTGGAGGCAGTGCGCGCCGCCCACGAGAAGGCCCGCCGCAGCGCTGATGAGCGGGCGGCGCTGACCCGCGAGCGCAACGCACTGGTCCGGGAGGCGGAGGTCGACACGCTGCGTGCTGAACTGACGCGTCTGGACTCGACACTGGCCGAGGCCGACGTGTCGCAGGGTAGTGACCTGGAGCAGGCTGACCGTGCGGTCGAGACCGCCACCGAGGCCCTCGACGGGGCCACCGATGAAGTCTCCAGACTTGACTCCGCCCTCACGCCCTGGCGGGAGAGGAACGCAACCACGGCCCTGACCCGGCTCAGCACCCAGATCGAGGGGGATCAGGCCGCAGCCGAACGCGCCCGCCGCGCACTGCGCACCGCCGAAGACGAAGCCCCGGGAGAGGAACTGGAACGCGACATCGATACCGCGCGTCGGATCCGCGAGGAGGCGGCGGCCCGGGTCGCCGAGGCGGAGCGCGCCCTGGAGCAAGAGGACCCGGACCTGGCCGTGAAGGTGTGGGAGGGCGCCCGGGCGCACCTGGAATCCCTGGAGAAGACCGTGACGGAGGCCGAGAGGAAACTCGCGGAGCTGACCGGGCGGATCGAGCAGGCCACCGGCGCCGCTGAACGGCTGGAGAAGGCCACCGCCGCGGAGGAGGCCGCCGCTCACCGGCTGGCCTCCATTGAGCGCCGGGCCGTGGCCGCCCGCGTGCTGCGGGAGACGCTGCACCGTCACCGGGATGAGGCACGGCGTCGATACGCACAGCCCTTCGCGGAGCAGCTCACCCGCCTGGCTCGCACCGTCTTCGGGCCGGATGTGGAGTTCACGCTCTCCGACGACCTGGAGGTTGAGACGCGCAGCATCGGTGACACCGCCGTGCCGCTGGAGTCGCTGTCCGGCGGGGCGAGGGAGCAGCTGGCGATTCTCACGCGCTTCGCCATCGCCAACCTCGTCTCCCGGGAAGGCCCGGACGGGACGGTACCGGTGCCGGTGGTCATCGACGACGCCCTCGGCTCCACCGACCCCTCGCGTCTGCAGCTGATGGCCACGCTGTTCTCCGATATGGGCAGGACAGGTCAGGTCATGGTGCTCACCTGCGTGCCGCAGCGCTATTCCCGCGTAACCGACCGCACCGAGTACCGGATCGAGGAACTCAAGACCGGCGGGGCGTTGTCCTAGTCGGGGGTCTACACGCTCATGATGTGTCAACAGCGGCGCGGTGAATGCACCCCTTCCGCATGAACCTGCAGGCAGCGGGCGGTTCTTTTTGGGAGGCGACAGGGGTGGGCAGAGCTGATGCAGTTTTTTGAATCACCTGCCGAGGGCTAGCATCAGTGCATATGACTACAGAGGTACGTTGGCTCAATGAGGGGGAGCAGTCGCTCTGGCGGCTGATGCTCGCCGCCTCCCGCAAGGTTGAACGGGCGATGGACGACACCCTCCAGGTCGGCAGTAATCTGTCCACCTCCGAATTCTCCGTGCTGGTCTCCCTGTCCGAGGCGCAGGAGCGGTCGATGCGGCTGCGCGATCTGTGCGCGAATCTGGACTGGGACCGCTCCCGCACCTCCCACCAGATCACCCGCATGGAGCGCCGCGGCCTGGTCTCCAAGCACAAGAGTGAGGGCGACGCCCGCGGGGTCGTCGTCACGCTCACCGAGGAGGGGGAGCGCCGCCTGGAGCAGGCCGCCCCGGACCACGTCGAGAGCGTGCGCCGCCTGGTCTTCGACCATCTGGAACACGCCGATATCCCGGCCCTGCGGACATTCTTTGAGGGCGTCCTGGCCGTGGACAACGTGCCCGGACACCCCGGTTTCACCGGTAGCCTGCGCGACTGATCCCCGGCGTCCGCATCAGGGCGGAAATAGGGGAAGATCCTGATGCGCCGGCCTGCCCTCCTGCGGGACAATGGGGTTCAACCGAACACGGGAAGGACCCTCGCTATGACGAACCACGACGTCCACAGCTTCGACACCGGACACGTCCCCAGGCCCCAGCGCCGCCTGCACCGCTCCCGCAGTGACCGCTGGATCGCCGGGGTGCTCGGCGGTATCGCGGAGACCTACGGCTGGAACTCCACCCTGGTCCGCCTGATCTTCGTCTTCTCCATCATGCTGCCGGGCCCGCAGTTGCTGGCCTACCTCATCGCCTGGGTGATCATGCCCCGCGAGTGAACGGGATCGAGGGGACCACAACAGGGACCGGCCCACATCCTGACTGGATGTGGGCCGGTCCCTGTTGTTGTGTGTGCGTGTCCTACCTGGTGGCTGCGGCGCGCACCGCGGCGCTGACGGCCGGGGCGACCCGCGGGTCCAGCGGGGAGGGGACGATGTAGTCGGCGGTGAGCTCGTCGGCGGCGATCTCGGCGATGGCGCGGGAGGCGGCCAGCTTCATCTCCATGGTGATGGCGGTGGCCTCGGCGGCCAGGGCACCGTGGAAGATACCCGGGAAAGCCAGGACGTTGTTGATCTGGTTCGGCAGATCGGAACGGCCGGTGGCGACCACGGCGCCGTAACGACGGGAGATCTCCGGATCGATCTCCGGGGTCGGGTTGGCCAGGGTGAACAGGATCGGCTCCGGGGCCATCAGGCGCACCGACTCCTCGCCGATGGTGCCACCGGACAGGCCGATGAAGGTGTCGGCGTCGGTGAAGGCGTCGTTGACGCCACCGGTGACACCGCGCGGGTTGGTCTTGGCGGCCAGCTCCCGCTTGACCGGGCTGAGATCCTCGCGGTCGGCGTGGATGACACCGCGGGAGTCGAGCACGATGATGTCGTGCGCGCCGGCGTCGAGAAGCATGTTCACCGAGGCGACACCGGCCGCACCGGCGCCGGAGACGACGATGCGCAGATCGGCCAGGTTACGGTCCAGGAGCGTGACGGCGTTGCGCAGCGCGGCGAGCAGGACGACGGCGGTGCCGTGCTGGTCATCGTGCATGACGGGGATGTCGAGGCGCTCGATGAGCTTGCGCTCGACCTCGAAGCAGCGCGGGGCGGAGATGTCCTCGAGGTTGATGCCGCCGAAGGAGGGGGCCAGGGCCGCGATGGTGTCGACGAGCTCGTCGACCTCGCGGATGTTGAGCACCAGGGGGACCGCCTTCAGTCCGGAGAAGGCATTGAAGAGCTGGGCCTTGCCTTCCATGACTGGCAGGGAGGCCTGCGGGCCGATGTCACCGAGACCGAGGACCGCGCTGCCGTCGGAGATGACCGCCACGGTGTTGCCGACGCCGGTGTGGGTGCGGGCCACAGCCGGATCCTCGGCGATCGCCTCACACACTGTCGCCACGCCCGGGGTGTACGCCAGGGACAGGTCGCGCATGTCCTTGAGGGGACGGGTGGAGTTGATCGAGAGCTTGCCTCCCTCGTGGGCGGCGAAGATCTCTTCGTGGCTCAGGGCCTGGGCGGTCTGGGTCTTGACAGTGGGCATGTGGTTGGCCTTGGACTTTCGTTGGGTTTGCAGAACAAACAAATAACGTACAGAAACTTAACTGCCCTGTGAACCGGGAAGGCTGTGCGGTGGGCGAACTTTTCGCTGAGCAGTGGGGATAATTTTGCTAATGCCCTGTTTGCAGTGAATAAAAATACAATCAGGCAGGGAAGGGTTTCTGTAACCTGTTCGATAATATCCCCTCGACCCGAGGTGCGCAGCGTAAACAGAAAGGAACCCCGGGACAACTGTCCCGGGGTTCCTGCGCGCTGAGCGTGAACCGAAAACTAGTACGCGGTGGCGTCAGTGCGGTTGGGGTGAGTGGCCAGCGGGGTGATCTTGACGTCCATGTACTTGAACATCGGGAAACCAGCCATGATCTGCTGCAGCTCCTCGTTGTCCTCGACGTCGTAGATGGAGTAGTTGGCGTACTCGCCGACCACGCGCCAGATGCCCTTCATCTTGCCCTCGCGCTGGAGGTTGCCCGAGTACTCCTTCTCGCGGGCCTGGAAGTCTGCGGTCTGCTCGGGGGTCAGCGACTCGGGGAAGTGGACATCCATACGGGCCAGAAACAGCATGTTCAGCGAACCTTTCTCAAAACGTGTAGAGGTATCAGCACTGAAGCCTACCTAGGCGACGCCGGCGGCGTCGGTCGGGGGTGTGCCCGGCACCGGCAGATCCACGATCTCCACCCGGCCCATCCCGGCCCAGAAGATCCGGGGATCCTCCGACAGAACCACGTGATCATGAACGTGTCCCAGCACCCAGGCCCCGTAGCCGTGCCCGGCCAGGGCCGCGGGCGCGACAGGCAGGCAATCGCTGACGTCGGCACGACCGTCGAGGCTGGTGTGCAGCAGCCCCAGGTTGGCCACACCGGTCGAGGGCGGCGGCAGCAGGCCCGCCGCCTTCCGCGGATCAGGATGGGAGGCCACGTTCACGGTGTGCACGTGCAGCGGCAGGCCGGGCACCGGGATCGTCACGGGGTCTTCGCCCGTGGGCAGGTGAACACCCGGCAGCGAGGGGAGGCGGGGGATCAGCCCGGAGGCGACGTCGTGGTTGCCCCAGCACACCACCAATGGCAGCCCCAGTTCCTCCGTGATGTGGCGGCACAGCTCGACGGCCTGGCCCACGTGCCGCTCCCGCGCTTTCCGACGGTCGAACAGGTCGCCGGCGAAGACCACCGCCTGTGCTCCCCGGCGGGCGGCAGCACTGAGGGCGCGGACTGCCCAGTCCAGGCCGGGGGCGGACTTCCGGCCGAGGTGGAGGTCGGCGAAGGCGGCGACGCGCACGTGGGGGAGTGTCATGGGGTGGCCCTCCGGGAAGAGGCAACAAGGCCCGCCGCGGAGCATGTCTGCTCCGGAGCGGGCCCGTA
>CAZTIZ010000044.1:0-9501 GCA_964613845.1 uncultured Corynebacterium sp.
GCCACCAGCTCGGTGCCCCATGTCCGTCCGGGGTGGGGGCGCAGTCTCTCGGCGGGGCCGGAGACAGAGAGCACGGCCACGAACTGCCCGGCGGAGGTGAACACCGGCGCAGAGAGGGAGGCCAGACCCACCTCACGTTCCGCGACGGATTCACTCCAGCCGCGTTCCAGGACTTCGGTGAGGTCGGCGGGGGAGAAGCGGGCGTCGGCAAGCAGGGAGTCACGCAGTTCCTGGGGGCCGTGCGCGAGGAACACTTTCGCCGCGGAACCGGAGGTCAGCGGGAGCTGTGAGCCCACCGGGACGGTGTTCTGCAGGCCGACGGGCGGTTCCTGGGCGGCGACGCAGGTCCGGGAGGTGCCGGTGAGCTGGTAGAGCTGGACGGATTCGCCGGTGGTCTCCATGAGCCGGGCCATCAGGGGTGTGGCGGCGGCGATGAGGTGGTCCGCGCCGCCGTTGCCCAGGGAGGTCAGGGCGGGGCCGGTCATCCAGCGCCCGTCCTCGCCCCGGGCGAGCAGGTGGTGGGTCTCCAGTGCGGTGGCCAGCCGGTGGACGGTGGCGCGTGGCAGGCCGGTGGTCTCGCATAGTTCGGCGAGTGAGAGGGGGTGGGGGGCCACCGAGGTCAGGAGGGCCACCGCCCGGTCGAGCACCTTGATCCCCGAAACTGCGCTATACTGTCCCATACCACGATACTATCATCCCACAGCATGGGATATCGAGGAGATATCCGCGGTGGGGTGCCGAGCTGAAAGATGGTGAAATGTCCATGGCAGACAAGCTCACGCTGGCGGAGAAGGTGTGGAACGACCACGTCGTCTCCAAGGGCGGCAACGGGGAACCTGACCTGATCTACATCGACCTGCAGCTGCTGCACGAGGTAACCTCACCGCAGGCTTTCGACGGCCTGCGCCTGAGCGGACGGAAGCTGCGTCGCCCCGACCTCCACCTGGCAACTGAGGATCACAACGTGCCCACCGAGGGCATCGTCAGCGGTTCGCTGCTCGAGATCCGCGACCAGACCTCCCGCACCCAGGTCGAGACGCTGCGCAAGAACTGTGAGGAATTCGGTGTGCGCCTGCACCCGATGGGTGACCTGGAGCAGGGCATCGTCCACACCGTCGGCCCCCAGCTGGGCGCTTCCCAGCCGGGCATGACGATCGTGTGCGGTGACTCCCACACCTCCACCCACGGTGCCTTCGGCTCCATCGCCATGGGCATCGGCACCTCCGAGGTCGAGCACGTCATGGCCACCCAGACGCTCTCGCTCAAGCCGTTCAAGACCATGGCCATCGAAGTCTCCGGTGAGCTGCAGCCCGGCGTGACCTCCAAGGACCTGATCCTGGCGATCATCGCCCAGATCGGTACCGGCGGCGGCCAGGGCCACATCATCGAGTACCGCGGTGAGGCCATCCGCAAGCTGTCGATGGAAGCCCGCATGACCATCTGCAACATGTCCATCGAGGCCGGCGCGCGAGCCGGCATGGTGGCCCCCGATGAGACCACCTTCGAGTACGTCCAGGGCCGCGAGTTCTCACCCAAGGGCGCCGACTGGGATGCAGCGGTCGAGTACTGGAAGGGCCTGGCCACCGACGAGGGCGCGGAGTTCGACACCGTCGTCGAGATCGACGGTTCCGCCCTGACCCCCTTCGTCACCTGGGGCACCAACCCGGGCCAGGGCCTGCCCCTGTCCGCGACCGTGCCGGACCCGGAGTCCTTCACCAACGACAACGACAAGGCCGCCGCCGAGAAGGCCCTGACCTACATGGACCTGACCCCCGGCACCCCGCTGCGCGACATCGCCATCGACACCGTCTTCCTGGGCTCGTGCACCAACGCCCGCATCGAGGACCTGCGCGTCGCCGCCGAGGTCCTGGACGGTCGCAAGGTGTCCGGCAGCACCCGCATGCTGGTCGTCCCCTCCTCCGCGAAGGTCAAGCAGCAGGCCGAGGACGAGGGCCTGGACAAGATCTTCACCGCGGCCGGCGCCGAGTGGCGCACCGCGGGCTGCTCCATGTGCCTGGGCATGAACCCGGACCAGCTCAAGCCGGGCGAGCGTTCCGCCTCCACCTCCAACCGTAACTTCGAGGGCCGGCAGGGCCCGGGTGGGCGCACCCACCTGGTGTCCCCGCCCGTGGCCGCCGCCACCGCCGTCCTGGGCCACCTGGCCTCGCCCGCTGACCTCTAAGGAGAACCCCATGGAGAAGTTCACCACCCACACCGGCGTCGGCGTCCCGCTGACCCGCTCCAACGTCGACACCGACCAGATCATCCCCGCCGTCTACCTCAAGCGTGTCACCCGCACCGGCTTCGAGGACGGCCTGTTCGCCGGCTGGCGCAAGGCCGAGGACTTCATCCTCAACCAGGACCACTTCCGCAACGGTTCCGTGCTGGTGGCCGGCCCCGACTTCGGCACCGGATCCTCCCGTGAGCACGCCGTCTGGGCACTGATGGACTACGGCTTCCGCGTCGTGTTCTCCTCGCGCTTCGCCGACATCTTCCGCGGCAACTCCGGCAAGTCCGGACTGCTGGCCGCGCAGATGGAGCAGGCCGACATCGAGCTGCTGTGGAAGCAGATGGAGGCGGAGCCCGGCCTGGAGCTCACCGTCGACCTGGAATCACGCACCGTCACCGCTGGTGAGAACACCTACACCTTCGACGTCGACGACTACACCCGCTGGCGTCTGATGGAGGGCCTTGACGATATCGGCCTGACCCTGCGCAAGGAGGACGAGATCTCCGCCTACGAGGCGAAGCGTCCCGCCTTCAAGCCGACGATCACCCCGGTGGCCGGATAGCACTTCCGGTGCCGCTCTCCCCTCCGAGGCCAATAACGGAATTTGAGCAGGCAGCAGAAAGCGGCATGGCACACCTTGTGCCATGCCGCTTTGTCACGCCCACTGGAGTGGTGTATCTGCTGTCGATAAAACAGGCAGTCTGACGGTGTCAGGGACCGGCGCGGGCCCGCTGCTGCGATGAGCTCCTACGACCCCTGAACGGTGTCGTCTGCTCCAGGCTTGTCAGCGACCTACAGCGCTTCTGGTGAATCCAGTCATCGTGCTACTCGGTCAGTACAACGCCGACCAGGCGCGCCACGGCGTCCCGGCTGGGGGAGTCGACCCTACGTGCACCCCACACCGGCAGTGGCTGCAGCCTGACCGCCCAGCCGGATGGTTGATTCTCGTTAGTAACGATCAACGAAAATTCGCCTCATCTCAGCAACGTGGTCAGATTTATCATTGGAGCTGAATATGTGGGCAAGGACCGAATGATGATTTCTAGCGTTTTCCGAACAGTTTCCCTGCGGGCGGTAAACGGGCTGATGCCGTTGGCTCCCAGGGCACCTGCGACTGGGAGCCCATCACCGCTTATTTCCCGTTCAGCGAGGAACATCGTGAGGCAGCGTGATCCCTGAATGGTCGAGTGTGGGTCGGGGGGTGCCAGATTCGGCCATTGCGGGGATGCTACGACCCCCAGAATCCGCCGTTTAACCCGAAGATCGAAAAAACCGCCGCACCAGAAGGTGAAGCGGTTATTCTTTAGCGAGCGAGTGCCTTAGAGCGGGCGAACCTGCTGGGCCTGCGGGCCCTTGGCGCCCTCGCCGACCTCGAACTCGACTGCCTGGTTCTCCTCAAGGTTGCGGAAGCCGCTGCCCTGGATCTCGGAGTAGTGGACGAAAAGATCAGCGGATCCGTCAGAGGGGGCGATGAAGCCAAAACCCTTCTCGCCGTTGAACCACTTCACAGTTCCCTGTGCCATATGTATTACCTTTTCCTGATGAGCTGATGCTACGTTCGCCAGCATGATTCACTGACGCCCGAGTCGTTGGAACTCCTCGTCGACCATCAATCCCAGCACTTACTGCAGGGTTGAGGAGAACTAGGCGCTCGCGTATGTATCTCTTGCAAGCGCCTAAGCACTGCGCAGAAACCGCGACCATGATTCAGTGTGCCATAGATCGGCGCCCAATGGTAGTGATCCAGAAGATTCTTTAAAAAGTCGATGCGAATGTGTGAGGAGCCGGGTGGGAGTGGCCTGGTCACGGGAGGTCACCGACACCTCCTCACTTCACCGGCAGCGGGCTGGCCAGGTAGTCCGCGCCGGTCAGTTCCCCGTGGTGGAAGGACAGCGCCCACACGCTGCCCTTCTTCGCAGTGATCTCCTCGACCGGCAGGCGTCCCTGGGATGCCAGCCAGGCGATCATGTCGGGGATGGCCACCCCCTGGGAGACCACCACCGACACACCGCCGGCGTCGATGATCTCCCGGAACCGGGCCTGGGCCGCGGCCGTCGAACCCAACCAGCCCTCGTCGCCGAGCAGGGGGTCGACCTGCACGTCGAGTTTGAGCTCATCGGCAAGGGGAGCGGCCGTGGCCTGGCAGCGGTCCGGTTCCGCGGAGTAGATCGCAGTCGGCGTGAAGGGCAGCAGCATGGGCACGAGCATCTCCGACTGCCGGCGCCCCTTCTTGTCCAGGGGGCGCAGGTTGTCGTCGCCCTCCCAGTTCTTGCGCCGGTGGGCGCGGCCGTGCCGGACATACAGGATCCGGGTGGTGGCCGGCAGCCGGAACCGCTTTTCCGCCTTGGCGAGCACCTGGGTGTCGACCTCGTAGGTCAGTAGCTCCTTGGCCTGCTCGATGGGCAGCCAGCGCACCTCGTCGACCTCCTCGTTGGGGGAGAACTGGCCCCCGATGACCTCACCGGTCCAGTAGTAGACGACCTTGGTGCGGCCACCGACCGGGTAGGTGACCTTGCCCAGCAGCTTGCCCAGGCGCACCTCGTAGCCGGTCTCCTCCAGGATCTCGCGTGCCGCGGTCGTCGGCAGTGTCTCGCCGGGATCGACCTTGCCCTTGGCCAGCGACCAGTCGTTGTAGTGGGGACGGTGGATGACCGCCACCTCCAGTGACTCCGGCCGCGCCAGTTCCCCCCGCCACAGCACGGCCCCGGCCGCGAGCATGGCGCGCGGGTACTCCTCGGCGGGATCGGCCGGGATGACCTGGTGGCGGCCCGTCACCAGCAGGGCCGAATCCTGGTCCTTGTCCGTCTCGTGCAGCTTCGTCGGCTTGCCCATGGCTCTCCTCAAGGTCGTTGTGACAGTCGTTCCCCCTATATTTGCCTACCTCCGCCTGGCTCGCACCACCAGCGGATCCTTTAAGCTGTCTGGGGAATTGAACCGAGGAAAGGGGCAGGCGTGGTCAACGTCGCGATCATGGGAGCGGGCTCGTGGGGGACAACCCTGGCGAAGGTCTTCGCGGATGCGGGCAACACCGTCCGGCTGTGGGCACGGCGCCCTGAACTCACGGAGGCCATCGCGCAGACCCGCACCAACCCTGATTATCTGCCCGGCATCCGGCTCCCGGACTCGGTGTCGGCGACCTCTGACGCGCAGGCAGCCCTCGACCAGGCCGCGATCGTGGTTTTTGCGGTACCCAGCCAGACGATGCGTGCCAACCTGGCTTCCTGGGCGCCGCTGTTGCCCTCGGATGCCACGCTGGTGAGCATCTCCAAGGGCGTGGAGACGGACACCCACCTGCGGATGAGCCAGGTCATCGCCGAGACCACCGGGGTGGAGCCGGAACGTATCGCGGTGCTCTCCGGTCCCAACCTGGCCCGGGAGATCGCCGAGGAACAGCCGGCGGCCACCGTCATCGCCTGCCCTGACGGTAACCGCGCGCAGCTGGTGCAGGCGGCGGTGGCCACCCCCTACCTGCGTCCCTACACCAACCCCGATGTCATCGGGGTGGAGCTGGGTGGGGCCTGCAAGAACGTCATCGCCCTGGCGTGCGGCATCGCGGCGGGGCGGGGGATGGGGCAGAACACCCTGGCCACCCTGATCACCCGGGGGCTGGCGGAGATCACCCGGTTGGGGGAGCGGTTGGGGGCGGATCCGCGCACCTTCGCCGGCCTGGCGGGCCTGGGGGACCTGGTGGCCACCTGCACCTCCACGTTGTCGCGCAACCGTTCCTTCGGCGCCCACCTGGGTGAGGGTGGCACCCTGGCGGAGGCGAAGAAAGCCACCCAGGGGCAGGTGGCGGAGGGGGTGTTCTCCTCGAACTCGGTCTTCCGGCTGGCGGAGGCCAACGGCGTGGAGATGCCGATCACCCAGGCCGTCTACCTGGTCTGCCACCAGGGGATGACGGTCTCCGACATGGTCGTGGCGTTGATGGGTAGGTCGAAGAAGGCCGAGTAGGGTTAGCCGTTATGAATTCCCAGACCTCCTCCCGCGTCCGCGTCGCTGTCGTCTACGGCGGACGTAGCTCCGAGCACTCCGTGTCCTGCGTTTCCGCCGGTGCCGTCATGGCGCACCTGGATCGGGAGAAGTATGAGGTGGTGCCGGTGGGCATCACCGCCGGGGGCATGTGGACGGTGGGGGAGTCTGACCCGGAGGAGCTCCAGATCCGCGACGGCGTCCTGCCCACGGTCCAGGCCCGCGATGAGCTGACGCTCTCGCTCAACCCGGCCACCGCCGGTCAGCTGCGCAACCTGTCCACCGGCCAGATCCACGCCACCGTGGACGTCATCTTCCCCGTCCTGCACGGCCCCTTCGGCGAGGACGGCACCGTCCAGGGGCTGTTCGAACTGTCCGGCGTGCCCTACGTGGGCACCGGGGTGCTGTCCTCGGCCTGCGGCATGGACAAGGAGTTCACCAAGAAGCTCATGGTCGCCGAGCAGTTGCCCGTGACCGCCGAGGCCATCCTGCGCGAGGGCGAGTCTCTGGGCGAGGCGGACCGGCAGCGTCTGGGTCTTCCTGTTTTCGTCAAGCCCGCCTGCGGCGGTTCCTCCATCGGAGTGTCCCGGGTGACCGACTGGGATGCTCTGCCCGCGGCGGTGGCTCACGCACTGGAATCCGATGACAAGGTCATCGTGGAGGCCGAGATCCACGGCGTCGAGGTCGAGGTCGGTGTCCTGCAGTACCCCGACGGCAGCCTCAAGGCTTCCGTGCCAGCCCAGCTCAACGGCATCGAGGACTCCGCGGAGGGCTTCTACGGTTTCGAGACCAAGTACCTCGATGACGTCGTCACCGCCAGCGTCCCCGCCCCCGTCGGCGAGGAGATGACCCGCCGCCTGCAGGAGATGGCGGTGGCCACCTTCCGCGCCCTGGACTGCGAGGGTCTGGCGCGCGTGGACTTCTTCGTCACCGATTCCGGCCCGGTGCTCAACGAGATCAACACCATGCCCGGCTTCACGCCGATCTCGATGTACCCGCAGATCTTCGCCGCCACCGGCGTGTCCTACGAGGAGCTTCTCGACGTCCTGGTCTCCCGCGCGTTGGCGTAGGGGCTGGCGGGAGGGCTACTCCTGCTCCGGGGTGTGCTCGACGATGAGGTCGCCGAGCTCGACGATGGCGGAGCTGCCCGCCGCCTGGGGGAGGTTGACCGCGATGTCGGTGGCCCGACCCAGGGCGAACCAGGTCGAGGAGGTGGTGGCGTTGGCCAGGACGGTGTCCTCGAACCAGGGGATGTCATTGACCTGGTTGAGCTGCTCACCCGGCCGGTAGTTCTCCGGCGGGGCCACCCCGCAGCGCAGGACCACCGGCTCCAGACCCGGCGCGGTCCACGCGGCGGTGTGGGCCTCATCGACGTCGATGCGCGTGTAGTCCTCGGTGAGGGTGTCGGGCAGGTTGTCCATCAGGGGGGTGCACACGGTGGTGTCGCCGCCGGCCAGCTGGCTCAGGGGTGCGGGGGCGGGGCGGCGGTTTTCTGTGGGGAGGGTGGCCACGGCTTCGCTGAGGTCGGCGACGGGGTTGTCGGCGCCGTCCATGGTGGGGCCGTCGGCGGTGATGGCGACGACGTGGGAGCGGTCGACGGTGTACCAGGTCTCCAGGGTGGATTGGGGGGTGGCGTCGCGGATCTGGAGCCAGCGCACCCCGTCGACCTCGATGGGTTCGGAGTACTCGTCGTACTGGTTGGGCAGGTCGACGCCGCAGCGCAGGGTGACGCGTTCGATGGAGCTGGATGCCCAGGCGGCGACGCCGGCGGGGACGGGTTCGGCGATCTCGGCGCGGTCGTGGCCGAGGGCCTCGTCGGGGAGGGTGTCGATCAGTTGTGCGCATTCGGCGCTGTCGGACAGGGGTGCGGGCAGATCACTCATGACCACGGGTTGGGAGGTGGCGCGGTCGAAGGCGATCTTCGCCCCGAACAGGACTCCCAGCACCAGCAGGATGGCCAGTGCGAGGGATATGTAGATGACGACCTTGCCGGAACGGCTAAATTGGAGGGAGTCAGCGGAGCTCATGGCCCTGCAGTCTAGCGAAAGGCGTTGTTGACGTGATCACCTTCCCTCCCCGGTACGTGGGGCCGACGCTCGGTGAGAGTGGTGAGCACCGGGCGATCGCGGAGATCGTCGGTGCGGCGCCGTCCTCACGTAACGGTGACGACGCCGCGGTACTTTCCCACGCGTCCCCGAATTCGCGGGCGGTGGCCACGACGGACATGCTCGTCGAGGGCCGTCACTTCAATGTGGACTGGTCGACGCCCGAGGAGATCGGGCAGAAGGCGATCGTGCAGAATTTCGCGGATGTGGAGGCGATGGGGGCGCGTCCGATCGCGGCGCTGTTGGCGATTTCCGCGCCGGCGCACACCCCGGTGTCGTTCATCCGTGGTGTGGCCGCGGGTATCGCGGAGCGCACGAGGGAGTACTCGGCGGAGCTGGTCGGTGGGGATCTCACGGCGGGGGAGGGGCTGGTGCTGTCGGTGACGGCGATTGGTTCGCTCGGCGGGTCGATGCAGGCCCTGATGTTGGATCGGGCCCGGCCGGGGCAGCGGATCGTGGCGCACGGCCGGCTGGGGTGGTCAGCGGCGGGCCTGGCGCTGCTGGAGCGGTTCGGGCGCGAGGACGTACCCGAGCACCTGCGTTCGCTGGTCGACGCCCACTGTGCCCCGCGTCTGGCGCCGGGACGCGGGGTGATCGCCCGCGCTTCCGGGGCGACGTCGATGACGGATAACTCGGATGGTCTGGTGGTAGACCTGGGGACGATGTCCTCTCGCTCCGGGGTGGGCATCGACCTGCATTCTGCGGCGATCGCCCCCGATGAGCCGGTGGTGCGTGCCGCCGAGCTGTTGGGCACCGACCCGTGGGAGTGGGTGCTGTCCGGGGGTGAGGACCACACCCTCCTGGCGGCCACGGCGGGGGATCCGCCCTCGGGGTTTCGCACCATCGGCCGGGTCACCCGCGGTGAGGGCGTGACCGTGGATGGTCAGGCGCCCACCTACGGCCACGGGTGGGTGAGCTTCTGATGAGTCTTCCCGTCCACTCCAGCTGGCAGCCGGTCCTGGAACCGGTGGCCGGGCAGATCCACCGCATGGGTGATTTTCTGCGGGCCGAACCCGCCTACCTGCCTGCCGGCGATGACATCCTGCGGGCCTTCCAGGATCCCTTCGATCAGGTGAAGGTACTCATCGTGGGCCAGGACCCCTATCCGACCCCCGGTCACGCCATGGGCCTGAGTTTCTCCACCCGCCCGGGGGTACGCCCCCTACCGCGCAGCCTGGCCAATATCTTCCGCGAACT
>CAZTIZ010000044.1:9601-16718 GCA_964613845.1 uncultured Corynebacterium sp.
CCCGCCCGGGGGTACGCCCCCTACCGCGCAGCCTGGCCAATATCTTCCGCGAACTCCGCGAGGACGTGGGCGTGGAGGGCACCGACGGGGATCTCAGCGCCTGGGCCGAGCAGGGCGTGCTGCTGCTCAACCGGGTGCTCACCGTGCGCCCCGGCCAGGCCGCCTCCCACCGCAGAAAGGGCTGGGAGCAGGTCACTGAGGCCGCCATCCGGGCCCTGGCTGCCCGCCAGCAGCCCCTGGTGGCGATCCTGTGGGGCCGCGACGCCCAGACCGCGGGCAGGTTCCTCGGGGATGTCCCGCGCATCGAATCACCCCACCCCTCCCCCTTGTCGGCCTCCCGGGGCTTCTTCGGTTCCCGCCCCTTCTCCCGGGCGAATGAACTTCTGGCGGGTCAAGGCGGGGAACCGGTCGACTGGCGGCTGTAGACTAACCCGGTATGTCCTACCCGCGTGAGCTCGACGGCACCCGACTGCACAACTGGGCGGCACGGGCGGTCGCGGAACTGTCCGCCCGCCGCGCCGAGATCAACGCCCTCAACGTCTTCCCCGTCCCCGACGCCGATACCGGCTCCAACATGGCCCACACCATGGAGTCCGCCCTCGCGGAGGCCGCAGGCCTCAACGACAGCACCGACGTCGCGCGCGTCGCCCAGGCCCTGGCCGTGGGCAGCGTCCGCGGCGCGCGAGGCAACTCCGGGGTGGTGCTCAGCCAGGTGCTGCGCGCCCTGGCTGAATCCACCGCCCGGGACGGGGTCGACGGCCAGGCCATCACCCGCTCCCTGGCCCTGGCCGTCAGCCTGGTCGACCGCGCGCTCTCCGACCCGGTGGAGGGCACCGTCATCACCGTGCTGCGCGCCGCCGCCCTGGCTGCCCGCGAAGGCAGCGAGGGTGGCGAGGGTGGCGAACTCCACGACGTCGTCCGTGCCGCCGTCCACGCCGCCCGCACCGCCCTGGCCAACACCCCCTCCCAGCTCGATGTCCTGCGCGAGGCCGGGGTCGTCGACGCCGGCGGCATGGGCTTTCTCGTCCTCCTCGAAACCCTCCTGGCCGAAATCGAGGGCGACGCCCGTCCCGAGCCCCCCGTCCACGAGACCCCCCAGGCCACCGAACTGGAGGTGATGTTCTACTTCGTCGGCGACCTGGCCGACCTGGAACGGACACTCGCCCCCCTGGGCAACAGCCTGGTCATCGCCCGTGCCACCGAAGATGAGGGCACCGTCCACATCCACAGCCGCACCCCCGGCGAGGTCATCGAATGCGCCTTCGCCGCCGGTCAGGTCTCCGACCTGCGCCTGGAGGCACTGCCCGGCGCCCCCCGCGTCGAGGCCCCGCGCCGGGTGGTGGTCGCCGTGACCCCGCGCGGAACGGTGGCGGAGCTGTATGGCCGGGCGGGCGCGGTCGTCGTCACGCCCGGCCGCGACGTGGTTTCCGAGATCCTCGGCGAGGTGCGCCGGGGCGGTGCGGATGAGGTGATCCTGCTGCCCAACGGGCTGCTCGACCGCCGGCAGCTGGTCGCGGTGGAACGCGCCACCCACGCTTTCGAGCAGGCGATCACCCTGCTGCCGACCTCCCATCTGGTGGCGGGTCTGGCGGCGCTGACGGTCCATGAGCCGGAGGTTCCGCTGGGGGTGGCGGCCTATGCCATGTCGGAGGCGGCCGCGGGCATGCGCACCGCCGTGTTCAGCGCCGCGGAGAAGGCTGCCCTGACCCCTGCGGGACCGTGCGCCAGGGGCGATATCCTCGTCACCTCGCTGGGTGAGGTGCTGCTGGTGGCCGACACCCTCGACGAGGCGGTCCAGGGCGCGTGCCGACGCCTCCTCGACGGTGGGGGAGAGCAGGTCACCCTCCTCACGGAACACGATCTCGACGTCGATGCGCTACGCCGGCGCCTGCGGGTGGAGGTCATGGCCTTCCCCGCTGAAGGGTTGGGTCACCTGGCAGAGATCGGGGTGGAGTAGCGTGCTCGGCTGGACCGACACCCGCACCCTGGCCGAGGTTCTACCCGCCAAGGAGGCCAGGGCGATCAGCAAGGCCTTCGGGTACATCACCTGCGGGGAGCTGCTCGAACACTATCCCCGCGACCACTCCCGCCACGGTTCGGGTGTGAACGTGGAAACCGCCCGCGACGGCGATATCGTCACCTGCGTGGGCGAGGTCATCGGCGCCGAGACCTTCACCGCCCGGGGTAAACAGATCCACAAGATCACCATCTCTGATGGGCGCAGCCGCCTGGGTGCGACCTTCTTCAACGCCCGCTACGCCTCCCGGGTGCTGCGCCGGGGCACGCGCGCAATGTTCTCCGGCAAGCTCAGCCACTACCAGGGCACAGCGCAGATCCAGCACCCCGACTTCTTCCTCCTGGAAAAGGCGAAGAAGACCGCGGCCACCGGCAGCCTGCGTAGCCTGGCCGCCTACGGTGACCTCGACGAGATCCTGGCTGAGCTGGAGTACCTGCCGGTCTACCCGGCCACCGGGGCGGTGAGTTCCTGGCGCATCATGGGCGCGATCCGCCATATCCTGCGCACCCTGCCCCCCATCACCGAACCACTGCCCGAGGTCCCCACCGGACTGCCGGATCTCGACACCGCAATCCGGGGCGTGCACTTCCCCGGCCCCGAAGGCCCCGACAGCCATCTGGCCCGCCTCAAATACAACGAGGCGCTCTCCCTGGCCCTGGTCATGGCCCTGCGACGGGTCGACACCCAAGCCCGTCAAGCCCCCGCCCTTCACCCCGCGCCCGGCGGCCACCACGACACCCTCCGCCAGCGCCTGCCCTACCCGCTGACCGGCGGACAACAACAGGTCCTCGCCGAGATCGACACCGACCTGCGCCGCAACTTCCCCATGAGCCGACTCCTCCAGGGCGAGGTCGGCTCCGGCAAGACCGTCGTCTCCCTGCTCGCCATGCTGCGCGCCATCGACGCCGGCCACCAGTGCGCCCTGCTCGCCCCCACCGAAGTGCTCGCCGTCCAACACGCCCGCTCCCTCACCGAGCTCCTCACCCAGGCCGGCCTGCCCATCACCGTCGTCCCCCTCACCGGCTCCATGCCCGTGGCCACCCGCCGCCGCAACCTCCTCGACATCATCTCCGGCCAGGCCGACATCGTCGTCGGTACCCACGCCCTCATCCAGGACACGGTCGAATTCTTCGACCTCGGCCTCGTCGTCGTCGACGAACAACACCGCTTCGGCGTCGAACAACGCGACCGGCTGCGCGCCAAGGGCCGCGACGAGCACACCCCCCACCTGCTGGTCATGACCGCCACCCCCATTCCCCGCACCATCGCCATGACCGTCTTCGCCGACCTCGCCGTGTCCACGCTGCGCGAACTACCCGGCGGCCGCAAACCCATCCAGTCCGCCATCGTCCCCGACTACCGCCCCACCTGGACCACCCGCGCCCTCGAACGCATCCGCGAGGAAGTCGCCGCCGGCCACCAGGCCTATATCGTCTGCCCCCGCATCGACGGCGACGGCGGCGTACTCGACATCGCCGAACGCCTGCGCACCGGCCCCTTCCACGATCTCACCGTCGACATCCTCCACGGCCGCCTCCACAGCGAGGACAAGGACACCGTCATGGCCGACTTCGCCCGCGGCGGCATCGACGTCCTCGTCGCCACCACCGTCATCGAGGTCGGCGTCGACGTCCCCAACGCCACCGTCATGCTCATCCGTGAATCCGAGAACTTCGGCGTCTCCCAACTTCACCAACTCCGCGGACGCGTCGGCCGCGGCGGACACGCCTCCCTCTGTCTCTTCCACACCCTCACCGAACCCGACCACCCCGCCCACCACCGTGTCACCGGCGTCGCCGCCACCTCCGACGGCTTCCGCCTCGCTGAACTCGACCTCGCCAACCGCCAGGAAGGCGACATCCTCGGCACCCGCCAATCCGGCACCGAACGCACCCTCCGCCTCCTCAACCTCCTCACCGACCATCCCACCATCAAACGCGCCAACACCGACGCCACCACCCTCGTCGCCCACGACCCCCACCTCGCCCAGCGACTCTCCGCCGAAATCGACCGCGACGACCGGGCATACCTGGAGAAGAGTTAGGCTGTACACCATGAAAATCTGTGCCCCCTTCGCCGGCATCGTGCGCTACCACGTCGCGCCGGGACAGACTGTGTCCACCGGCACGTCCCTCGCGACCGTGGAGGCCGTCAAACTTGAGGCCCCGGTGCTCGCCCCCGGGCCCGGGCAGGTGGGTGAGCTCAGCGTCGCGGACTTCAGCGATGTCCTCGGCGGCGATACCCTGCTGAACCTGGAGGAACTGTCATGACCCGCATCATTTCCGGGGAGGCTCGGGGCCGGAGGATCAAGGTCCCGCCGGCCGGTACCCGCCCCACCTCCGACCGTGCCCGGGAGGGCCTGTTCTCCTCCCTGCAGGTGCGCTTCGGCTTCATCGACGCCCGTGTGCTCGACCTCTTCGCCGGCTCCGGCGCACTCGGCCTGGAGGCCGCCAGCCGCGGTGCCAGCGAGGTCGTCCTGGTGGAGAACCACCCCCCGGCGATCGAGGTCATCCGCCACAACGCCGGTGTGGTCAGGCACCCCCGGGTGCGCATCGAGGAGATGAAGGCCTCCACCTACCTCGCGCAGGCCCCGCGCGGATACTTCGACATGGTGCTCGCCGACCCGCCCTACGAACTGTCCGACCAGGCCGTGCGCGAGATGCTCGACGCCCTGGTGCCCGCGCTTGTCGACGGCGCCGCGGTCGTCGTGGAGCGCCACCGTGATTCGCCCGGGACGGACTGGCCGGCGGGGTTTGAGCCCACCGGCCAGAAACTGAAGAAGCGCACCTACGGCATCGCCCGCATGGACATGGCCGTCTACCGAGAGGATCTTCCGTGAAAGCCGTCTGCCCCGGTTCCTTCGACCCGGTGACCATGGGTCACTACGACATCTTCACCCGCGCGGCCGCCCACTTCGAGGAGGTCACCGTCCTGGTGACCGGCAACCCGAACAAGCACTCGGGTCTGTTCACCATCGATGAACGCATCGAACTCATCCGCGAGGTGGTCGGGCACGTGCCCAACATCAAGGTCGACTGGTGGGCCGGTCTGCTCGTCGACTACACCACCGCCCACGGCATCGGTTCCCTGGTCAAGGGCCTGCGCACCGCACTCGACTACGAGTACGAGCTGCCGATGGCGCAGATGAACCGGCGCCTGTCCGGCATCGACACCTTCTTCCTGCTCACCGACGAGAAGTACGGTTACGTCTCCTCCTCCCTGTGCAAGGAGGTCGCCAAGTACGGCGGCGACGTCTCCGGCCTCCTGCCCGACGTGGTGGTCAGGGCCGTGGAGCAGAAGTACCGGGGGTAGGGGAGGGGCACCCGTAGGCTGATAGCCGCCATGTGCGAGGCAGATGGGCTGAGGTGGGATCGCTGTCCACCCCGAGGGAAAATTGGTGCGACCAATCTGCCCCCGGAGCCGCTAGTCGTCTGAATTTCTGCAGGCAAACAGACCCTGAAAAGTAGATCTTCAGCGCAGTATTGTCTGCATGCTCCGCCGAACCGCCTCAGAGACACCGCTACTTCCGAGGGCATCTGATCCAGTAGCAAAAGTGCTCTTCCGCAGGGGCGCAGAAATTGCGGCGTCAAACTTTCTGTATTATCGAATCGTTTGTACAAGGTCAGCTGCACAGTGTGAGGGTCCTGGATGTTCGGAAGAGCTGCGAAGAAAGAAAATGAGCAATTACACCAACGTGTCGTTGAGCTAGAGGAGACGATTCGTTCTCTCGGGGGTGGGGACGTTTTCCGAATGGAAGAGGTCAAAAAAGAACGGAATAAAGAGCTGGAAGAACTCCTGGCTATTCGGGAAAATACCCAGCAAGAGCTTAATCGCCTCCGAATAACCTGCGACGCCCTGGGTCGTGAGAAGGTGACAGTTGAACAAGAACTGATCAACTCTCGAGAAGAAGTCAGACTGCAGTCGTTTGGACTGTATGACTTTGCCAATCCAGCCGAAGATTCAGTTCGGTTAGAAAACGAGCTTGCTGAAGTCCGCGCGCAGATTAAGGAATTAGTGAGAAATAAGCATGCGGTGATGGCAGCTGAGGGCTTCACGTACAACAACTCAAAAGCGAAGGGAAAGACCTTCGTGAACAAGCTCTCCAAACTTGCTCTCCGTTCATATAATGCCGAAGTCGAGAATGCTATTACTCGTCTGAAAGCAGGAAATCTCGCTGCCGGGCAGAAGCGACTGGAAAAGGCACGCACAGAAGTCTCCCGGATGGGGGACATGATCAACCTTGAGATCACATGGGCTTTCCATCGTCTTCGGCTACGTGAGCTTGAATTGGCCTCTTACCACCTGGAAGCGAAGAAGGCTTTAAAGGAGCAGGAAGCTCAAGAGAGAGCCCGGCTTCGGGAAGAGAAGAAAGCTCAAGCTGAGATGGAGGCTGAGCGCAAGCGGCTGGAAAAGGAGCAAACTCACTACCTGAATGCTCTGGCAAAGCTTAGAGATGCTGGCCGGAATGATGAAACTGAGAAATTCGAAGCCAAACTGGCTGAGATCCAGAAGGGCATAGAAGACGTAGATTACCGGGCTGCCAATATCAGAGCCGGGTATGTGTATGTCATCTCGAACATTGGAAGTTTCGGGGAGAACGTGGTCAAGATCGGTTTGACTCGTAGGCTTGACCCGATGGACCGGGTGCGAGAACTCGGGGGCGCGTCGGTGCCATTCAACTTCGACGTTCATGCTTTGCACTTCTCCGCTGACGCTGTAGGTGTTGAAGCGGCACTGCATCGGCATTTTGAGTCGGTAAAGGTGAACAGAGTCAACAACCGACGCGAGTTCTTCTATACGACCCCTGCTGAAGTCAAAAAGGTTCTCAGTTCTATTGACGGCAGCGTCCTGGAATATCGAGACGATGCAGAGGCTGAGCAGTTCAGGCTGAGTCAGGCCATGCGCGGCAACTGAGAAGGTCAAGTCCACAGAAGTGGTGTATCTGCGCCCTACGAACACGGACATCTGAAGTGCAGACGGTCAGCGCTCCGCCGGCGGGGTCTGCGGGGTGGCGGGCTGGTCCAGGGGGTCCTGGGAGGGTTCACTGAGCGTGTCCCGCAGGGTGGTGGCGGTACCGACGAGCTTGGCGATCAGACCGTT
>CAZTIZ010000045.1:0-16421 GCA_964613845.1 uncultured Corynebacterium sp.
AATCGAACCCGCGTCTTCAGCTTGGAAGGCTGAGGTATTAGCCACTATACGACATTCCCATGTCGGTGCCGGATCAGTGTAACGCATCGAGGTGGTTTCGGGAAAACGGAACTTTCCGGGAGGGGTTATCGTTGTACTGACAAAGCCCTGTTCTCCAACCATGCCTGACGGAGTGAATGACCCCGTGGAACTTCTCCTTCTCCTGCTTCTCCTCGGCGGCGGCGCCGCCTACTTCATGAACCGCTCCAAAAAGCAGCGGGAGGAGGAACTCGAAGCAACCCGCCTGGCCGATGCGCAGACCGACGCACGTCGGTGGATCGAGCGCCTCGGCTCCCAGGTGCTGTCCATCTCGGGCTCCGACGCCGCCTCCACCCAGGCCATCGCGGACGCCTCCGAACGCTACAACGCGGCCTCCTCCGCGATCTCCCAGGCCACGACGGTCAAGCAGGCTGAACTGGCCCGCGAATCCGCCCTGGAGGGCATGCACTACATGAACGCCGCACGCGACATCATGGGCATGACCCCGGGCCCGGAGCTGCCTCCCCTGGAGGGCCAGCGTCGGGCAGGCAAGGTCACCGAACACCGCACCATCACCCACGAGGGGCAGACCATCACCGCCTCCCCGGAGGCCTCCGAGCAGACCCCGCACTACCACCCGGGTGGCATGGTCGCAGGTCGCCCGGTGCCGGCCGGCTACTACTCCTCCGCCTGGTGGGCCCCGGCCCTGATGACGGGCATGTGGGCGGCCAGCTCCATGTTCATGTTCTCCGCGATGTTCGCCGGCATGTCCGGCGTCAATTACGGCGGTGAGGACTTCGCCAGCGGCTCCGGCGACCCGGACGTCGCAGGCGAGGACATGGGAGGCATGGAGGACATGGACGGCATGGACGATGCCGGCGGGGACATGGGCGGCGGTGACGACGGCGGAGGGTTCTTCGGTGGCGGCGATGACGGCGGCCTCTTCGACGGCGGCTTCGACTTCGACTTCTGATCCCTTACCCGTTTCCCCTGAGAACCGGCCCCTCCCTGCCAGGGGCTGGTTTTTTCTGTCCACCCCCGACCCGTACGCTGTGGAGCCATGCCACACACCGCCGCGGATCGGGTCCCGACCTTCAACCGGGACTTCTTCGACCAGCTCTACCGGGAGAGCCCCGACCCCTGGGATCTGGAGACCAGTGACTACGAGGCGCGCAAGTACGCCCTCACCCTGGCCGCACTTCCCCGTCGCCGCTACCGGCTGGCCTTCGAGCCGGGCTGCTCGGTGGGCGTCCTGACGCAGTTGCTGGCCGCCCGCTGCGACCGGGTCGAGGCCTGGGAGCCGGTCGATTCCCCCCGGTCCCGCTGCCGGGACCGGATCGCCGCGGCCGGACTGGCCGACCGGGTGTCCCTGAGCGACCGGGTGCTCGGCCCTGGCGCGGAGATCCCCGCCGCGGACCTGATCGTGCTCTCGGAGATCCTCTACTATCTGCCTCCCGCGGAGTTGCCCCGTGTTCTCCGCAGGGTCGTCGACGCCGCCGAGCCCGGTGCCACCGTGGTCGCCGCGCACTGGCGCGGCCGGGATGACGGCATGCTCATGACCGGGGAAGAGGCACACGTGCCGCTGCGGGATCCGGAACTCGGCCTGGACCTGGTGGGCGGGTGGCGCGACGAGGAGTTCCTCATCGACGTCTACCGCACCCCGGGAGCCTGACCCGGCCACGGAGAAGGCCGTCGAGGAGCACTCGTGCACTCCTCGACGGCCTTCGGTGATCAGTGTCGGTGGCCTACTCCTCCGGCAGGGCCGGGGCGATGCCCGTGCGCTCGTACTCCGCGAGGATGTCGATGCGGCGCTGGTGACGGTCCGCACGCGACCACTCCTGGTCGAGGAAAGCATCGACGATGGCCAGTGCCTCCTCCTCGGAGTGCATCCGGCCCCCCAGGCCGATGAGCTGTGCATTGTTGTGCTCGCGGGCCAGGCGGGCGGTCTCCGGGGACCAGGCCAGGGCGCAGCGTGCGCCCTTGACCTTGTTGGCGGCGATCTGCTCGCCGTTGCCGGAACCACCAAGGACGATGCCCAGGGAACCGGGGTCGTTGACGGTGCGGGAGGCGGCCTCAATGCAGAAGGCCGGGTAGTCGTCGTCGGGGTCGTAGGTGTGGGCGCCACAGTCGATGACCTCGTGGCCCTGCTTCTTGAGGTGTTCGGCGATGATGTTCTTCATCTCGAAACCGGCGTGATCTGCTCCAAGGTAAACGCGCATGCGCCCAACTCTAGCGTGATGCATCCGCCATCCGGAACGGAGAGCCGGAAAACCCCTCGGCATCGGCCCTGCCGGGGCAGGTGACACCGAGGGGTCTTCCCGGTCTGGAGGCAGTGCTACGGATCAGACCTGGGCGAGTTCGCGGGCGCGGGCGAGCTCCCAGCGGAGCTGGGACTCAGAGGGAGACTGGACCGGGATGAAGGCGGCCTCCCGGAACCGGCGCGAGGCCGGGGAGCTCTTGGCGTAGCCGGCCCCGCCGGCGACGCGGACCTCCAGGTTGGCGGCGGTGACGGCGGCGCTGGCGGCGTCGAGACGCAGTTCGAGCAGTTCTGCCGGAGGAACCTTCTCCCCCTCGGCCAGGCGGGAGATGATCGCCTCCTGGCGGGAGATGATCTCGGCGTTGTCCCCGGTGGCCTGCGCGACGTCCTCGGCGAAGGTCTCGTTGACACCGCTCAGACGGGTGGACGCCGCTGCGGCGGAGGCCTCGGCGACGCCGATGCACTCGGCAATCTGGAGGAGCACGAAGGTCGGACGGACCGAGGCGATGAAGTTCTCGAAGTCCTCGGTGAGCACCTGGGCGGCCGGGACGTGGACGTCCTCGAAGTCCACCCAGGCCGAGGCGGTGGCGTTGAGGCCGAGCAGGCCGAAGGGCCTACCGAAAGTCATGCCCTCGTGGCCTGCCTCCAGGGCGAAGAGGAAGCGGTGTCCGTCAGCGGTCTTGGCGCCGCTGACCAGGACTGCGTCCTCATAGAGGTTGGAGGCCCACTTGAGTCGACCGTTGATGACGTAACCGTCCCCGACCTTCTCGGCCTGCAGGTCGATTTCCCCACAGCCGGCGAACTCCTTGAAGGGGCCGGCCATGCCGGTCACGCCGGGCCGGGTACCGGCACGCAGGTCATTGAGCAGGCCGGTGGCGTACCCCGTGCCCGCCCGGTCCAGGTACTCGATGGTCATCCGGTCGGCCCAGGTGGTGAAGCCCACAGACAGGTCCTCAGCGGAGATCTCGCGGATGGCCCGTGCCGTGTCGAGCAGGTTGCGGCCGAGCAGCCCCGCCTCCCCCAGCAGGGGCAGGACGTAGCGGGCATCCTTCTCCCCCTTGTCCACCGCCTTGGCGTTCTCGGCGATGGTGGCGCGCAACTCGGGCGCGAGGATCAGCTCCGGGGTGGTCGGGGAAACGGTGGTGCTCATATGGGCCTTCCAGATCTTTCGGGGTGGTACGTCGGAGAGCTCGGAGCTAGGCCAGCTCGGAGGTCAGGTTGGCCGGACGCGTGTAGGTGTTGACGACCGGGGACCACTTGATGGCGTCATCGTGGATCTTCTGCAGGGTCGCGCGGTCGGCGTCACCCTCGATGTCGACCTTCACGCGGACGTCGGACACACCGGGGCGCTTGTCCTCGGCCAGATCGCCCACACCCCAGGTCGGGGAGACGTCGATGTCGGACTCGATGTCGATGTCGATCTTGGTCAGGGTCACACCGCGGTGGGTGGCGATGGCCTGGATGCCGACGGAGATGCAGGCAGCGAGGCCGGCCTGGGCGATCTCGGTCGGGTTCGGTGCGGTGTCGTCGCCCAGCAGTGCCGGCGGCTCAGAGACCAGCACCGGATCCAGCTTGCGGACCCGGGTGTAGTTACGGAACTTGCCGTCGGCCTCGGTGTGGGTGCGGATGACCTTGCGGCCGCCCTCCGGGTTGTCGATGTTCTTCTGGGCCAGGGCGCCGAGAGCCTCGGCGTCGATCGGCTCCAGGGGCTCGCCGGCCTTGTGGTTCGGAGTGAGGTCAGACATGGTGAACGGCTCCTTCTGGTTCTTCCATCTAATGATGACAGCGACGATAGCATGACTCTGCATTTTTATGAACCATGCGGTCTATAACCGTCGGACAGACCGGCACCGCCACCCCCAGGAGCTGCACAAACCCGCGCCCGGAGAAAGTCAGCAGCCACACTAAAACTCAACCACCTGCGGGAATGAATAAAACATCTCTCCGTTGGGCAACCCCGTCGACCGATGGGCCTTCCCCTCCACGGGGGCGATGTGGACAGCCCCCCGAGGGCATGGTTATAGTCAGCGGACAGAAATAAAGACAGACCGGTCTAATTCTTTTCTCGAACCGGACTGTTCACCCTTGCCAGATGAGGTCCCCAGTCCCCATGCACCACTTCTCCAGGCGCGCCCTCCTGCGTGCCGCCGGCATCACCGCCACCGGCCTCAGCGTCGGTGGTGCGGCCGCCTTCCTCGCGGCCTGCTCCCCCGGCGGGGGCGTCGACGACGACCGTCCCACCGGCGGGCCCGGGGGGAGTGGGGTCGTGACGGTCGGCTATGTCCCCATCGCCTGTGCCGCCCCCCTGATCCTGGCGGACTCCGAAGGCCTGTTCGCGGCCCGGGGCATCGACGTCGAGCTCCGTAAGTACGCCGGCTGGGCCGACCTGTGGACCGCCTACGCGACCGGGGAACTCGACGTGGCCCACATGCTCTCCCCCATGCCGGTGGCCATCGATGCCGGTGCGACCAACGCCACCCGTCCCACGGAGCTGAGCTTCACCCAGAACACCAACGGGCAGGCCCTGACCCTGGCCTCCCGGCACCACCCGCACGTGCGGGACGCCGGCGACATGAAGGGGATGATCCTGGGGATCCCCTTCGAATACTCGGTCCACGCCCTGCTGCTGCGTGACTTCCTCGCCGCCGGTGGCGTCGACCCGGTCGAGGACGTCGAGCTGCGGCTGTTGCGCCCGGCGGACATGATCGCCCAGCTGCAGGTCGGCGGCATCGACGGGTTCATCGGGCCGGAGCCGTTCAACCAGCGGGCACTACAGAGCGGTGCGGGCCGGATCTTCACCCTGACCCGGCACCTGTGGGACCGCCACCCCTGCTGCTCGGTGGCGATGGCCAAGGACTGGCGCGCGGCGAACCCGGAGAGCGCGGAGCAGATGATTGCGGCGCTCGAAGCCGCTGCCGCACTGGCCGACGACTCCTCCAGCCACCACCTGATCTCCCCGGTGCTGGCCGAGGAGAAGTACCTCAACCAGCAGACCGGGTTGATCACCCCGGCGTTGGAGGGCCGCTACCTCACCTGGGATGACGAGGAGGTCGTCGATCCCCGGTTGATGTCCTTCGGCGACCCCACCGACGTCACCGCGATCACCTGGATGGCCACCCAGCTCGCCCGCTGGAACCTCGGCGGTGACGCCCTGACCATGGACGATGCCACGATCATCGACGCCACCGACGCCGTCCTCCCGGCCGACGTTTCGCGACGGGGCGCCCCCGCGCGCATCAATGACCACCTGTTCGACCCCACCCGTCCCACCGCCGGGTACGCGAGAATCTGAGGGAAAAGATGAAGACCACCCCCAAGCCCCTCCACGCGGTCATCGTCGGCTTCGCCGTCTTCGCCGCGTTCCTCGGCCTGTGGCAACTGGCGGCCTCCGCCGGCTGGCTCAGTGACCTCGCACCGACCCCGGCGCGGACCCTCGACCGTGGTGTCGAGATCCTCTCGGATCCCTTCTACCGTGACGGGCCCGCCAGCGTGGGCATCTTCTGGCATCTGGTGGCCAGCCTGCGGCGCGTGGTGATCGGCTTCCTCATCGCCACGGCCATCGCCATTCCCCTGGGTTTCCTCCTCGGGGCGAGCACCACGCTGCGGCGGGCGGTGGACCCGATGATCCAGATCCTGCGCCCGGTCTCGCCTCTGGCCTGGCTGCCGCTGGGTCTGGCCCTGCTGCTGGATTCCGAACGTACCGCCGTGTTCGTCATCGTGCTCTCGGCCCTGTGGCCGACGTTGATCAACACGGTGGATGCGGTGCGCAACATCCATCCCACCTACCTCGACCTGACGGCCACGCTGGGTACCCCGTGGTGGCAGCGGATCGCCTACGTGTGGTTCCCCTCGGCCCTGCCCGGGATCATCACCGGCCTGCGCCTGTCACTGTCGACGTCGTGGCTGGTCATCATCGCCGCGGAGATGCTCGTCGGTGGTCAGGGCATCGGTTTCTTCGTGTGGAACATGTGGAACCGCCTCGACATCGACGCCATCGTCGTCGCCATCGTGATCATCGGCCTGACGGGCCTGATCCTCGACCATCTCATCGCCGCCCTGCAGAAGGTTGTCCGCTATGACTAGTTCGACCGTCCAGATCGACCAGATCACCAAGTCCTACGGTTCCACCACGATCATCGGCCCGACGTCGGTGACGATCAACGGTGGCGAGTTCGTCTCCATCCTCGGCCCGTCGGGCTGCGGTAAGTCCACCATCCTGGGTATGATCGCCGGACTGCAGTTTCCCTCCAGTGGCGCCGTGTCCACGGGTGGGAAGGAGATCACGGGGCCGGGCCCCGACCGGGGCATGGTCTTCCAGCATCACGCCCTGCTGCCGTGGATGACGGCACGCAGCAACATCGAATTCGGGTTGAAGTCAGCACGCCCGGACTACAGCCGGGAACAGCGCCGGGAGGTGGCCGGGGACTTCCTGGCCAAGGTCGGTCTCACCCATGCCGCCGACCGTCGCCCCGCCCGTCTGTCAGGCGGCATGCAGCAGCGTGTGGGTCTGGCACGCGCCTTCGCCATCGATCCCGAGATCCTGCTGCTCGATGAGCCTTTCGGCGCCCTGGATGCGCTGACCCGCCGCCAGTTACAGCTGCAGCTATTGGAGGTGTGGGAGGCGTCCCGTCGCACCGTGGTCATGGTCACCCATGACGTGGATGAGGCGATCCTGCTCTCCGACCGGGTGCTGGTGATGGCCCCGAGCCCGGACTCCACGATCATCGCCGACATCACCGTGGACCTGCCGCGGCCGCGCTTCGAGGAGGCCGGGGATCAGGCCGTGGAGCAGCGCAGTGCGCAACTGCGCCACGAGCTGTTGGGTCTGCTCCACCACTGAGCGCCGGGGCCCTGTTCGGTGCCGCCGCGTCAGGCGCGGCTCCGGTCCCGGGTGGCGGCCTTCCACAGCAGCCAGATGCCGAAGACCAGTAGGAGGATCGGGATGATCCGCATGACCATGATCACGGTGCCGACGAAGGCGGCGATCACGGCGACTGCTGCGGAGAGCGCACACACCAGGGCGGTGACGACGGCGATGAGTTTGTTGTTCTGCCAGCCGTAGAAGGTGGCCAGGCCAGCCAGGAGGGCGATGACGGAGGCGATGATCGTGGTCTGCAGCATGGTTGTGCTCCTTCGGAATCGTGGGCATCTCCATTGTCCCACCTGCGCAGGTCGGTGTCAGCCGGGATCAGGTGCCCTTGAGGTTGAGTACCTGGCGTAGTTCATGGACCACCTCGACCAGGTCCGCGGCGTCCTCCATCACCCGGTCGATGGGTTTATAGGCGTCGGGGATCTCGTCGACCCACTCCTTCCCGGGCCGGTAGACGATGCCGGTCATGCGGTCGTCGAGGTCTTGTGCGGTGAACCGTTTCCGGGCCTGTCGTCGTGACATGGTGCGCCCCGCGCCGTGGGGCGCGGAGAACAACGCATCCTGGTTACCCTTGCCGCGGGTGACATAGGAACGGGTGCCCATGGAACCGGGGATCAGGCCCGGCCTGCCTTCTTCGGCGTTGATCGCCCCCTTGCGGGTCAGCCACACCGGACTACCGTAAAGGTCGATCTTCTCGGTGTAGTTGTGGTGGGTACTGATGCGCTCAACCTCGACGTCGGTATCCTCCTCACCCATCATGCGGGCGAGCTGGGCGATGAAGCGGTCCATCATCTCCTCACGGTTGAGTAGGGCGAAGTGCTGCGCCCACCGCAGATCGTGCAGGTAGGAGTCGAACTCCGGAGTGCCCTCCAGCAGGTAGGCATGATCGGGGTCCGTCAGCCCGATCGCACCCCGGGCACTGTGCTCGCGGGCGATGGCGATATGTTTGCGGGCGATCTTGTTGCCCACTCCCCGGCTGCCCGAGTGCAGGAAGCACCACACCCGGCCCTGCTCATCCAGGCACAACTCGATGAAGTGGTTTCCGCCGCCAAGACTACCGAGCTGTTCGCGCCACTTGGGGGAATGACTCAGGTCGACGTCCTTGCGGGCGGCCAGCTCCTCCAGTTCGCGCACCCGGCGCCGCGTGTGCTCGTGATGGACACGGCGGTTGTAGTTGCCCGGTGACAACGGGATGGCGCGCTCCAGTTCATCGCGCAGCCGGGGCAGGTTGATGCGCTTGAGGTCCTGCGCGACATAGCGGGTCCGGGCGGCGGTCATCCCGCAGCCGATATCGACCCCCACCGCGGCGGGGATCACGGCACCGTCGGTGGGGATCACGGTACCCACGGCCGATCCCAGGCCGAAGTGGGCGTCGGGCATGAGGGCGACGTGGGGGCGGACGAAGGGCAGCTCCGCGAGTGCGCTCGCCTGGCCGGCGGTGGCATCATCGAGGATGCTGGCCCAGGACAGGACGCGCGGGGCAAGTTCACGGGGGGTCATGGTGGCCTCCTGGTTACTGCGGTGACCTGCGGACTCTGCCCCAGCCTAGCGCCGGATCCCTCAGTCCGTACTGAAACGCCGTGTCGGCGGAGCCGGGTCCGGACTGTCACCGGTGGTCGCGTGGCCGCGCAGGGAGGTCGCACACGCCACCCCCGCCGCGGCTCCCTCCCCCAGGGCAATCGGCACGAGCTGCAGCCCCGGGGTGATGTCCCCGGCCGCGTACACCCCGTCCACACTGGTGAGCTGGAGCGCGTTGACCACCACCTGCCCGCCCTCGTCGAGTTCACAGCCCAGCTGGGTGGCCAGCCCGTTGACCGGCAGGTGGGCGTAGGAGAAGAAGAGCTTCGTCCCCTCCACCACACGTCCGCCGCGCAACCTCACTCCCCGCAGCTGGCCGGGCTCGCCGACCAGACTCTCCGCGATCCCGTCGACGACCTCGATGCCGTGCTCGCCGAGAGTGTCGCGCTGCAGCTGCTCGAAAGCGGGATTCGTGGTGTCGGTGACCACCCGCACGGAAGACGCCCAGTCCAGCAGTTCAGCGGCGAAGGCCGGAACCTGTTCCCCCGCCCCGATCGCGATCACGTCCTGGCCCCGGGCCGACATTCCGTCGCAGGCCGGGCAGTGGTGGACGTCCACCCCGTAATGCTCCGCGAGACCGGTGATCCGGGGCACCCAGTCCCGCACCCCGGTGGTCAGCACGATGCGGGTGGCGGCCACCGGATGCCTCCCGCCCACCACAGCCTGGAACAAACCGGCCTTATCCCGGTGCACACTGTCCACCGTCCCCTCCAGGACCCGGACCTGTGGGTACTGCGCCAGCCCGGCGCGGGCATCAGCGAGCAGGTCGGCGGGCCGGACGGGATCCCGGCCGGTCAGGCCGTGGACGTGGGGGGAGAAGCGGTTGCGTTGCTGCCCGGCGTCCACGACCAGGGTGGACCGTTGGTAGCGCCCCAGCCACGTGGCGGCGGACAGGCCGGCGGGGCCGCCCCCGATGATGAGGACGTCGACCGTGGTGGGTGGGGTGTGACTCATCGAGGCTCTCCTCGGGGTCTCCTGGGTGAAGGACCTGCTAGTTGACCTGCGGCATCTCGGTGCGGCTGCGCTTGATCTCGAAGAAGTAGGGATACTGGGCCAGGCGCACGGAGGCGTCGAAGATCTCGCCGGCCTCCTCACCCTCGGGAACGCGGGTGATGACGGGGCCGAAGAAAGCGGCGTCGCCGAGCTTGACCACGGGGGTGCCCACCTCGTCCCCGACGGCGTCGATGGCGCTCTGGTGGAACTTCCGCAGCTGATCGTCGACGTCCTCGGTGTTGGCGACCTCGGCGTAGGAGGCGTCCAGGCCGACCTCCTCCAGGGCCCTGACGATCAGGGCGTCGTAGCTGCCGAAGTCCTTCTTGCCCGCCTCACCGCCGGCGTGGAGGATCGTGCCCAGGGAGGTGTAGAGGGCGTCGATCTTCTCGGGGGCCTCGGTCTTGACCCTGGCGAAGACGCGCGCCGGGCCCCAGGCGGCCTTCATCATCTCCATGTAGCCCTCGTCGAGCTCGCGGCCGTCGTTGAGTACGGCCAGGGACATGGGGATCCACTCGACCTCGACGTCGCGGACCTTCTCCACCTCCTTGATCCAGCGGGAGGTCTGCCATGCGAAGGGGCAGGTGACGTCGAACCAGAACTTCACGGATTCAGCCATTGTTTCTTCTCCTTGATATGTGGGGTGGCGGTCCTCCCGGTGACGGGGGACTCTTCTGCCCACCCTAGGTGCGGATTAGGCTTGGTGCCGTCAGTCCGTGTCCCGCACCCTGTGTCCCCCTCCCTCCTCGAAGGAGCCGTCATGACGTCGACCAATCTCACCCGCGACGAGGCCGCCCACCGGTCCCGCCTCCTGCAGGTGGACCACTACGACATCACGCTGGATCTGGTGGGCTCGGACACCGAGTTCGCCTCCACCACGGTGGTGACCTTCACGGTCAGGCAGGCCGGGGACACCTTCATCGATCTCCGCGCCCGGCGCGTGGACGGGGTGCGTCTCAACGATCGCGATATCCGGGCCGGGGCGCTGACCCTGGGGGTGGCTGGCTATGACGCAACGCACGGGATCGCGCTGCGTGGGCTGGAGCCGGGCACTCACACCCTGCGCGTCGATGCGGTGTGCCCCTACTCCCGGACCGGGGAGGGGCTACACCGGTTCGTGGATCCGGCGGACGGCCGTACCTATCTGTACTCCCAGTTCGAGACCGCTGACGCGAAGCGGGTCTTCGCCTGTTTCGATCAGCCGGACCTCAAGGCCACCTACTCGTTGTCGGTGACCACCCCGGATGACTGGAAGGTGATCTCGAACGCGCCGCAGCGGGTGATCCGGAAGGAGACGACGCTGACCCACCGCTCGCGGATCGATACGCCGCTGCCCACCTACCTGGTCGCGGTGTGCGCGGGGCCGTATCACGAGGTGCGGGATACGTGGCGGGGTCGGTTGACCCACCACGCGGAGACTCCGGCGGGGCAGCCGGACGGCCTGGAGGTGCCACTGGGGCTGTTCTGCCGCCGTTCCATCGCCCGTCACCTGGATGCGGAGCGGCTGTTCACCGAGACGAAGCAGGGTTTCGACTTCTTCCACCGTCACTTCGGTATGGCCTACCCCTTCGGCAAGTATGACCAGGTCTTCTGCCCGGAGTACAACATGGGGGCGATGGAGAACGCCGGGTGCGTGACCATCCGTGACGAGTACGTGTTCACCTCCCGGGCCACGCACTACCTCTACGAGCGGCGCGCGGACACGATCCTGCACGAGCTGGCGCACATGTGGTTCGGTGATCTGGTGACCATGCGGTGGTGGGATGATCTGTGGCTCAATGAGTCCTTCGCCACCTGGGCGGCCGCGCTCTCCCAGGCGGAGGCGACCCGCTATGCCACGGCGTGGGTGACCTTCGCCAACGTGGAGAAGTCCTGGGCCTACAGCCAGGACCAGTTGCCCTCGACGCACCCGATCCTGGCGGACGCCTCCGACATCGAGACCGTGGAGCAGAACTTCGACGGCATCACCTACGCCAAGGGTGCCAGCGTGCTCAAGCAGCTGGCGGCCTATGTCGGACGCGATGAGTTCCTCGCCGGGGTGCGCCGCTACTTCGCCGACCACGCCTGGGGCAACGCCACCTTCGACGATCTGCTCGGCTCCCTGGCGGCCGCCTCGGGCCGGGACCTGTCCGACTGGGCCAACCAGTGGCTGCGCACCACCGGCATCAACCGACTCTCCCCCGTCTTCGAGGTCGAGGACGGACGCTACACCTCCTTCACCGTCGAGCAGTCCGGCGCCGAGCCGGGCGCCGGTGAGCTGCGCACCCACCGCATCGCGGTGGGCCTCTACTCGCTTGTCGACGCCCACGTGGTCTGCATCGGCCGCGCCGAGCTCGACGTCACCGGGGCGTCGACCCCGGTGACGGACCTGATTGGCGTGGAACAGGCTGACCTGGTGCTGGTCAACGACGATGACCTCACCTACTGCCTGCTGGGGCTGGATGATCACTCGGTGGAGTTCGTGCTGGACAACATCGACCGGATCGTCGATCCCATGGCGCGCACCCTGTGCTGGTCGGCGATGTGGGAGATGACGCGTGAGGGGCGGCTGCGGGCCCGGGACTTCGCGGGCCTGGTGGCCCGGGGTGCGGGGCAGGAGACGGAGCTGGCCGTGTTGGAACGGGTGCTGGCGCAGGCGGACACAGCGGTGCGCACCTATGCGGATCCCGGGTGGGCGGACACGGCGGGTCGGGAGTTGCTGGCCGGGGCGTTGCTGGCCGGGGTGCGGGAGGGCACGGCGGAGTCCTCGCTGGTCTTCGCGCAGGCACTGACCCGGGTGGCACTGACGGAGGAGGCCGCGGAGTACCTGCGTTCGGTGATCGACGGCACCGCCTCCTACGTCACGGCCGATGCGGATCTGCGCTGGCTGGCACTGACCGCACTGATCGCACACGGGGATTATGCCGATGCCGACGAGGTGGCTGACGTGGTCGCGGAGGAACGACGGCGTGACCCCTCCGCCACCGGCGGGCAGGCGGCGTTGCGGGCCACGGCTGCGTTCCACACCGGAGCCACGAAGCAGAGGGTGTGGGAGGAGGTGGTCGCCGGCGAACTGTCCAACCTGGATGCTAGGCACCGCATGGAGGGGCTGACCTGGGCCGGGGCCGGGGAGAGTCTGGCACCGCTGGGCGAACGCTATTTCGAGGTTGCGGAAGGATTGTGGGAACGGTTGTCCACGGAGATGGCGCTGCGCGCACTCACTGGTCTCTACCCGGGCTGGGACATCAGCCGGGAAGGACTCGACCGGGCGGAGACCTTCCTCGCCCGGGACTTGCCCGCGGGCCTGGCCCGGGTGGTGGCCGAGCAGCAGGCCCAGGTGGGACGTGCCCTGCGCAACCGGGCGGTGGACGCGGGGACGCGCCGGTACTAGCTGATCACCGGCACCGTCTGGCGTTCCGGACCGTTGTCGGTGACGACCTGGATGTTGGCGATATCGGAGCGCAGCACGTCCTCGGAGTACTCGAGGTACTCTCCCCGGTCGTTCTGGGTGACCCGCATCAGCCGCAGCAGCGGCAGGCTCCGGGTGATGCCGAGGGCCTCCTGCTCCCACCCGGAGGCCACGCCCGGGGTGATGGTCTCCCGCTTGCGCGCCGGCTGGATCCCCCACCGTTGCTGGAGCAGGTCGTAGAGGGAACCGCCGAGATCCTCCTGGAGCAACCCGGGCACGAGCCGTTCCGGGAAGTAGGCGTTCTGGATCAGCAGGGGCGTGTTGTCGACCAGGCGCAGCCTCACGACCTGGAAGACCTTCCGGTCCCCGTCGAGTTCGAGTGCCTGGGAGATGGGTGCGGGCGCCTGGATCAGTTCCGAGTGGAGCACGCGGGATTCCACGTCGAGGTTGCGTTCCCGCAGCTGGGGGATGAACCCCTCCATGCGGGTCAGCTCCACCACGGGTGGGATCGAGCGGACGAAGGTACCACCGGTGCGGCCCCGGCGACGGTCGATGAGCCCCTCCAGCTGGAGGACGTCGAGGGCGTGGCGGATGGTCATGCGCGCCACCCCGAATTCCTCGACCAGCTCACGCTCGGTGGGCAGCCGGTCGCCGGCGGTGAGCTCTCGCCTCTCTATCCGGGATCGCAGGTCATCCGCGATGGCGAGATAGGCGGGATGACGTCGGGACGGGGAGTTCACCCCGCTCACCCTACCGGACTTATATGATTATTTGAATATGTGCTGCTCACAGGATTTTCCTTTCCCCAGGTTAGATATGACCTCTCACCCAGTGAGCAAGACTACCGGAGGGTCACGGGCCCCTCCCCGCCCGCCCGGGATGTGGGATCATGGCAGATATGATTGAGCGCAGCATCCTCATCGTGGGCGGCGGTCCCCGCGGCATCTCCACCCTTGAACGCCTGGGCGCGCACATCGACGCCGCCGGCCATAAGGGCCCACTCACCGTCCACCTCATCGACGACATCGAGGTCGGTGCGGGCAGCGTCTGGCGCACCGACCAGACCCGCACCCTGTGCATGAACACCCTCGCCCACGGCGTCACCCTCTTCACCGAGCCCGGCGCGAGTGTCCGCGCCCCCGTCCGGGTCGGGCCCACACTCCATGAATGGGTGCGGCTGCTGCGCGGGGACCGGCCGGACGGGGCTGAGGGCGGGATCGACGGGCCGATCCCGCCGGACCATGTGCGGACCTGGCGGGAGGTTCCCACCCCGGAGCGGGTGCTGGCGAAGCACCACGGGGAGATCACCGGCATGCGGGCGCACTCCCACCCCTCGCGCGCCCTCTACGGTGAGTATCTGCGCTGGTGCCTGGCGGTGACCAGAAACCGCATGCCGGCCACGGTGAACGTTGTCGAACACCTCGCCCGGGTGCGTTCGGTGGCGGTGGCGGACAGCCGGGAGGTGTTCACCCTCGACACCGGACAGCAGCTGGTCGCCGATGCCGCCGCCCTGGCCCTGGGCTGGCTCTCGCCCGCCCCGGACGCGGAGGAACGCGCCTTCGCCGCTGCCGACACCCGGCCGGACACCGTGTGGGTGGCACCGGGTAATCCGGTGGAACAACCGGTGGACCGGGTGCCCTCCACCGGGGAGGTGCTCGTGCGCGGCCTGGGCATGGGATTCTTCGACGTCATGGCCCTACTCACCATCGACCGGGGCGGGTCATTCACCGCGGATCCAACCACCCGCTCCGGCCTGCGTTACCTGCCCTCGGGCAGGGAACCGCACCTGGTGGTCTCCTCCGGGCGCGGCTGGCCCTACCTGGCCAAACCGGAATACGGGACGATGCCGCCACCGGCGCACCTGCCGCGGGTACGCGCGACCGTCGGTACGCTGCAGGCCGCTGCGCGGGGACCGGCCGGCATCGACTACGACACCGAGGTCTGGCCTGCGGTCATGCGCGACGCCCACGAGGCCTACTACCTCACGCTGCGACGGGTGCGGCCGGAGGCGATCGACGCGGACGCGGAAGCGATCACCCGGCTGATCGACGGGGCCGGGGATCCCGCGCAGCTGCGCGAGGCCTTCAGCGCGGTAGTGGCGGATTCGGCGGAGCTGTTCGACCCGGTCGCGGAAGCCGATCCCCTACCCGCCGACCTGGGGGCATTCAGCCGCGCCGGGCTCACCGCCCACATCGCCGAGGGCGTGGCCGCGGATCTGCGCGATGCGGCCGCCGGGGCGGACAGCCCCCGCAAGGCCGGCCTGGCGGTGATCGGGGCGGCGCGCAAACCCAGCTCGGTGCTGGGCACACCGGGCCGGTTCACGCCCACCTCCCGGGATAACACATACCGCCTGGTGCGCAGGCTGGGGCAGATGGCAGGTTCCGGACCGCCGGCCTTCCGCAACCGGCAGCTGCTCGCGTTGATCGACGCCGGGTTGGTCTCCTTCCTCGGGGCGCGCCCCACCGTGGACGTGGCGGCGGGCCGGTTCACGATGTCCTCCCCCACCACCGGCCACGTGGAGGTCTCCTCCACCACGCTCATCGACGCCTGGCTGCACCGGCCCGACGTGCGCCGTCCGCACGATCCACTGGCCCGGAGCCTCCACTCCGCCGGGCGGGTGCGCCCCTACCGTCTCCCGGACGGGGAGGACTCCGGCTCCCCCGATATCGATCCCGCCACCGGGCGGCTGGTGCATGCCGACGGCACGGTGGATCCCCGGGTGCACGTGCTGGGTATCCCGCTGCACGCCGTGCGCGCCGACACCACCATCAGTCCCCTGCCCGGCACCGACGCCCTCCTGCTGCAGGAGACCGACCTGGTGGCCGGCAGCCTGTTGGCCACCGTGAGCGCTCAGCGGTAACCAGGTGAACCGCTCGTGCCACACGGCCTAGCCAGGGCGGTGGGTCTGTGCCTCGGTGGAGGCCCGGGCCGCCCCGAAGACCAGAAGGGCCAGCACCCACAGCACGCTGATCAGGGCCACCACCGTCACCACCCCGCCCGGCAGGAAGGGCAGTGCCACCCCGCAGGCCACCGGACCGAGGGCGGCGAGAAACAGCCACGGGGCGGCGGCCCGGTGACCGGATAGCCAGGCCGCTTCCGAGCGCATCACCGCCGCGGTGCGGATGCCCACCCAGTTGTTGCGTCTGAGCCGTCCCCGCCGGGCTGCCTCGGCGACGGCGCCGAGCACCAGCCCGGACACGAGGAACACGAGGGAGAGGATGACGGTGTCGGTGGGCATGACGGGCTCACTCCTTCATCGGCCTACTGGATCTCCAGTCTAAGGGGCTGTCCATCGGTTTGCCGCCGGTGCCTGAACTAAG
>CAZTIZ010000046.1:0-16256 GCA_964613845.1 uncultured Corynebacterium sp.
CTTCTTGTCCTGGACCCAGCCCTTGAGGATCTTGGCGACCTCGTACAGGTCGAACATCGGGTAGTCGGTCTGCTGGATCAGGTCACGGACGTAGTCGGTCTGGAAATCGATCTCGTCCTCGGCGGAGGCGATGTCCAGGAACCGCTCGCGCCACTGGTCCATGTGCTCGCGCTGCTCCTCGGCGGAGGGCAGCTCGATGCGGCCGAGGATGATGTCGCGGGTGAACCAGGCCTGGGCGTCGAACATGTTGAAGGTCAGCCACTGGTCCTGGGCACCCAGGTAGAGCAGCTGGTTGTTCGCCTCGGAGACCACGCCACGGTAGAGGTGGTCCGGGTAGACGTTGTTCGGGGAGTCCAGCGCCAGCTCGGAGGGCAGGAACGGGTAGTGGTGCAGGTAGCCGGTGCACAGGATGATCGCGTCGAAGTCCTTCGACACGCCGTTGCTGAAGTGGACGGTGGAGCCGTCGATGTGGGAGACCAGCGGCTGCTCACCCATCTCCTTCGGCCACTCGTAGCCCATCGGCTTGGAGCGGTAGCTCATCGTCACCGAACGGGCACCCATCTTGTAGGCCTGGGAACCGATGTCCTCGGCGGAGTAGCTCGCGCCGATCATCAGGACGTCCTTGTCGGCGAAGGCCTCCGCACCACGGAAATCATGGGCGTGGTTGACGATGCCCGGGAAGGTCTCGATGCCCTTGAAGTAGGGGACGTTCGGGAAGCTGAAGTGACCCGAGCCGACCACCACGTAGTCGAATTCGCTGGCGGTGGTCTCACCGGTCTTCAGGTCCTCGACGGTGACGGTGAACTTCTCCGTCGCCTCGTCGAACTCGACCCAGCGCACCACCGTGGCGAAGCGGACGTGCTTCTTCACGTCGGAGTCCCGGAGACGACCGTTGATGTAGTCCCACAGGACCTCGCGGGGCGGGTAGGAGGAAATCGGCTTACCGAAGTGCTTGTCGAAGGAGTAGTCCGCGAATTCGAGGACCTCCTTCGGGCCGTTGGACCACAGGTTGCGGTACATGGAGGAGTGGACAGGCTCACCGTACTGGTCGGTGCCCGTACGCCAGCTGTAGTTCCACTGTCCACCCCAGTCGTCCTGCTTCTCAAAGCAGACGAGCTCCGGGACCTCGTGTCCCTGCTCACGGGCGGATTCGAACGCCCGAAGCTGAGCCATTCCGCTGGGGCCTGCTCCGATAATCGCAACGCGCTTACTCAAACGTGCCTTTCCGACCCCTCCCGGGGCCTGGGTCAAACCGCGTACCTGGGCCTTGCGCCATGAACTGCGCCGGGCCACATGTCACACGGGTCCATGCTCACCACCCGTCAAAGACTCGGGCGGGGGCGCCACCGGATGGCGGCGCGCTCGGACTCAACTGCCAAACATGCTCTACATCAATGACCTTCGGGCATACGCCGCAGCAGACCGGAGGTGTTCCCCGATGGCCCGCCAGGGCCATCTCGGGAGCATCGCGCCACAGGAAAACCTTTCTGGAAGAGAGGCCTTTGCTAGGGCTTGCGATGATCACCGTCCGGGAGGGCAGGCAACATAAAACACGTTCCGCCACCCTCGATCGGGTCATTTACACTAATGACCATATCATTCATTATTGTTGACGTCTAGTGTTTCCGGGATCTATCATCGCAGAAACACTATTTGCTAACTCTGCAAATAGTGTTTGACGTGGGGGTTCACATAGATTCACGAGTTCGGTTAAGTTTTGCTAAATGCCTTGCGGGGTATGCCGGAAACGGGAGACCGCGAACAGCCCGAGGATCAGGAACACCACCGGCAGCAGGAGGGCATTGCCCATCGCCGCCCCGAAACTGAGCACCCCCTCCCCCATCTGCATGACCGCACCCAGGGCGGCGGCGCCGAGTACCGCGCCCACCTGACGCGAGGTGTTGTAGACGCCCGAGCCCGCCCCCACCAGGTCGGAGGGCAGATCGCGCAGGGAGATCGTCGAGTTCGGGGCCCAGCACAGCGAGTTCGCCAGCCCCAGCAGCACGATGGGCAACAGCACCCACCACGCACTCAGCTGCAGGTGCATGAACACGCCGAAGAGCACCATCGCGGCGATCATGGCGCTGAAACCGGTCTGCGAGATCCTTCCCGGCGCGACCCGGTCGGTGATGCGTCCGACCAGGGGCGCCATGATCATCGAGATCACTCCCATGGGCACGAGGAGCAGGCCGGCGGCCTGGGCGGAGAGTCCCTGGCCGATCTGCAGGTAGAGCATGATGGGCAGGGTCACGGAGTAGACGGTGAAGCCCAGGGTGGCCACGGCGAAGACGCCGAGGGCGAAGTTGTGGTGGCGGAAGAGTCGGAGCGGGACCAGGGCCTCGGTGCGGCGTCGGGGCGCGGTCTTCTGCAGGCGAATGAACAGCACGAAGGCGACGAGGCCGATGGCGAGCGCCAGCCACAGCCACCAGTCCCAGCCCACCTCGGGCCCCTGCTGGAGGGCGAAGACGATACCGAGCACCGCGATGAGGGAGACCAGGCTGCTGAGGAGGTCAATGCGGCTGGTGCCGCGCGGCAGTCGGGGGACGTGGAGTGCCACCATCGCCAGGGAGAGCAGGCCGAGGGGGACGTAGACGAAGAAGACCCAGCGCCAGCCGACGGTACCCACGAGTACTCCGCCGATGACGGGGCCGAACAGGCCCGCGGAGCTGGCGACGGCGCTCCACACGCCGGTGGCGGCGCCGCGTCGGTCACGGGCGAAGATGCGGTGGATGATGCTCAGCGGCTGGGGGTTGATCAGGGAGCCGCCCAGTCCCTGGATGGCGCGAAGGAGGATGAGCCACTCGATCGTCGGGGCCAGGGAGCAGGCCAGGGCGGCGAGGGTGAAGATCGCCATGCCCACCAGGTAGACGTTGCGCTGGCCGAAGCGGTCGCCGAGTCGGCCGGTGATGAGCAGGGGCACGGCGAAGGTGAGCAGGTAGACGGCGGAGACCCACACCACCTGGTTGATGCTCGCCCCCATCTCCTCGCGGATGCGGGGCAGGGAGACCGCCACGAGGGACTGGTCGAGCAGGGTGATGAACAGCCCCACGCACAGGGCGGCCAGGGCGCGCCAGGCCTGGGGCTCGGGGATCGGGGCGGACTGTCGGGGGGTCGAGGGTGCGGTCACCTGGCCACCTGTTCTACTTTTGCCTCCCCGTGGTCGAGGGTCTCACGACCGAAGGTCCAGGCGGCGGCGGCGAGCAGGCCGATGACGCCGCAGAGGAGGAATCCGGCACGGAAGCCGAACGCCTCGGCGATCATGCCGACCAGGATGGGTCCGGTGATGGCGCCGAGGTCCTGGGCCATCTGGAAGTTGGCCAGGACCTTGCCGCCCGAGCGGTGCTGGCCGATGACGTCGGCCAGCACCGCCTGCTGGGCGGGGTTGAGCATGCCCGCGCCCGCGCCGGCGAGCGCGGAGACGATGAGTAGGGGCCAGAAGCTGTCGGCGAAGCCCAGGCCACCCGTGAACACGGCGTTGATGACCAGTCCGGAGAGGATCATCGGTTTGCGGCCGATCCGGTCGGCCAGGCGGCCGGAGAACTGGAGGGTGATGGCGTTGCCGAGGGCGAAGGTGGCCATGGCCAGACCGGCGGCCGCACCACCGTGCTGGAAGACGGCTGCGGCGAACAGCGGCAGCGTGGCCACCCGCACCCCGAAGTTGGTCCAACCGTTGGCGAAGGCACCGATCAGGGCGCTGCGGTAGGCGGAGTCACGGATCGCCTCGCCGAACCGCAGGGGAGGTTCGGTGTTCGCGCTGCCGGTGGCGCTGTCATCACGCCTGGGCATGCGCCACCAGACCACGAAGGCGGCCAGGGCCACGGAGGCACCGTAGATGAGGAAGGGGATGCGCATGCCCAGCATGGACAGGCCGGCTCCGACGACGGGGCCGATGACGTTGCCGATGAGGAAGGCGCTGGCGTAGATGGAGGAGGCCCGCCCGCGGATCGCCGGCGGGGCCATCCGCACGATCAGCCCCATCGCGGAGACCGTGAACATCGTGGAGCCGATACCGCCGATGCCACGCAGGGCCAGGATATGCCAGTACTCCTGCGCGAACGCGACGAGGGCGGTGGTCACCGCCACCGTGATCAGGCCGGTGAGGTAGACCTTCCGGGAGCCGAGGGCGTCGATGAGCCGCCCGGAGACCGGGGCGAAGAGCAGTCGGCTCATGGCGAAGATGGAGATGACCGCGCCGGCCGCAGCCATGGAGACGTCGAAACTCTGGGCGAACTGGGGAATGATCGGGGCGATCAGGCCGTAACCGAGAGCGATGATGAAGGCGGCGGAGACCAGCACCCAGATCTCGACGGGGATCCTGGGGGTGCCCTCCTGCGTTTTTTGTTGATCCGTCATTGCCCCACCAGCCTATACCCTTTGCCTCCCGGGTGGTCACGGGCGTTCACCGCGACAGAATTAGCAAATGTGTTCTATACTGCGGGCCGTGAGTGTCCCACCCGGTCCTACCCTCCGAGGCATGAAGATGAACTGGCTCCCCCGCATCCTGCACCGCCGTCCCCTCACCACCGCCACCGCCGCCGAGGTCTGCGAACACATCCACGCCCACGAAGCCGGGGCACTCGCCGACCTGCACTCCATGATCCACCACCCACGCTCGCTCGAACGCCCCCTCCCCGGCTGGCGGCCACCCGCAACACGGGTACCAGCCTTGTTCAGCCGGGGCCGCCCGGTGCTGGAGCTCACCCGCCGACGGGTGGACGCCCACCTCCGCTCCCGGGCCGCCGGGGCCGAGGGGGAACACTCCCCCGCCTATCTGCTCAGCATGCGGATGAGTGATCCCCGCGGCCACGAGGTGCCCCGGGTGATCGTCTCCGGATGGGCCCGGGCACTCGTCGACGCCCCCGAACCCGGATTCCTCCACGAGCTCACCGCCGAGGATCAGCCCGCCTACGCCTGGCTGGTGGACGCGGATTTCCGGCCCGTGCGCTCACCGGCGGAACTGTTCACCGGCTCCTCCCAGGCAGCCTGATCAGCGCAGCCGGGGCAGGACCTCCCGCCCGAAGGCCTCGATGAACCGACCCTGCTCCTGTCCGACGTGATGGAGGTAGATCTCCTCGAAGCCCAGCTCCGCGTACTCCCGCAGCCAGTGCACGTGCTCCTGCGGGTCAGCGGAGATATTGACCGCCCCCGCCACCTCCGCCATGGACACACCCTCCTCCTCGGCGCGGCGTTCATAGTCCTCCGGTCTGGCCAATGAGCTCATCGTCGGCGGCTCGAAGACATTGGTCCGCCACTGCTCATAAGCCAGGTCCCGTGCCTCAGCCAGGGTCGGGGCCCAGCTCAGATGCACCTGCAGTACGAGCCGGCCGAGCCCGCCGCCCCGCCGGTAGGCGGCGATCATCTCGCGCAGGTCCGCCAGCGGCTGATTGACGGTGATCAGTCCGTCGACCTGCCCGGCGAACCGTTCCGCAGTTCCCGGCGTCAGCGCCGGCAGGACCATCGGCGGGCGCTGCCCCGGTAGATCCCACACCCGGGCCTGCTCCACCGTGACGTGACCGCGGTGGGTGACCCGCTCGCCGTCATGCAGCCGACGGATCACCCCCAGGCACTCCCCCAGCCGCTGCTGGCGTTGCTCCTTCTCCGGCCAGGGCTGCCCGGTGACGTGTTCGTTGAGGTTCTCACCGCTGCCGGGGGCGAACCAGAACCGTCCCGGGAACATCTCCGCCAGGGTCGCCGAGGCCTGGGCCAGCACCGTGGGGTGATAACGGTAGCCGGGGGAGGTCACCACCCCGAAGGGCAGGGAGGTACTCGCCAACGCCGCTCCCAGCCAGGACCAGGCGAAACCCGAGTGGCCCTGCCGGTGTGACCACGGTTCGAGGTGGTCGGAACACATCGCCGCGGTGAAACCCGCGGCCTCGGCCTGCCGGACATCACGCAGCAGCTGCGCGGGCCCGACCTGTTCGTGCGAGGCGTGGAAACCGATCGTCACCATCAGGCATCACTCCTTGGGGTAACCCGGCCGCAGACCTCAGTCGCAGACCTCAGCCACGGGCCTCGACGTCACCGACGTCACCGACGTCATCGACCTCGACCTCGTCGTCGTAGTCATCGTCCGCGTCCTCGTCCTCCCCGTCATCCTCACCGAAGATGTCGTAGACGTCCGGCTCATCGAACTCCTCGTCGTCGAAGGGCACGAGCTGCTCCTCCCAGTCCTCTGCCTGATCGGCGGCCAGCGACAGCACATCGAAGACCCGGTCGAAGTCCGCGAACCGACCCAGGTCGAGCACCTCATCGGTGGCCAGCTCCGCCTCATTGTGCAGGTCGGAGAACAGCCGCTGCCGGTCCTCGTCGGAGAGCACCGCCTCCGCGTCCGACTCCCACAGCTCATCGATGGCCTGATCGACCAGGTCCTCGAAGGAATCACCGATGGCCACGAACTGGACCATCGCGCAGGGCACCCCGTCCACCACCTCGACGAGCACCCGCAGCTCGGAGCTCTGGCCGACCTCCGCGCGCACCAGGTTCGCATTCACCGCATCCTGGAAGAACTCCAGGTCCCCGATGCGCTCATCGGTGCCCTCCAGCAGGTCACGCAGGACGGTGACCACCTGGTCGGTGGCCACATGCCGGGCGACGGTATCCACCGCATCGTCGACGGAGAAGACCACGGAGACCAACACGGCCTCGAAGTCCTCGTCGTCCTCGTCCACGTCGGCCGCCGCGATATAGACATTGGCTGCCGGCATCAGGGGGTCGATCTCCACGAACTGGATCTCCAGATCCGAGGTGATGGGGACGAACATCGTGTCGTCATGCACGCGGGATTCAATCCCGTCGGCGTCCAGTGCGGCGGCAATGTCCTCGAAGAAGCTCATGTCCGTGTTGTCCTTCCAGTCGGAGCTGAAGCTGTGACCGCCAACGGCAATCCCGCACCAGCCTAGTCGCGCCCCGGATCCGATGCCTGCCCACCGGTCAAACTCAGGGATCGAGGACCCGGCCCACGAACTGCTGGGACACGATCAGCCCCAGTTCCTCAAGCAACTCGGGCCGGCCGGTACCCCACTCCAGCATCCGATAATCCTCCCACGCCCGCCTCTTGGCTGGTTTCGGGTCGTATTCGATGCGGGTGTGTGCATCGAATACCGCCGTGGCCCGGGGTGGTCGGGTATCGGAGGCCGGCTCATAGTTGGGCCAGTCATCGCCCGGATCACCGTGGTGGATGAAATGCCCCCAGTGGTACTGCATGCGGTCGGTGAGCTCCGCCAACCCCTCCATCCCCCCACCCAGGCGCGACAACCCGCTGGTGCGCGAGGACATCGGATCCCCGAACACCGCAGACAGCTCCAGCGAGTGCATCGCCCCCAGCCCCAACCAGCGCAGGGCCGCCGGAGCGTAATCGAAGCGGTACATCCACGTCGGCGCCATGCGTGCATGCGTGGTGGCCAGCCGTCCCGACGGTGCCCAGAACAGGGCGTCGGCGAGCAGTTCGGCGAACTCCGTGCGCTCCACCGCACCGTCGTAGGCGTCGAGCACCCGGGGGGCGTGATCCGGGTCGAAGGCCGCGAGCAGGCGCAGTGCCGCCCGCGAACGCGCTGAGGTCCGCAGGTAGAAGAACTTACCGAAGCTCGTCTCGTCCGAGTTGGTGCCGATGATCATCGGTACCTGCGTCTGCTGCCCCTCCGCGAAGGTGGTCAACGGGTGGTCCGGCACCAGCCCACCGTCGACCGTCGGGCTGTAACAGGAGTTCAGGTGCATCAGCTCCCCACCCCGCCACAGCATCGTTTGCCCGGCGCGCACCAGGTCAGGTGCGCTCTCCCGGCGCAGGTCCGCCAGCGTGGTCTGGCGGGGCAGGGCCATGCGGTAGACCAGTTCGCGGGCCCAGAAGGTGGCCTGGGCCTGGGAGTGGATCATGCTCACGGGGGCGGACTGGGCGATCGCGCGGTGGAACATGCCGCGGGCGGCGGGCACGCCCATGAGGGTGGTCACGGCGGCACCGCCGGCGGATTCGCCCATGAGGGTGACGCGGTGGGGGTCGCCGCCGAAGGCCGCGATATTGGACTGCACCCACTGCAGGGCCAGGAGCTGGTCGCGGACGGCGGGGTTGGCCACGCAGTCCTCGCTGATACTGCGCAGGTCGAGGTAGCCGAGGACGCCGAGGCGGAAGTTGACGGACACGTATACGACGTCCATGGCGGTGGCCAGGTGGTATCCGCGCAGCATCTGTTCGTGTGAGGAGCCCATGATGAAGGAGCCGCCGTGGAGGTAGACGACGACGGGTAGTTCATCGTCGGTGTCGGGGCGGACGATGTCGAGGTGGAGGCAGTCCTCGGAGCCGATGACGCGGTCGGTCCAGGAGTAGGTGGGTTGGGGGGCGGGTGGGCCGAAGTGGCTGGCGTCACGTGCGCCGCGCCAGGGGCGGGCGGGTCGGGGTGCGCGGAAACGGCCCGGCCCGGAGGTGTCCGCGCCGAAGGGCACGCCCCGCCAGGTGCGGATGCCCAGTTCCGGGTTGACCAGCCCGCGCACGGTTCCGGCGGTCGTGGTGGCCTCCGGTCCCGAGGTGGTTCGAGCACTCATATCCTCTACGGTAGTGAGCATGGTGAACCACGTCGACCGCGAAACCACCCTGTGTATCTCATTGGCCGCCCGGCCCTCGGATCACGGTGTCCGTTTCCATAACTGGCTGTACTCGGAGCTCGGGCTGAACTTCCTCTACAAGGCGGTCGCCCCGACCGATATCACGGCAGCCGTCGCCGGTATCCGGGGCCTGGATATCCGGGGGGCGGGGGTGTCCATGCCGTATAAGCAGGATGTCATCCCGCTCATCGACGTCCTCGATTCCTCGGCCGAGCGCATCAACGCGGTGAACACCATCGTCAACGATGACGGGGAGCTCACCGGCTACAACACCGACTACACGGCGGTGGCTTCCCTGTTGCACAGCCGGGGGGTCGACCCTGCCCTGCCGGTGGCCCTGCGTGGTTCCGGTGGCATGGCCAATGCAGTGGTCGCGGCGCTGGCCGAGCATGGGATGTCCGGCACGATCGTGGCCCGCAACCACCAGACCGGCCCGGCCCTGGCCCGGCGTCACGGCTGGGACTACTCGGCGGAGGTGCCCGCGGCTGCCCGACTACTGATCAACGTCACGCCGCTGGGGATGACGGGCGCGGATGAGGACTCGCAGGTCTTCAGCGACACCGAGATCTCCGCCGCGGAACTGGTCTTCGACGTCGTCGCGTCCCCGGCCCGCACCAGGCTGATCGCCGCCGCCGAGCGGCTCGGCCGCCCCACCATCACCGGTGGTGAGGTACTCGCGCTGCAGGCTGCCGAGCAGTTCACCCTCTACACCGGGGTGCGCCCCACCGGGGGGCAGATCGCCGCCGCCGAGGACTACGCGCAACAGGGGTAGTCCCCCACTAGACTGGGGCGCCCCGATCACCGAGGAGGACAGTCATGGCTGAGAAGAACCCGGAGGCGCAGGGCCGCGCCGGATTCACCGGCCGGGCCCTGATGAGGGCGTTGGACAGGGCGGTGTCCATCCAGGCATCGTCCATCGAGGGGTATGTGTCCCGTCTTCGCCGGAAGAACCCGGAGGCCTCCCCGGCGGAACTCCAGCAGCTGATGGACAAGCATTTTCTGTATGCGACCAGCGGATCCGGGGCCGGGGCGGGTGCCGCGGCGGCCGTACCGGGCATCGGTTTATTCACCGGTGCGGCGGCAATCAGCGTGGAGTCCCTGGTCTTCCTCGATGCCGTGGCGGTGTACACCGTCGCCAGCGCCCACCTGCGCGGCGTCGATATCCATGATCCCGAGCATCGCCGGGCGCTGATCCTGCTGGTGCTGGCGGGGGCGAAGGGTACCGCGCTCGTCGACGCGCTCGTCGGCAAGAAGGGTCTGCCGACGGCCGCGGCGATGACGCGCCTGTCCGGGCCCACGCTCGGCGGCATCAACGGTCGACTGCTGCGGCTGGCGCTCAAGCAGATGGGACGGAAGGTGCGGTGGGCGTGGCTGGGCAAGATCATGCCGCTGGGCATCGGGGCGGTGGCCGGCACACTACTCAACCGTCGGCTGGCGAAACGGGCGATCGACAACGCCCGGCAGTCACTGGGCCCGCCGTCAGCCCGGTTAGGATTGACCGGAGGAGATGACGGCTGAACGCGGACGGGATGGGCACAGATGAACTCAGGGGCCCGTGAACTAATGGCGGCCTTCCGGGCCCGACCCGGAACGGCCGCCCTCACCCTGCTGGCCACCTTCGGGGCGGTCCTGTTCGAGGTCACGATCCCCTTGCTGACCGGCTCCGCCGTCGACGTGGCCACCGGGGGCATCGATGACTCCCCGCTGGTGGGGATGCTGCCCGGTGCCGCACCGCTGACGGCTGTGATCGTGGCGTTGATCGGGGTGGCCGTGGGCCGCTACCTGTGCCAGTTCGCCCGCCGCTTCACCGCCGGGAAACTGGCCCTCGATACCCAGCATGATCTGCGGGTACGCATCCTCGACACCCTCCAACGGCTGGACGGGCCGGGCCAGGACCGGATCGTCACCGGCCAGATCGTCTCCCGCTCGATCTCGGACCTCAATGCCACCCAGGGGCTGGTGTCGATGCTGCCCTGGGCGGCGGGCATGCTCATCCAGCTGGTACTCACCGTGGCCGTGATGGCCACCGTCTCTCCCCTGCTCACGGTGATCGCCCTGGCCTTCCTGCCGCTGATCGTGACGCTGGCCTGGCTGTCGCGCCGCACACTCTACGCCGCCACGTGGGCCTCCCAGCAGGCGACGGCGGACCTGGCCACCCACGTCGAACAGACCGTCTCCGGGGTGCGGGTGGTCAAGGCCTTCGCCCAGGAGGAACGGGAGATCGACCGCCTGGAGGGACTGGGCCGCACGCTCTACGCCACGAAGCTGCGGGCGGCGCGGATCATGGCGCGTTTCCAACCGATGCTCCAGCAGCTGCCCCAGGTCGCCCTCGTCATCAACATCCTGCTCGGTGGCTGGCTGGTACTGCGCGGGGACATCACCGTCGGCACCTTCTTCGCCTTCTCCGTCTACCTGACCTCCATGACCCAGGTCGTGGGCCTGCTATCCGGCCTGGTCGTCACCCTCCAGATGGGCCTGGCCTCACTCGACCGCATCACCGACATCCTGCGGCTGGAGCCCCAGCACCACGACCCCGCCCACCCCGCCACGGTGCCCGACGGACCGCTGGGCCTGCGCATCGACGACGTCTCCTTCAGCAACGACGACACCCGGGTGCTCGACCGCCTGAACCTGACGATCAGCCCCGGCGAGACACTCGCCCTCATCGGCCCGCCCGGCTCCGGTAAATCCATGGCCGTGCAGCTGGCCGGCGGCTTCTACCGGCCGGACGCGGGCCGGTTCCTGCTCACCACCACGGACGGCCGGGACACCGACTACCGCACGCTCCGGGACGCGGACCTGCGCCAGGCCGTGACCTGTGTCTTCGATGACCCCTTCCTGTACTCGTCGACCATCCGCGACAACATCACCATGGGAGCTGCCGCCACCGATGAACAGGTCACCCACGCCGCGGAACTCGCCCAGGCCGACGAGTTCATCTCGGAACTTCCCGAGGGCTACGACACTGTCGTCGGCGAGCGCGGGCTGACGCTGTCGGGTGGACAACGCCAGCGCATCGCCCTGGCGCGCGCCCTGTTCGCCCGCCCGCGCGTGCTCATCCTCGACGACGCCACCTCCGCCATCGACGCCACCACCGAGGCCCGTATCCTCACCGGCCTGCGCACCGAACTCACCGACGTCACCGTGCTCGCCGTCGCCCACCGCCAGTCCACCCTGGACCTGGCCGAACGCGTCGCCGTCATCGACGCCGGCCGGATCACCGCCCTCGACACCGTCGACCAGATGCGCCACCACCCGGACTTCATCCGCCTGATGTCACCCGATACCGCGCCCACCCCGCGCCGGGTCGTGTCGGAACCCGCCCATCACCTGCTGTGGCCCGAGGAGATCGAGACCGGCCGGGGGGAACATGTCGCCGACCAGTCCGGTGCCGTCGGCGGCCAGGGAGGCGGTGGCGGCGGTCTGCGCGGCGTCATCACCGCCACCCCGGAGCTGCTCGAACGGGTGGATAAACTGCCACCGGCCACCGAGGAACCGACCATCGACCCCACCCGGCTGCGCGCCGACCGCACCGACTTCCGGGTCCGTGACCTGTTCCGCGCGGTGCGTCTGCTCATCGGCGCCGTCATCACGCTGCTGATCGTCGGCGTGGTCACCGGCCTGGCCTTCCCCACCCTGATGCGTCTGGCGGTCGACGAGGGCGTCGGGCAGGGCTCCACGCAGACGCTGTGGCAGATCGCCGGGGTCGGGGCGGCGGTCATCCTCATCGCCTGGCTCTCGGCGGTATGGCTGGTGGTGCTCACCGCCCGCACCGGCGAACGCCTCCTCTTCGGCCTTCGCCTGCGCAGCTTCTCCCACCTCCAGCGGCTGAGCATCGACTACTACGAGACGAACCTCTCGGGCCGGATCATGACGCGCATGACCACCGACATCGACACGCTGAGCAGCTTCCTCCAGACCGGCCTCGCCCAGGCCATCGTGGCGGGGGGCACCCTGGTGGGCATCATCGGCATGCTCGCCTACACCGACGCCGACCTCTCACTGATCGCCGTGGCCGCCATCCCGTTGATCGTGGTGGCCACGCTGATCTTCCGGCGGATCTCCTCGCGTCTGTACACCCGGGCCCGGGAACAGGTCTCCGCCGTCAACGCGGCCTTCCAGGAGAGTATCGGTGGCCTGCGCATCGCCCAGATGCACGGCCGGACACCCCTGGCGCTGGCCGAGTTCACCGACGAGTCCGACCGCTACCGACGACTACGCCTGCGCGCACAGCTGGCCATCTCGCTCTACTTCCCCGGCGTCAACGCCATCGCGCAGATCACCACCGCGGTGGTCCTGGGCGTGGGCGCCACCCGCGTGCTCGGCGGGGACCTCAGCGCCGGCGTGCTCGTCGCCTTCGTCATGTACCTCGCCCAGCTCTACGGTCCGATCCAACAGCTCGGACAGATCTTCGACTCCTGGCAGCAGGCCACCGTGGGTTTCCGCCGCATCGCCGACCTGCTCGCCGAACGCCCCACCGTCCGCGACGCAGGCACCCTGCCCCCGGCGGCCGCGGCCGAGGTCGCCCGCGGAACGCTGACGCTCGACGACGTCTCCTTCGCCTACAGCGCCGGGGGCGCGGTCGTCGCCAAGGATCTCGACCTGGCCATCGAACCCGGCAGCACCGTCGCGCTCGTCGGCCCCACGGGGGCGGGAAAGTCCACCGTGGTCAAGCTCCTCGCCCGCTTCCACGACCCGGTCAGCGGGACGGTCACCGCCTCCGGCACCGACATCCGTGACCTCCCCCTGCCCGCCTGGCGACGCGTCATCGCCCAGGTGCCGCAGGAATCTCACCTGTTCATCGGCACCGTCGCCGAGAACATCGCCTACGGAGACCCCGATGCCGACGATGAGGCCGTCACCGATGCCGTGCGCCGCATCGGTGCCCTCGACATCATCGCCGGCATCCCGGGCGGCTTCCGTCACCCGGTGGGTGAACGCGGCCGTGGACTGTCCTCCGGCCAGCGTCAGCTCATCGCCCTGGCGCGCGCCGAATTACTGCGTCCCGACGTCATGCTCCTCGATGAGGCCACCGCCACCCTCGACCCCGCGACCGAGGCGGCCGTCCTGGACGCCTCCGACCGCATCACCCGCGGGCGGACATCGGTGATCGTCGCGCACCGCCTCGCCACCGCTGCGCGGGCCGACCGTATTGTCGTGGTAGACAGGGGACGTATCATCGAGGACGGATCCCATTCAGATCTCCTCGCCCTCGACGGGGTCTACGCCACCATGTGGCGGGTACACCGCTGACGGGGGTGGTTGTGATAGACCACCTGTAGTGAGGAAGCCAGGACGCGGACACGCTACCCTGGGATGGACGACCAAAGTCGAGTTACCGACCGGAAAATGAGCAAGGAAAAGAGGCGAGTACCTGCCGTGAGCAGCGCTAGTACTTTCGGCCAGAATCAGTGGCTGGTGGATCAGATGTACCAGCAGTTCCAACAGGACCCCCAGTCTGTGGACAAAGAATGGCGGGACCTCTTCAATGAGAAGGGGGCCCCGGATTCTGCGGCTGCTCAGCCGACTGTTACTCCGGGTCGGACCGTGAAGCCGGTCTCCGTGCCGGACCACGGTCCCATCGGCTCCTCCACCCCGCCCAAGCGTGAGACCACCGTCTCCCAGTCCGCCGCGGACGCCGCGCAGACCGCCCGGAAGGCCGCGCCGGCCAACCCCCGCAGGAAGGTGGACTCACCGATGGACCGGGCCGCCGCCACCGAGGCCCCGGAGGCCGGGGGGCAGCCCCTGCGGGGCATGTTCCGGGCCATCGCCAAGAACATGGACGAGTCCCTTGAGGTCCCGACCGCCACCTCCGTGCGCGACATGCCGGTCAAGCTGATGTTCGAGAACCGTGCGCTGATCAACGATCACCTCAAGCGCACCCGTGGCGGGAAGATCTCCTTCACCCACATCATCGGTTACGCCATGGTCAAGGCCCTCACGGCCCACCCGGACATGAACGTCTCCTACGACATCGTCGACAAGAAGCCGACCAGGGTCGTCCCGGAGCACATCAACCTGGGTCTGGCCATTGACCTGCCCCAGAAGGACGGCTCCCGGGCCCTGGTCGTCGCGGCGATCAAGAAGACCGAGACCATGGACTTCGACGAGTTCGTCGACGCCTACGAGGACATCGTCGCCCGCTCCCGTATCGGGAAGCTGACCATGGACGACTACTCCGGCGTCACCGTCTCGCTGACCAACCCGGGCGGCATCGGCACCCGCCACTCCGTCCCGCGCCTGACCAAGGGTCAGGGCACCATCATCGGTGTCGGCTCCATGGACTACCCGGCCGAGTTCGCCGGCGCCTCCGAGGACCGCCTCGCCGAGCTGGGTGTCGGCAAGCTCGTCACGATCACCTCCACCTACGATCACCGCGTCATCCAGGGCGCGGAATCCGGTGAGTTCCTGCGCACCATGTCGCAGCTGCTGGTCGACGCCAAGTTCTGGGATCACATCTTCGACCGGATGAACGTCCCGTACACCCCGATGCGCTGGGCCCAGGACCTGCCCAACGCCGGCCTGGACAAGAACACCCGCGTCATGCAGCTGATCGAGGCCTACCGCTCCCGCGGCCACCTCGTCGCCGACACCAACCCGCTGAACTGGCACCAGCCGGGCATGCCCGTCCCGGACCACCGCGACCTGGACATGGAGACCCACGGCCTGACCCTGTGGGACCTCGACCGCACCTTCCACGTCGGTGGATTCGGCGGCAAGGAGACCATGACCCTGCGCGAGGTGCTCTCCCGCCTGCGCGCCGCCTACACCCTCAAGGTCGGTGCCGAGTACACCCACATCCTCGACCGCGATGAGCGCGAGTGGCTGCAGGACCGTCTTGAGGCCGGCATGCCCAAGCCGACCAATGCCGAGCAGAAGTACATCCTGCAGAAGCTCAACGCCGCCGAGGCCTTCGAGAACTTCCTGCAGACCAAGTACGTCGGCCAGAAGCGCTTCTCCCTCGAGGGCGCCGAGGCGCTCATCCCGCTCATGGACGCCGCCATCGACACCGCCGCCGGCCAGGGCCTCGACGAGGTCGTCATCGGCATGCCGCACCGTGGCCGCCTCAACGTGCTGTTCAACATCGTGGGCAAGCCGCTGGCCACCATCTTCAACGAGTTCGAGGGCAACATCACGCAGGGCCAGATCGGTGGCTCCGGTGACGTGAAGTACCACCTCGGCTCTGAGGGACGCCACATCCAGATGTTCGGCGAGGGTGAGATCAAGGTCTCCCTGACGGCCAACCCCTCCCACCTGGAGGCCGTCGACCCGGTCATGGTGGGTATCGCACGCGCGAAGCAGGACATCCTGGACAAGGGCGAGGACGGCTACACCGTCATGCCGCTGATGCTCCACGGTGACGCCTCCTTCGCCGGCCTGGGCGTGGTCCAGGAGACCATCAACCTCTCCGGCCTGCGCGGCTACACCGTGGGCGGTGCCGTCCACATCGTGGTCAACAACCAGATCGGCTTCACCACCACCCCGGACTCCTCCCGCTCCACCCACTACGCCACCGACCTGGCGAAGGGCTTCGACTCCCCGGTCTTCCACGTCAACGGTGACGACCCGGAGGCCGTGGTCTGGGTTGGCCAGCTGGCCACCGAGTACCGCCGCCGCTTCGGCAAGGACGTCTTCATCGACCTCATCTGCTACCGCCGCCGCGG
>CAZTIZ010000047.1:0-16231 GCA_964613845.1 uncultured Corynebacterium sp.
CGGATCTCATCGGAGGAGATCGTCAGCTCCGCCATGTTCTTCCTGCTCTCGGTTGTTTCTTCCAGCATTATCTTCAGTAAAGGTCGTGTCCTAGACGAGGTTCGTGCGCAGTCGTGCGAGCTTGCCCGCAGTGCTGCCGTCGATGATCTCGTCTTCAACGCGGATGGTCATGCCACCGAGGAGGCTGGGGTCAACCTCAGAGTGGATGGACATCGCACGACCGTAAATTCGTCCCAGCTTCTCAGCGAGCGCCGCCTGCTGGCCTGCGCTCATCTTCTCGGCTGAAACGACATGCGCCACGGAACGGCCCTGCAGCTGTGCTGCCTCGGCCGCCAGTGCTGCGGTATCGTCGATCGGATTGTTCTCCGGGCGGCCGATGACCTGCAGCGCGAGCGCCTCAGTGAACATCGTGACCTTGCCGTAGAGCACATTCGCCAGCAGGCCCCGTTTGGCGGTGGCCTCCGTGTTGCGGTCGGAGAGCAGCTGAGACAGCTCGCTCTCGGTCTCCAGGATGCGGCTCAGGCGGAAGAGTTCGTCCTCCACCTGACCCAGCTGACCCTGGGCCTCGGCGCCACGCAGAAGTGCGCGACGTCCGATGAGGACCAGACCGGTGCGGAATTCACGCGGGCTGGACCAGACCAGGGAGGCTGCCTCGCGCAGCACCGTGAGGGTGCTGTCGGCGACCTTGCCACCGAAGACGGCCTGGACCAGACCCGTGCGCTGCTCAGCCGGGGCAGAGGCCTCGGCCACTGCGACACGCAGGGCGCGGTCGCCGTCGAGGATCTCAACGGCGTCGAACAGTTCGGTGCCGGTCTGTGCGGAGATGGCGACGGCGTTAGTCGACCCGGAGATGATGCCATCCAGGAGGGACTCGACCTGTGCTAGTGCTTCGCGGCTCGCTGCGTGCATGGCGCTCACTTTCCTGCCGGTGCGACGGCGTCGAGATCAGACAGGAAGGAGTCGATCGTGCCGGAGCGCTTGGTGGCATCGGAAAGCTCGCCACCGAGCAGACGCTCAGCCAGGTTGATCGAGTTCTGTCCCATCTCCTTGCGCAGTTCTGCGACGACCAGCTCACGCTGGGCCTGCAGCTGCTTCTCACCGGACGCGATGATGCGGTTGCTCTCCTCGGCGGCCTGTGCCTTCATGTCCGCCTCAATGAGCTTGCCCTTTTCACGGGCCTGCTCACGGATCTCGGCGGCCTCGGCACGTGCCTCGGCGAGCTGCGCGTTGTACTTCTCAAGTGCGGCCTTCGCCTCGGCCTGGGCGGCCTCGGCGCGCTGAATGCCACCCTTGATCCGGTCCTCACGCTCAGTCAGGACCTCCTGGAACTTCGGAAGAACGAACTTCCAGAAGATCAACAGGATGACGATGAGCGGAATGAGGGACCAGACGATGTCGTAGGTCTTGGGCAGGAGGATGGAGTTGCCGCCGTCAAGCGGCAGGGTCTCAGCCTCCTGCGCAAGGTAGTAGATGACGTTCGTCATGAGTCTCCAGTCTTCGTTGTTGCTACCCGTTTATTAGTTGGTGAACAGGAAGCCGGCGACCAGGCCGATGAGGGCCAGGGCCTCAACGAAGGCGATACCCAGGAACATGGTGGTGCGCAGCTGGCCGGCCATCTCGGGCTGGCGAGCCATGCCCTCGAGAGCCTTGCCGACGAGGATACCGATACCGATACCCGGGCCGATGGTGCCGATGCCGTAGCCGACAGCGCCGAGGTTCGGGACGGTTGCGGCGGCGTCCTGGGCGAGGATGATCTCGTTCATGAAAGTCGTTCCCTTTCTAGGTGCCCGGTTCCTACCGGGCGAGATGGTGTTTCAGGTGGGGGTATTCAGTTGACCGCGATTATCGCGATTCGTCAGTGTGCATCAGCATTCAGTGACAGTTCGATGTACACCGCAACCAGCAGGGCAAAGATGTAGGCCTGCAGGAAGATGATGATCAGCTCGTAGAGAGTGAACAGCACAGCTGCCAGCTGGGTCACACCGGCCATCACGGTCCAGCCGTTCATCTGCCAGAAGAAGAAGTTCGTGGCGGAGAACAGGAGGACCAGGATGAGGTGTCCCGCAAGGAAGTTCGCCATGAGACGAAGTGCGAGAGTGACCGGTCGCATGATGAACGTAGAGATGAACTCGATCGGCACCACGAGAAGGTGCAGTGCCGGAGGCAGGTTCGGAATCACCAGCGAGGATTTAACGTACTTGAAGAAGCCGTAGCGCTTGGCTCCTGCGTAAATCATCGTGAGATATCCGAAGATCGCCAACGCGATCGGCATGCCGATACGCGCGTTTGGCGACACATTCATGCCCGGGATGATCGCGGGGATGTTCATCGCGAGAACGACAAAGAAGATGGTGGCGATGACCGGCAGGAACCGGCGCCCCTCCTTCTTGCCCAGAATGTCCTCGGCGATGTGGATCCGCACGAAATCCAGTGCGAGTTCAACGAAGTTCTGCAGCCCGCGCGGAACCAGCTTGGGGTTACGCATGGCGGAGACGAAAAGGATGGCGAGAAGCACCGTCATGACGATGCGGATCAGCATGAAGCGGTCAAGAGCGAACCAACCGTTGGCGAAATCCGTCAGGATCATGTCGCCGTAGGTTTCCCCCGGGAAAAATTCTGAATCCAGGTCGGGTGCGGTGAATTCGCCCCTCATGGCCAGTGTTGTAACGCTCAGCGTTCTCTCCCGTGTTAGGGCCGTGCGGATCGTCAATTCCACACGGTGCGATGGACGTCTAAAAATTCGCTGACACCACCACGGACTCCGTCGCACATCTGCGAGGCGGTGACAGGGGTCTCACCCCAGATAACGTCGCCGCAATTTCAGAAGTGAACCACGCTGAAAAACGCGGATGACGTGCCGGGTTGGCCCGCAGGACAGCCTATCAGCACCCCTGCTCTTTCACCTACGCGAGGTTGGCTTCCCCTTCCGGCAACCTGTGTACAGCATCGGAAAATGCCGGTATCAGGCACATTCCCGGCTGGGTGAAGTCGGTCACACCGGCTTTTTCCTCACCCATCGCGGGGGGAGGCTACCCCCGGAAAACTGGGGGAAGCTCATTCCCCACCTCGCGTTCCCCTAGGTTCAGCAACGGAAAACGGGGCGGATCGCCCCATGAGGCGAGCCGCCCCGCTGCGGGGTGCGTGGCCCGGAATCAGTTCACGTAGGTGACCCGGGCGGTGATGACCCCCCAGGTCTCGGTGGCCAGGACGACGATGAGGGCGATGACCGTCGTCACCGCCATCGCCGGGACGTCGTAGAAGTCCATGTCCCTGATCACCGCCAGGACGATGATCAGTACCACGATTTTCAGTAACCAGCTACCGAGGACAATCGCGCCGGTGGTCGAGGGGGAGGTTCCGGCGGTGATCAGCACACTCAGGGCGGTCAGCAGTACGAAGCCGCCGCCGATCGCGGCACCGATGATCACACCCCAGATGCCGGGCAGGTCCCGCCAGGCACCCCAGGCCACCAACGAGATGACGGTGATGACCAACAGGGCGATGCCGCCGAGCCGCACCGCCCGCACCAGGGGGCGGCGGGGGTCGTCATAGTCTGATTGGGTTGTGTCGGCGGCACCCTTCGGTTCAGGGGTGGCGTCGTTGTCGGGGATGTTGTCCTGCGGGGTACTCACGGGGGGGAATCCTACCCGTCACAGGGATCGAACCCTATTTCCGCTTCCGTGGCCGTGGGTCTCCTCCCGGGCAGACCGCGCAATTACGTCGCGCCAGGCGGGCCCACCGCTCCCCCACCGCTACTCCGGGTCAGAGTGCTCGACCACCCGGGTGGGGGCTGGGCGCCTGCCCAGTTTGCCTGCCCGGACGGGGATGAGGGTGACCAGTGCCGCCACGATGAGCGCCAGCACGAAGGCCGTTCCGGCCACCCGGGCGGGCACCACCGAGAAGCTCACGGTCCCGAAGGCCACCACGGAGACCCACAGGTAGAGCACGAGGACCGTACGCCGGTGGGTATGCCCCAGCGAGAGTAGCCGGTGGTGCAGGTGCATCTTGTCGGCGGAGAAGGGCGAGGTGCCACGGGACAGTCTCCGGACCACGGCGAGGACGAGGTCGAGGACGGGGATGAAGATGGCGGCGGCGACCACCAGGATCGGACTCATCAGGGCAACGAAATCAGCGGTGCCGTAGAGGCTCATGTTGATCTTGCCGGAGGCCGAGGTCGAGGCCGCCGCGAGCAGCAGTCCGATGAGCATGGATCCTGAATCACCCATGAAGATTCGGGAGGGCTCGAAATTATGGGGTAGGAAACCCAGGCACACCCCCACCAGGCCGGCGGCGATGATCGCCGGCGGATAGGCCGACACCGCACCCCCCTGGTCGTGGAGGACCGTCAACGAGAACAGCAGGATGGCCCCGCCCGCGATCATTCCCAGACCGGCCGCCAGGCCGTCCAGGCCGTCGACGAAGTTGATGGCGTTGACCAGTGCCACCGTGAACACGGTGGTGACGATGGTGGACTGGAACTGGTCGAGCAGGATGGTGGTGCCCTCCCCGACCGGGAGATACAACAGCGTCCAGGACAGGCCGAGCACGCTCATGAGGATCGAGGCCAGCACCTGCCCGATGAGTTTGGTGATGGCGTCGAGCTCGTAGAGGTCATCGACCACGCCGACGACCACGATGGCGAAGGCCGCCCACACCACCGCGTTCATCTCCGGGGTGATCGGCATGAAACCCCTGGTCAGGGCCGGGAGCTGGGCGGCCAGGTAGACCGCCGCCAGGAACCCGGAGAACATGGCCACGCCCCCGAGGCGGGGGGTCGGCTGGGTATGGACGTCACGTTGGCGAATCTCGGCGACCCGACCGGAGCGCACCATCAGCGAACGGATCAGGCCGGTGCTCAGGTAGGTGACGGCCGCCGCCACGAGGAGCACCAGGCCCAGCTCGCGTAGCGGGACGCCGGCAGCGGCCCCCATTTAATCGGCGCCCCGCAGAATCTCCGGGGAGACACCGATGACCTCACCGATCCGTTCGGCGCTGATCGCCCCCTCCCGCAGCAGCCGCGGGGCGGGACCGGACAGGTCCACGATGCTGGAGGGCTCACCCACCGGCGTCTCCCCTCCGTCGAGGTAGACGGACACGGCGGTGCCCAGCTGCTGCTTGGCGGCGATGGCGGTGGTCGGCGGCTGCTTACCGGAGATATTGGCCGAGGACACGGCCATGGGCCCGACCTCCCGCAGCAGTTCAATGGCCACCGGGTGCAGCGGCATGCGCAGCATCACGGTGCCGCGGGTGTCCCCGAGGTTCCACGGCAGGCTGGGAGCTTGTGGGACGACGATGGACAGTCCACCGGGCCAGAAGGCCTCCACGAGGGCGCGTGCCTGGGCACTGTACTCACGGACCAGTCCCTGGATGGTTTCCCAGGAACCGAGCAGAACCGGCACGGGCATGTCCGGACCACGACGTTTGGTGGCCAGCAGACTGGCCACGGCGTTGTTGTCGAAGGCGTCACAGCCCAGCCCGTAGAGGGTGTCGGTGGGCATGACCACCAGGCGCCCGCCCCGGACGGCGTCGACGGCCGCCCGCATCCCCTCGGCACGGGTGGTCTCATCGGCGCAGGAATAGATTCTGCTCACTTCGGGCTCTCCTCGGAGGTACGTCTCGGATCAGTCTGTCAGCTTACTCGCGGTGACGAAGCGCGCCCGACCCGCCAGGTCCTGCAGGATCTCGGGTTCACTGAAGCCGCCGTGGGCGCGCACCGTGGCCTGGACGAGTTCCGAGGTCGCATCGTCGTGCTCGATACCGACCACTCCCCCACCCTTGAGTAGGGCGTGGATCAGCGGCAGCATCCGGTCGATGACGGACATGCCGTCGGCACCGGCGAAGACCGCCTCCGGTGGATCGACATAGACCTCCGGGTCGAGGTCATCGGTCTCCGGCACGTAGGGGGGGTTGGTCAGCACCAGGTCACAGGTTCCGTGCCACTCCGGCAGCAGTCCCGGGTCGGTGACATCGCCCTGCACCAGCCGCACCCCGGGTGCGAAGGCGGCGATGTTGCGGCGGGCCCACGTACACGCCGCATCCTGCTTCTCGACGGCCGTGACCTCGGCGTCGGCACGCGCATCAGCGATGTAGAGCGCCAGGGCGCCGGTACCGGTGCACAGGTCCACGACCCGGGGGGCGGTAACGCCGCGCAGGCGGCGCACCCCCCAGTCGGCGAGTACCTCGGTTTCGGGTCGGGGAATGAAAACCCCCGGCCCCACTGCCAGGTCCAACGGCCCGAAGGGGGCGGTGCCCAGGATGTGCTGGAGCGGTTCCCGCCTCGTGCGGCGGGCGACGGCGTCGTCGAAACCCTCCGGCACGGGCGAGCCCGCGTGGCGGAAGAGCTCCATCGGGCCGACGTCGAGCAGGTGCGCGGCGATGAGCCGGGCGTCGACCTCCGGGGAGGGGACGCCGGCCGCCCGCAGTCGCGTGACGGCGTCGTTGATCGCCTGACGGAGCACGGTGCTACTCCGCTTCCAGCCGCTCGGCGCGTTCGGCGGCACGCAGGGCGTTGAACAGGTCGTCGAGGTTGCCCTCAAGAACGCTGTCGAGGTTGTTGGCCTTGAAACCGATGCGGTGGTCGGCAATACGGTTCTCGGGCCAGTTGTAGGTGCGGATGCGCTCGGAACGATCCATGGTGCGCACCTGCGCGGCACGCCCCTCGGCGGCCTCGGCGTCCGCCTTCTCCTTCTCCACCTGCTCCAGGCGGGCAGCGAGCACCTGCATGGCGCGCGCGCGGTTCTGGATCTGGGAGCGCTCGTTCTGACAGGTCACCACGATGCCGGTGGGCAGGTGGGTGATGCGTACCGCCGAGTCGGTGGTGTTGACGCCCTGTCCACCCTTGCCGGAGGATCGGTAGACATCGACGCGCAGGTCCTTCTCATCGATCGAGACGGCCTCGACCTCATCGGGTTCGGGGTAGACGAGCACGCCGGCCGCGGAGGTCTGGATGCGACCCTGCGACTCGGTGACGGGCACGCGCTGGACCCGGTGGACGCCGCCCTCGAACTTGAACACGGACCAGGCGCCGTCGCGGGAAGGGGTCTTGGAGCGGATGGACAAGGTCAGATCCTTGACTCCACCGAGGTCGGACTCAGATACACCCAGCACCTGCCAGGTGAAGCCGTGCCGGTCGGCGTAGCGTTCATACATGCGGGCCAGATCACCGGCGAAGAGCGCGGCCTCCTCGCCACCGGCACCCGCCTTGATCTCCATGATGATGTCGTCGCCGTCGTGCTCGTCACGGGGGGCGAGCAGGTCGGCGAGCTTCTCCTCCAGCTCGACCTCACGCTCGGCCAGGCGCTCGGCCTCCGCCTTGAACTCGTGGTCCTCGTGCGCCATCTCCCGGGCGACCTCCAGGTCGCCGCGGGTCTCAACGAGCTCGTTGTTGACCTTGATGATGGGCTGGAGCTCAGAGTAGCGCTTGGAGAGCCTGCGGAAGGTGGCCTGGTCACCGGCGGTGGCGGGGTCCGCCATCTGCGCCTCGATGCCCTGGTACTCGGAGACGATGTCGTCGACCGCGGAAATCTGGTTCACCATCAGAGGTACTCCTCCTCGTCCTTGTCTGCGGCCATCGGCGCGGAGGAGGCCACCTGGGCCAGGAACTCCGTGTTCGACTTGGTCTTCTTCAGCTGCTTGATCAGCAGGTCGATGGCCTGCTGCGGGTCCAGTGCGGAGAGGATACGGCGCAGCTTGTGCATGACCCGCGCCTCGTCCGGGTGGAGCAGCAGATCATCCTTGCGGGTGCCGGAGGGGTTGACGTCCACGGCGGGGAACACGCGGCGCTCAGAGATCTTTCGGTCCAGCTTCAGCTCAGCGTTACCGGTGCCCTTGAACTCCTCGAAGATCACGGTGTCACCGGCGGAGCCCGTCTCGACCATGGCGGTGGCGATGATCGTCAGGGAACCACCGTCCTCGATGTTGCGGGCGGCACCCAGGAAACGCTTCGGCGGGTACAGGGCGTTGGAGTCAACACCACCGGAGAGGATGCGACCGGAGGCCGGCGAGGAGTTGTTGTAGGCGCGGCCCAGGCGGGTGATGGAGTCGAGCAGGACGACGACGTCCCGGCCCTGCTCCACCAGACGCTTGGCACGCTCGATGGCCAGCTCGGCCACCGCGGTGTGCTCGGACGGCGGACGGTCGAAGGTGGAGGAGATGACCTCACCGTTGACCGAACGCTGCATGTCGGTGACCTCCTCGGGACGCTCATCGACGAGCACCACCATGAGGTAGCACTCCGGGTTGTTCGTGGAGATCGCGTTGGCGATGTTCTGCAGGATCGTCGTCTTACCGGCCTTGGGCGGGGAGACGATCAGGGCGCGCTGCCCCTTGCCGATCGGCATGATCAGGTCGATGACCCGGGTGGTCAGGATCCGCTGCTCGGTCTCCAGGCGCAGACGCTGGTTCGGGTAGAGGGGGGTCAGCTTGGAGAACTCGGGACGCCTGCGCGCTGTCTCCACGTCCATGCCGTTGACGGAATCCACGCGGACGAGCTGGTTGTACTTCTGACGGTTCCGGCCCTGACCGTGTGTCTGGCCGCCACCCATCTTCACCTGCCCGGTGATCGCGTCGCCGGAGCGCAGGCCGAATCGACGGACAATCTGGTTGTTGACGAACACGTCCGCCGGGGAGGCGTGATAGCCGGTGGTGCGGAGGAAGGCGGTGTTGTTGTCGGCGACGTCGAGGATGCCCGCGACATCCTGCAGGTCCGCGCCGTCGGAACCCTGCTGCTGCGGCTGCTGCTGGTGAGACTGCTGCTGCGACTGCTGACGCTGCTCCCCGCCACCGTCGTGCTCGTTGCGGTTGCGGCGGTTGCGGCGGTTGCGGCGACCGCGACGACCCTCACCGTCACCCTGCTGGGCAGAGTCCTGATCCGCACCCCGGCCACGGCCCCGACGCTGGTCGTTGCCGTGGTCATCCTGGGTCTCGGAACTCTCGCGGCCCTGCTGATCGCCGCTGTCCTGGCCACGGTCACGCTGGTTCTGACGGGCCCGGTTGCGACGCGCGCGACGGGCTGCGGAACGGGACTCGTAGCGCGGCTCCTCGGAATCGGAGTCGTGGTCGAAATCGTGGTCGGAATCGGAGCTGCGGTCCTCGCTGCCGGCACGGTCATCGTGCTGCCCGCCGGAACGACCGGTGTTGTCCTCCCCGTTGCCGCGCTGGTCTGCCGTGGCCTCAGCCGTGGTCGTGGTCTCCGCCGCCTGCTTCTCCGGGGCGGGCCGGTCGGCCGCCTTCTCTGACACAGCGGCGGTCGCCTTGGTGGTACGGGCGGGGACCTGGCCGGTCTGGATGGCCGTGATGAGCTCACCCTTACGCAGCCCGGACACTCCCCTGAGACCCTTCTCGGCTGCGATCCTGCGCAGCTCAGGCAGCTTCAGGGCTGCCAGGCTGGTCTGCTCAGCGCCCCCCACGGCGGTAGCTGCGGTGGTCGCGTTGTCCGTATCGGTCACGGATGTCCTTTCATCGCTTGACCAGCCGGGAAATTTCTGGTGCGTCAGATACGCGGCTGGAAGCCTTCTGTGGAATTGACTGACTCGACGTCGTGGCCGGGGACGGAGGTGTCCGTCTACCGGCTCACACGGAGCCGTACATGGGTGGTTCCGGGCGTCGTGAGGAATCACGGGCCAGAATCATCAGACCGAGCTGGAGCGTGCCTGGCGACACTCACCCTCAGGAACAGGGGTGCTAGGCCGCGTCAGGCGGTCAGAGGGGGGTCGATGTCCCCCGTGAGCCACATGCTCCGGGCGGATCGGGACCGAAAGGCATCCCGTCGATCTGTCGAACAGTGTAACGCACGCTCGCCGGAATCAGGCACCGACCCTCCTGAAAGCACCCTGGCCCGTCCCCCGTTCCCCTTCCCCCGTCGGGCTAGAGTGAGGGGCATGCTCTCCACCATGCAGGACCTGCCGCTGTCGATCGCGCGGATTCTGGAGTACGGCTCCTCGGCGCACGGGGCGGCGAAGGTGACGACGTGGAAGACGGATCACGCCGAGGAGACCACCTTCGCCACCATCCGCGCCAGGTCCGCCGCCCTGGCCCACGCCTTGCACGATGACCTGGGGATCACCGGTGATCAACGGGTCGGTTCCTTCCTCCACAACTGCGCCGAACACCTTGAGACGATGTTCGCGGTCTCCTGCATGGGGGCCGTGTTCACACCGCTGAACAAACAGCTGATGGAGGACCAGGTCCGACACATCATCAACCATGCGCGCATCGAGGTCATCGTCGCCGATCCGCGGCTGGCCCCCTCGTTGGGCCGGGCACTCGTGGACTGTCCGGCTGTGCGCACCGTCATCTTCATCGGCCTCGATCCGGTCGCACCGCTCGCCGGGCACCTGCCCGAGCAGGTGTCGGTGCACTCCTACGAGGCGCTTCTCGACGGTCGTTCCACCCACTACGAGTGGCCCGAACTCGATGAGACCACGGCGGCGGCCATCTGCTACTCCACGGGCACCTCCGGCGCACCCAAAGGCGTGGTGTACTCCCACCGCTCGATCTACCTGCAGGCCATGGCGCTGCGCACGACCGACTCCCTGGCGGTGGCCCACGGCGAGTCCTTCCTGTGCTGCGTGCCGATCTACCACGTGCTCAGCTGGGGCGTGCCCTATGCCGCGTTCATGTCGGGTACCCCCCTGGTCTTCCCGGACTCCGATGTCTCCGCACCCACCCTGGCCCGACTCATCGAGGCGACGCACCCGCGGGTGGCCCACGGTGTACCCACGCTGTGGATCCAGCTCATTGTCCACTACCTGCACAATCCGCCGGAGCGGATGAGTCTGACGGAGATCTACGTGGGTGGTTCCCCGGCGCCGCCGATCCTGATCAAGCTGTGGGAGCAGCGCTACGGCGTCGACGTCGTACATGTGTGGGGCATGACGGAGACCTCCTCGGTGGGCACCGTCGCCCGCCCGCCCTCCGGTTCCTCCGGTGAGGCCCGCTGGACCTACCGGATCAGCCAGGGCCGGTTCTCCCCACTGCTGGAGTACCGGGTGGTCAACGACGGCCGGGTGGTCTCCTCCACCGACCGTAACCAGGGTGAGATCCAGGTGCGCGGCAACATCGTGGCGGACTCCTACTATCACCCGGAGACCGAGGATGGTGACGGACTGGCCAGCAGCTTCCGGGGGCGTGAGATCCGGGACCGTGACGAGCAGTTCACCGCCGACGGCTGGTTGCGCACCGGTGACGTCGGGTCGGTGACCTCCGACGGTTTCCTCACCGTCTCCGACCGTGCCCGTGATGTCATCCGTTCGGGTGGCGAATGGATCTACTCGGTGATGCTGGAGAACCTCATCATGGAAGCCCCGGAGGTCGTGGAGTGCGCCGTGATCGGCTACCCGGACGAGAAGTGGGGCGAGCGGCCGCTGGCCGTCACCGTGCTCCACGAGGACATCGCCCAGACGCAGCAGGTCGCGGAGGGGCTACGCGAGGGGCTGCGGGCCAGCCTGCCGGGCTGGATGCTGCCGGAGTACTGGACGTTCGTCCGCGACATCGACAAGACCTCGGTGGGCAAGTTCGACAAGAAGGATCTGCGCCAGCATCTCGCCAACGACGACTTCACCGTCATCAAGCTCGTCGGCCCGGGAGAGCGGAGGGACGGCGAGGGAGAGCCCGAGTCCAGTCGGGAGTGAGCGAGGGAGCGGATCCCGGAGGGCCCTTGGCAGAACCGTCCGGCCTTCCTAGGATGGGCAGATAATGGTTACGCGACTGTTCCTGCAGACGGGCCCGCCCGGTGCCCCCTCCCCGGCGGATCCGGTGGTTCCGGCCGGTCTGCCGGAGCCCGCAGCCGACGGCAGCCGGGTGCTCCTCGACCGGTACGGGCGCATCGCCCGGGACCTGCGGGTCAGTCTCACCGACCGCTGTAATCTGCGCTGCACCTACTGCATGCCGGCGGAGGGGCTGGAGTGGATGCCCACCGAGCAGACCCTGGATGACGGGGAGGTCACCCGCCTGATCCGCATCGCCGTGGAGTGGTTGGGGATACGCCAGATCCGCTTCACCGGCGGGGAGCCCCTGCTGCGCGGGTCACTGGAGAAGATCATCGCCGCCACCACCGCCCTGCGCACCGACGAGGGGAAGCCGGTATCCACAGCCCTGACCACCAACGGCCTGGGCCTGGACAAACGCCTGGTGGGTCTGCAGGAGGCAGGGCTGGACCGGGTCAACATCTCGTTGGACACCCTCGACCCGGATCGCTACGCGCAGCTGACCCGGCGCGACCGGCTCGGGGACGTCCTGCGTTCCATCGACGCGGCGGTGGCCTCCGGGATGCGGCCGGTGGAGATCAACACGGTGGTCATGCCCGGTGTCAACGAGGACGATATTATCGCTCTGGCTGAGTATTGCCTGATCAGAGGCGCACAGTTGCGTTTCATCGAGCAGATGCCCCTGGGTCCGCGGGAGAGCTGGCGGCGTTCCGACATGGTCACCGCGGAGGAGATTCTGGGGCGGCTGCGTACCGCCTTCGAGTTGAGTCCGGCGGCGGAGCCGCGGGGTTCGGCGCCGGCTGCCCTGTGGGAGGTCCGGGGGCGCGGGCTGTCGGGCCAGGTCGGGGTGATCGCCTCCGTGACGCATTCCTTCTGTGGCAGCTGTGACCGGACGCGTCTGACCACCGATGGCGCGATCCGTAACTGTCTGTTCTCCGATGCGGAGACCTCGCTGCGCGATGTCCTGCGTGGGGGTGCTGACGATGAGCGGCTCGCGGCTGCCTGGGCGGGGGCGATGTGGGCGAAGCTGCCCGGACACGGGATCGACGATCCGGGTTTTCTCCAGCCGGACCGGCCGATGTCGGCCATCGGCGGCTAGGCTGACGGGGGTCTGCCCTCCCCCGGAAAGGTTGTGTGCGCCCATGTCCCGTGAGGGTTCCTCCACGCGTAGCGTCGCCGGTCATCTGGCGGCCGTCCTGGCCCTGGCCACACGGCCGCAGCCGGTGCGGGTGCCGGTGGCGGAGGCCGTGGGGCGGGTGTTGGCGGAGGATGCCCGGGCGGTTCTACCGGTGCCGCCTTTCTCGAATTCGGCGATGGACGGTTTCCTCGTCCGTTCCGCGGACCTGTCCGGTGAGGGGCCGTGGGTGCTGCCGGTGGTCGGTGATGTGCCGGCCGGTCGTCCGGCGGTGGGCGTGCCGGCGGGTGCGGCGGTGCGCATCATGACGGGTGCGCCCGTCGGTGATCCGGTGGCCGAGGGGCTGCGGGTGATCCCTGTGGAGGACACCTCAGTGCCCGCGGGGCCGGTGGAGCTTCCGGGGGAGATCACTGTCCACCGGGTGCGTCGTGACCGCCACCATGTCCGGCTGCTGGGTGAGAACACGGGTCCCGGCGACGTGGTGGTCCCGGCCGGGCGCCGGGTGGACGCGGGCACACTTGCCGCGTTGATCTCCATTGGTCTCGATGAGGTGGTGGTCTTCCCGTCTCCCCGGGTGGCGGTGCTCTCCTCGGGTGATGAGCTGGTGGGGTCGGGCCGGTGGCCGGGGACGGGTCAGATCCCGGATTCGAATGGGCCGATGATGTCCACCCTACTGCGGCAGGCGGGGGCCGGGCAGGTGCGTGGTCTGCATGCGGGTGATTCACCCGGGGAGTTCACCGAGGCTCTGCGGGAGGCGGCGTCGTGGGCGGACCTGGTGGTCACGAGCGGTGGCATCTCCGCGGGGGCCTTCGACGTGGTGCGGGAGGTCACCGACGGTGGGGGGATGTGGTTCGGCCCGGTGGCGCAGAAGCCGGGGGCGCCCCAGGGCATGGGGTGCTGGAGCGGCGTGCCGCTGCTGTGTCTGCCGGGCAACCCGGTCAGCGTGTTCGTCTCCCACCAGCTCTACGTGGTTCCGCTGCTGCGGGCGATGGCGGGGTTACCGGTGTCCGCTGATCCGCTGGACCGGCCGCGGGTGAGGGCGGAGGCCACGGTGGGTTTCCCGGCGCCGCACGACCGGCACCTGTTCATCCCGGTGCGGTTGGGGTGGTCAGGGGAGGTTCCGTCGGCCACGCCGTTCACCCGCCGTGGGGTGGGTTCCCATATGGTGGCGTCGTTATCGGATACCGACGGCCTGGCCGTCCTCGCCCCCGGCGCGCCGGCCCCCGGCCCGGGGCAGCCGGTGACCGTGCTCCTGACCTGATTCGACTGCTTCCCGGGAGGAAGACATGAAGTTCACCCATCTCACTGACGCCGGTACCGCCCACATGGTGGATGTCACCGGTAAGTCCCCCACCGTGCGTTCCGCCACGGCGCAGGGGCAGGTCGCCTGTTCTCCGGAGGTGCTGCAGGCGCTACGTGAGGGCACCGTGCCCAAGGGCGATGTCCTGGCTGTGGCTCGGGTGGCGGGTATTGCCGCCGCCAAGCGGGTGCCGGATCTGCTTCCGCTGGCGCACACCATCGGGGTACACGGGTGTGCGGTGGAGCTGTCGCTTGAACAGGACCACGTGTTCATTGAGGCGACGGTGCGCACGGCTGATCGCACCGGCGTGGAGATGGAGGCGTTGACGGCCGTGTCCGTCGCCGCCCTGGCTGTGGTGGACATGGTGAAGGGCGTGGACCGTTCCGCCTACCTGCGCACCTGTGGCATCACGGCGAAGTCCGGGGGGCGTTCCGGTGACTGGTCGAGGGAGCTGCCACGGCCGTGAGTCTGTCGGTGATCGTGTTGGCCGGGGGGCGGGGTTCCCGGATGGGTGGGGTGGATAAGGCCGGGGTCCGTCTCAATGGCGTCCGGCTGCTCGACCACGTGCTCGCCGGGCTTGACGACGCCGCCGAGGCCATCGTCGTCTCCTCCCACTCACCGCCGGTGGGTGCGGGCGTGCGAGTGGTCAGCGAGCGGCCGCCCTTCGGCGGCCCGGTGGCCGGCATCGCCGCCGGCTTTCGGGCGGTGCGGGGTGCGGGTGCGGTGGCGGTGTTGTCGGTCGACGCGCCGGACTCCCCCGGCATGTTGTCCCGCTTGCAGGCCGCGCTGGAGGCCGAACCCACCGCAGACGTCGCCCTCATCCGGTCAACGGACGGCTTCCTCCAACCGCTGTGCGCACTGTGGCGGCCCTTGGGGCTGGAACAGGCACTGCGGGCACTCGGGGATCCCCGGGGCAGGGCGGCCAAACGGCTCATCGCCGCGGCCGGGAGCACCGTGGAGGTGCCCGGCGAGGGGCTGGAGCGCGACTACGACACCGTGGCTGAACTGGGCGGTCGAGGGCGCGTCGAGCTGCCCTGAGGCGGGGGCTGCGGGGCCCAACCTTCCACCACCCCCCGGAGGCGCCACTTCAGTCGTGTCCGAGCCTCTCGAAGATGGCGGGCAGCAGCGGGCAGATCACACCGAGCGTGTCAGTGACCGCCCCGGTGGAGCTGGGGGCGTTGACGATGAGGGCGCCATCCCGGGCGAACAGCCCCTCCTGGATCAACGCGGCCCAGCAGTCCCCCCTCTGAGCCTCATCTTCCGGTATGAGTGGCTCTGCCATTACACCCGGAGTACCGCACCCAGCCGGTGGGTCAGCACGCGGCTTGGGAGGGGCTGCACTCCGGCCCGCGTGACCGCCGGGATGAGCAGGAGGAGGCCCCCCTACCGCGGTGCCTGAGCACCACACCGACCACCCTCGCAGACGGGACAGCCAGGTGACGTACTCTCGCACCGAGAGCACACCACCTGGCTGTGGTCTCCTCCCGAAAGGATCCCTCGATGCCCGCGCTCCTGCCCCACCGCCGTGTCCTGCGTGGCATCAGCGCGCTCGGCGCCGTCGCCCTGCTCACCGCCTGCACCACCGGCGGCACGGCAGCGGAGGAGTCGACGCTGACCGTCCTGGGGGCGGCCTCCACCCGCGTGATCAACGGGGACCTGGCAGCACGGGCCGCACAGCTGGATCCGCCACTGCAGGTGGATTTCCTCAACATGGGTTCCTCCACCCTGGTCCAACAGCTGGCCGACGGCGCACCGGGTGATGTGCTGATCACCGCCGACCGGGCGACCATGGACCGGGCTGAGACCTGGGGCACCGTGGCCGAGCCGCAGGTCGTGGCCACCAACACCCTGGTCATGGTGGTGCCTGCCGGTAACCCCGCCGGAATCACCGCCGTGACCGGGCTCGATGCCGCGAATCTGGCGCTGTGTGATCCCCAGGTCCCCTGCGGAAGCGTGGCCGCCGCCCTGATCGACGAGCTCGGTATCACCGTCAGGCCGGTCTCCCTGGAGCACTCGGTCACCGACGCGCTGGGCAGGGTCACCTCCGGGGAGGCCGATGCCGGATGGGTCTACCGGACGGACGCGGTGGCC
>CAZTIZ010000048.1:0-15787 GCA_964613845.1 uncultured Corynebacterium sp.
GTGCGGCGCCGGGTAGTAGACGCGGCCGATCTTGCCTTCCTTGCGGATCTCGATCTTGGAGGCGATCGGGTGGATCGAAGAGGTCGAGTTGTTGATGTAGGAGATCGAGCCGGTCGGCGGGACGGCTTGGAGGTAACGGTTGTAGATGCCGTGCTCCATGACATCGGCCTTGAGCTGCGCCCAGTCCTCGACGGAAGGCGTGTGGATGGAGGACGCCTCGAACAGCGCCCTGACCTTTTCCGTCTGCGGGAGGAACTCCGCCGGGTCGAAGCCGTCGAAGTAGGAGCCGTCGGCATAGTCGGAGGTGGCGAAGTCGCCGAAGGTCTCACCGAGCTCCCGGGCGATCCTGTTGGAGGCCTTCAGGGCGGCGTAGAGCACCGCGGCGAAGTAGGCGTTGGTGAAGTCCAGGCCCTCCTCGGAGCCGTAGTGGATGTGCTCGCGGCCGAGGTAGCCGTGCAGGTTCATCTGCCCCAGGCCAATGGCGTGGGCGGAGTTATTGCCCTCGCGAATGGACGGCACCGAGTCGATGGCGGTCTGGTCGGCGACCGAGGTCAGGCCACGCACCGCGGTCTCGATGGTTCGGGCGAAGTCCGGCGAGTCCATCGCCATGGCGATGTTGAGGGAACCCAGGTTGCAGGAGATGTCGTGGCCGATGGTCTCGTAGGTCAGATCCTCGTTATAGGTCGAGGGAGTGTTGACCTGCAGGATCTCCGAGCATAGGTTGGACATGTTGACCCGACCCTCGATGGGGTTGGCCTTGTTCACGGTGTCCTCGTACATGATGTACGGGTAGCCGGACTCGAACTGGATCTCGGCCAGGGTCTGGAAGAACTGGCGGGCGTTGATCTTCTTCTTGCTGATGCGGGGGTCCTCGACCATCTCCGCGTAGTGCTCGGTGACCGAGATATCACCGAAGGGCCTGCCGTAGATGCGCTCCACGTCGTAGGGGGAGAACAGGTACATCTCCTCGTTGCGCTTGGCCAGCTCGAAGGTGATGTCGGGGATCACGACACCCAGGGAGAGGGTCTTGATCCGGATCTTCTCGTCGGCGTTCTCCCGCTTGGTGTCCAGGAAGGACATGATGTCCGGGTGGTGCGCGTTGAGGTAGACGGCGCCGGCGCCCTGACGGGCACCGAGCTGGTTGGCGTAGGAGAAGGAATCCTCCAGCAGCTTCATCACGGGGATGACGCCGGAGGACTGGTTCTCGATGTGCTTGATCGGGGCGCCGGCCTCACGCAGGTTGCTCAGCAGCAGGGCGACTCCGCCGCCGCGCTTGGACAGCTGCAGGGCGGAGTTGATGGCGCGGCCGATGGACTCCATGTTGTCCTCGATACGCAGGAGGAAGCAGGAAACGAGCTCACCGCGCTGGGCCTTGCCCGCGTTGAGGAAGGTCGGGGTGGCCGGCTGGAAACGTCCCGTCATGATCTCGTCGACGAGGTTCTCTGCCAGCTGACGGTCACCGTTGGCGAGGAAGAGCGCGGTCATCGCGACACGGTCCTCGAAGCGTTCAAGGTAGCGACGGCCGTCGAAGGTCTTCAAGGTGTAGGACGTGTAGTACTTGTAGGCGCCCAGGAAGGTCTTGAAGCGGAACTTGTAGGAGTAGGCCCGTTTGAACAGGTTCTTGACGTACTCAGGGTCGTAGAGCCCGAGCACCTCCGGCTCGTAGTACTTGTTCTCGACCAGGTAGTTGAGCTTCTCCTCCAGATCGTGGAAATACACGGTGTTCTGGTTGACATGCTGGAGGAAGAACTGGTTCGCGGCCTCGCGGTCCTTGTCGAACTGGATCTTGCCGTCCGCGTCGTAGAGGTTCAGCAGCGCATTGAGTGCGTGGTAGTCGAGCTGATCAACCGGCTTGACCTGATCGGCAACGGACTTTCCCAGTGAGGTGGTCAACGTGTTCTACCCTTTCGGATGGTGGAGAGTGGGGGTGGAGAAGTGGTGTCGGGCGCCTGTCGACGCCGCGCCCCGGGTACCGCCGCCGCGATTCTAGGAGGCGGGGTGCTCGGCCGCCAGAGACGGGAGTCCGTCCGTGGTCAGGCCCAGTCGGTCGAGATTGTCCAGCAGTCCCGCCCGGAGGATCCGGACGTCCTCATCGGTGCCCATCAGTTCAAAGCGGTAGACATAGGGCACCTGGCACTTGGCGGCGATGACCTCGCCAGCCAGACAGTAGTCCGTGCCGAAGTTGGTGTTCCCACCGGCCACCACCGCGCGGATGAGACTGCGGTTGTGTTCGTCATTGAGGAAACGGATCACCTGCGCGGGAACCGGTCGGGAATTCCCACCGGTCATGGAGACACCACCGCCGTAGGTCGGACTGACCAGGACGTAGGGCTCATTCACCACCAAGGGTTCATCCGTCCGATGCAGGGGAATCCGCGCACTGGGAAAACCAAGTTTGTCGACGAATCGACGCGTGTTCTCCGTCACTGACGAGAAGTACACGATGAGCACGAGAGATCACTTTCCTTCCGGCGCCACCGAGGGTTGCCCCTGGGCTGTCAGGGCGCCGATTCAACAAGAACAGCAGGTCCGGGACAAAACAAAGCCGCCCGGGACTGGGGGCGGCTGCGAGGGGAGGTCGGACCTGAATTCCCTGCGGTGACTGCCGCACGGGTGCGGCGGGATGGGGCCGAATCAGGCCACCTGGGCCACCAGACCCTGGATGCGCTCGGGACGGAAGCCGGACCAGTGCTCACCGCCGACCTCGACGACCGGGGCCTGCAGGTAACCGAGGGCCAGCACGTAGTCGCGGGCCTCATCGTCCAGGCTGATGTCCACGAGTTCGTAGTCGAGGCCGGCGCGGTCGAGGGCCTTCTGGGTGGCATTGCACTGCATGCAGGCGGGCTTGGTGTACAGGGTGATGGCCATGGAATGATCCTCGTTCTCAACTTGTCGGTCTGAACCGGGGTGCACTGAGCGGCGGGGGATGCTGCACAGCTACCGCTGCCGCCACCCCGTGCTCCCGGTCACATCGCCGCTCCCGTGGGCAGTGGTCCGGAAGCTCAATAGAGCTCCGGAAAGCGCCGTGGTGATCCGGCCTTCCGTGGGGTGCCTGCCCCGAGGGCGTCATGAAACGACACTATACTTTGTGGTCGGAAGTAGCAAACGGCACTATATATGGTAGTTACATCGATGAAACTCCCAGTTCGGGAGAGGCCACAGGCCCACATGTTGACCCCCTCAGGGCCACCGGGCAGGACAACCCCGCCATTCCCCTTGCCCGCCCACACCGGAAAATAAAAGAACCGCCCTGCCGACCCCCTTGCGGGGTGACGACGGACGGTTCCCTTGTCCGGAAAATCCGGCCTCTTAACCCTGACGGGCCTTGAAGCGCGGCTCCTTCTTATTGATCACGAAGACCTTGCCGTGGCGACGGACAACCTGGGCGCCCGGCTTGTTCTTCAGCGACCGAAGCGACTTACGAACCTTCATCGGGCGCTCCTTTCTCTATGCGCTATCTGGGATTGCGACTGATTTCCTGCACTGGCTGAACCGGATCCATCGGGAACCGACGGACTGATCAGCCATGACACGAGGGGATATGTTACCTCACCCACCACAATTACCCAAAACCCCGCCTGGAACACACATCATCGACAACTCAGGCCCCCTCCCCGGGTACCCTGGGGCCATGTCCACACAGCCTGCGGATCTGCAACGGGAAATCTCCTCCCACCTGCACGTCACACCCACGATCGACCCCGCGGAGGAAGTAACCCGCCGCGTCGGATTCCTCGCCGACTACCTGAAGTCGACGAAGCTGCACGGCTTCGTCCTCGGTATCTCCGGTGGGCAGGATTCCACACTGGGCGGAAAGCTCGCCCAACTCGCCGTCGAGGAGCTCCGGGGCAGGGGCCATGAGGCTGCCTTCTGGGCGGTCCGTCTGCCCCACGGTGTCCAGAGCGACGCCGAGGACGCCCTACTCGCACTCGACTTCATCGGCCCCGACCACAGCCTTGAGATCAATATCGCCGACGCCACCTCCACGGTCGACCGCGATGTCGCCGCCGCCCTCGGGCGCACCACTCTGAACGACTTCAACCGGGGCAATGTGAAGGCCCGGCTACGGATGGTCGCCCAGTTCGCCCTGGCCGGGGAGAAGGGTCTGCTGGTCATCGGAACCGACCACGCAGCGGAGAATCTGACAGGCTTCTCCACGAAGTTCGGTGATGCGGCCGCCGACATCACCCCCCTGGCCGGGCTGACCAAACGACAGGGCGCGGAGCTGCTCCGCCACCTCGGTGCACCGGATGAGACCTGGCAGAAGGTCCCCACCGCAGATCTGGAGGACGATCGCCCGGCGATCCCCGACGAGGAGGCGCTCGGTGTGCGCTACGAAGACATCGATGACTACCTCGAAGGACACGAGGTGTCCGCTGCCGCCCGCACCCGCATCGAGCAGCTCTGGCGGTCCGGCATGCACAAACGCCAGCTCCCCCCGACCCCATACGACACCTGGTGGCGCTGAGTACGGAGGCGATGCACGTCCCCCCGGGACAGGTTTAGCGCAGTCCGCCCAGCCGCTCGTAGGTGGCGATCGACGCAACCTGCAGCGGCCGAGCGTAGCCGGGGCCGTGGGTCAGCGTGTGCACGGCCAAGGGGTGGAGCTGGTGCACGGGGATCCACTCCCGGAAGTCCCGGGGTAGCTGCCTGACGTCCCGGTATCCATCGAAGATGTCGTCGAGGTACGGGGCGCCCAATAGTGCGAGCATGCCCAGGTCCGTTTCAGGGTGACCGCCATGGGCGGCCGGGTCGATGAAGACCGGTCCCCGGGCCCCGAACAGGAGGTTGTCCGTCCACAGGTCCCCGTGGATCCGGGCGGGCTCGACCCCCCATTCCGTGGCCGCGATCGCCGCCGCGGCCCGTTCCACCCACTCCAACCCCTCGGCATCCAGGTGCCCGCAGTCGTGGGCGGCGCGGGCGAAGGAGAGGACCCGCTGATGCGCGTAGAACTCTCCCCAGTGCGGGCCGGGCCGATATCCCTGACGCTGGGTGCCGATGTAGTTGGGTCAGGTCCAGCCCTCGGGCGGCGCACCGAAGGCCCCGGCACCTGCCAGGGGGATACAAGCCAGCTCCCGGCCGGCCCCACGGGCAGCCTCCCGGGTGGGGGTGACCGGCTGCACCAGGACGGTGGTGAGGGTGTTCATGCCCACCGCCACCACCTCAGCGACCGCAGCCCTGCCGCCTCCGCGGGGTACTCTTCGCGGGGCCGTTTGGTGAATATCTCGGTCATGCTGCCCACGGTAGCCCCGAGGGGTCAGTAGCGCTCGGGCTCTTCACCGATCTCGAATTCGCGTCCGGTGATCTCCCCGGCGCTCACGCGCACCCAGTTGTACTTCAGGTTCGGGGCCCAGGGACGCAGGGGGAGGGTGTCCGCATGGTTGATCTCCGCGGAGTCGGTGAGCACCTTCGCAGTACCGCGAATGACCACGGACCAGGCGGTGCCCCCGTCCACCCCGTCAGCCTGGAAAAGCACCTCATGGTTGAGAGTGATCGTGAACAGCTTCGAGCCTTCAGCGGTACGGAAGTACACGGAACCGGAATCCACGACGAAGTTCACCGGGAAGATGTCGAGTTCACCCGTGCGCTGGAGGACGATCCGTCCCGGCTGCGCCGTCGCGAGACGGGCAAGGGACTCTTCGGTGCTCAGGTTGCGGAAAACGTCATTCTGATTGGTCATGGTCCCATTATCCCGTCGCCCGCCCGGTTGCGCTGCATCTTCCGGGACTTACGGTGCCCGGACCGCCCCCGTCGCCCGCCCCCACCCCGGTGAGGAAACTAAAGAACGGGACCGGTCACCATAAAAATATGGTGACCGGTCCCGTTCACGTGGTGGAGCTAATGGGATTCGAACCCATGACCCCCACACTGCCAGTGTGGTGCGCTACCAACTGCGCCATAGCCCCGTGGGATATTAAATTGTCACTTCCCACCGCTGCCGGTGTTCCGTGGTGGAGCTAATGGGATTCGAACCCATGACCCCCACACTGCCAGTGTGGTGCGCTACCAACTGCGCCATAGCCCCTTATTTGGACTCATTCAATGTACACCCGGCGCGCTCAGGAAAACAAATCAGCAGGTCAGAAAGGTTTTAATCCGTGAGCACGACAGTGGGGCGCAGCGGATGCAACCTCCTGTGCCCGACCGGACCGGTCGGGCACAGGAGGTTACTGTCCTGACTGTCCTAGTCTTCCAGGACTGCGTCCAGCCACTGGTTGATGTCAGCGACCTCCACGTCCTGGCCGTTCTGGACCACCCGCGGCGAGGAGACAGTACCGGTCTGGTCCTCGAGCTGCTGGGCATTGGCTTCACCTGCGGCGACAGCCAGGTCGGTGTACTCGCCGCTGCGGATGGCCTCCACCACCTCGGAGGGGGCGCCCAGTACATCAGCGGCATCAGCGAAGTCGTCACTGTCCCAGCGGTTGTAGATGTCCTCCTGCTCCTCCATGAGCACGCCACGGTAGTTCCAGTACAGTGCCGGGTCCTCGGCATCGGCGACAGCCATCACCGCGGCCATGGCGGCGGTGGAGTGGCCGTTCGTGTTGCCCTGGTCCAGGAAGTGGAGGGTACTGACGTTGACCACGAGCTCGCCGTCCTCGATGGCCTCGCGCATGTCATCGTCGGTGTTCTCTGCCAGGGTGGCGCAGTAGGGGCAGGAGTAGTCTTCGTACAGGTCGACTTCAGGAGCTCCGGCCGCGACGTTCGCGGCACGCAGGGTGACCACCCCGCCCTGATTGGCCATCTCGAAGGTGACCTCCTCGTAGTCCCGGTCCGCCAGGTGCTCGGTCCTGGCGCCCTGGCTGGAGAAGACGATGTACCCGACGACCGCGGCCGCGATCACGAGGACAGCGACGATGGCCCAGAGAAAACCACTGCTCTTTGAGTTCGGGTCATTGACCTTATTACTCACTTGAATACCTTTTCAGTCATATCAGTCAGGCGGCGGTGGGGAACCTGCCGCACCACGGGTGTCACGGGTGGAGGGCCCACCTACGGAAGGGACGGTAGACGGTCCACAGCGTCACCGCGATGAATCCGAAGTCCCGCAGGACCGCCCATAAATAGGTCATCGTGTCACCGGTGTCATTGATGTTCACGGAGAAACAACCGCAGTTGATGGCCAGCCCCCGGACCCATGCCTGGATGAGGCCGATGGTGAACAGGGCCAGGACGAAGGCCGTGACCTTTCCGGTCTGCCGGAGGAAAATTCCCAGCAGCAGCATCAGACCCGCCGCGATCTCCAGCGGGGCCAGGATGGTGGCGATGAAGGTGGAGACCTCGGGGGTGAACATCTCGTAGGCCAGCACGGACTGGGCCACCGCCATCTCGTTGCCGAGTTTGGAGAAGCCCGCCCACAACCAGATGGCTGCCATGCCGAAACGGGAGAGGAAACTGATGAGATCGAGGCCTACCCGGATCTTCGGATCGGCGGGGGCGGTCGTCGACGATTCCGGATCCGCGTCCGGATGCTGCACCTTGTCAGTCATTTCGATGGTGGACACAATCCCTGACATTAGCCCACCCACCGGCTCCGGTACATACCGATTAGCTGTGTGCGCGGTCGAGAACTGCGGGGAGGGGACGACGGATGTATGCGCCCGGTGGGGTATCCCGCCCCTCCCCTCCCATGATGTGCCGCCACGGTGACCGGCGTCTATGCCCTGTGGTGGTTCACTGCGGTGAGGTCACTGCGGGTCGAGCACCGCACTGACGACCGCCTGCGCCTCCTCCTGGACCTGCCGGAGGTGATCTTCACCACGGAAGGATTCGGCGTAGATCTTGTACTTGTCCTCGGTGCCGGAGGGGCGGGCTGCGAACCACGCGCTCTCGGTGGTCACCTTCAGCCCGCCGATGGCCGCACCGTTGCCGGGTGCCTCGGTGAGCTTGGCGGTGATGGGCTCCCCGGCCAGCTCAGTGGCGGTGACCTGTTCCGGGGACAGCTTCTTCAGGACCGCCTTCTGCTGCCGGTTGGCGGGGGCGTCGGTGCGCGCATAGGCCGGGGCACCGAATTCCTCGGCGAGCTCCGCGTAGCGCTGGGAGGGGGTCTTGCCGGTGACGGCGGTGATCTCGGCGGCCAGCAGGTCGAGGATGAGGCCGTCCTTGTCGGTTGACCACACGGTGCCGTCGTGGCGCAGGAAGGACGCGCCGGCGGACTCCTCACCGCCGAAACCGATCTGACCGTACTGGAGGCCCTCGACGAACCACTTGAAGCCGACCGGCACCTCGACGAGCCGGCGACCGAGACGGTCCACGACCCTGTCGATCATGGAGGAGGACACCAGGGTCTTACCCACCGCCGTGTCCGCAGCCCAGCCCGGCCGGTTGGCGAAGAGGTACTCGATAGCGACGGCCAGGTAGTGGTTCGGGTTCATCAGACCGTGGTCGGGGGTGACGATGCCGTGGCGGTCGGCGTCGGCATCGTTGCCGGTGGCGAGGTCGTAGCGGTCACGGTTATCGATCAGCGAGGCCATGGCGTGCGGCGAGGAGCAGTCCATGCGGATCTGCCCGTCGGTGTCCAGCGTCATAAAGCGGAAGGTGGCGTCGACCAACGGATTGACCACGGTCAGGTTCAGCTTGTGGGTTTCGGCGATGGCGCCCCAGTAGTCCACCGAGGCACCACCCATGGGATCCGCACCGATCGATAGCCCGGAGTCACGGATCGCCTCGATGTTCACCACGTTGGGCAGGTCGTTGACGTAGTTGCCCAGGAAGTCGTGGCGGCGGGCCCGCTCGTCGAGCACTCCGCTGACCGGGGTGCGGCGGACCTCCCGCAGCCCACCGCGCAGCAGTGTGTTGGCACGGTCGGCGATCCAGTCGGTGGCGTCGGTGTCGGCCGGTCCGCCGTGGGTGGGGTTGTACTTGAACCCTCCGTCGCGCGGCGGGTTGTGGGAGGGGGTGATGACGATGCCGTCGGCCAGCTTGTGGTTGGGCCCGGCGGTGCCCCACTTCACGGTCCGGTTGTGGCCCAGGATGGCGTGCGAGATGGCCGGGGTCGGGGTGTAGCGCCCGGCCGCGTCGACCAGCACCTCGACGTCGTTGGCCAGCAGGACCTCTAGTGCGGAGAGCATCGCAGGCTCGGAGAGCGCGTGGGTATCCCGGCCGATGAAGATCGGGCCGATCGTGGAGTTATGGCTGCGATAATCCACGATGGCCTGGGTGGTGGCAAGAATATGGGCCTCGTTGAAGGCGGTGTCCAGGGAGGAACCGCGGTGGCCGGAGGTACCGAAGACGACCTGCTGGTCCGGGTTGTCAGCGTCCGGGGTGCGAGTGTAGTACGCGGTGATGACCTCGGCGATGTCGATGAGGTCCTCGGGGCGTGCGGGCTGACCGGCGCGCTCGTGTGCCATGGCGGGGGTGCTCCTTGGGTCGTGGGATGGACACTGACGTCCCGTCCCCTCGGCGGTCGGCCGTGGGACGGGACGCCCCCATTGTCATCCGTGGCGGACGTCTCCGCAGGAGCACGGTAATATTCCTCCCCCGTGCTCGCCCCCGGTGGGGGGAGGGAGAGATGGTGACTCAGCCGATGAGTACCGGGGAGGGGGTGGGATTGTGGGCGTCGTCATTCCAGTCGTCCCCGGAATCACCGTCATCATCCTCGTCCTCCAGGAGTGCGGGATCCACGACGTACTTGCCTGAGTCGTCACGCCCGGACACCCCGCAGTCCCCCTCGACGGAGCGCCAGCGGCCGAAATCGAGCACGACCATGCCGCGGAAGAACCAGGCACGCAACACCTCGGCGACGGACTCCTCGTCCTCGTAGCGAGTCATCCAGCGTCGCCCCTCCTCGCTGACCTCCACCACCCACGTGCCTGCGGGGGCGTCGAAGTAGGTCTGGATGAACCTGTCCGTCCGGGGAAAACGGAAGAGCAGCAGGAACTCATCCAGGTAGCCGGTCTCCACGAATCGTGAGTCCCGTTCGTGCTCCCAGTCCCCCACGTTCGCCGGATTGGTGCGGTGGACGAAGGAGCGCAGGGAGGCGGGTGAGGTCCAGGGAACGAAGAAGTCCGTGGTCTCCAGGCTCACAATGCGGTCATCGTCACCGTGGAGATAGATCTCTGCGCTGCTGAGCTCCGCAAGTCCGGTCCTGGCGTCGATCGCCAGCTGGACCAGCAGGTCGAAGGCGGCCCCTATGTCCTCCGTCTCGAAGCTGAGCAGCATGGTGCGGTCGCCGAGCTGGCGGACCGAGGGATCGGGGACGGAAGGGTCACGGACAGCGAGATGACGGGCGATGGCGACGGCGTCCTCCTCGATGTCCTGCAGGAGTGGAGAGACGGTGCAGTGATCGGCCTCCATCCGTTGAATGAGGGCTTCGAGCGGATGCTCCGGGTCGACCCGGACCCGACCGGAAACCGTATGGTCGGGAATGAAGTAGAGAAATTCACAGAGCATAGGACCACTGTAGTGAAACGGTGTCCTCAGGTGACAGGGGTGGGTCGGGAAAGACCGATCGCCCGCCGCGACGGTCTCCTCCGGGAGAAGCGTGACGGCGGGCGGTGGGGTGGAGGCGGCTGAATCAGTCCGCGATCGCATCCAGCGGCGGGGTCTTCGCCGCCCGCTGGGCCGGCCAGAGTGCCGCGATGACACCGACCACTGCGGAGGCCAACAGGATCCCCACCAGTTGCCCGGTCGGGACGGAGATGATGTCCAGCCCCTCGTCCGCGAGGACGGTGAGGAAGGCCCCACCGAGTCCGAGTCCGATGAGAATACCCATGGCCGCACCGAAGATGGAGATCTGTACGGCTTCCAGTGTGATCATCGTGCGGATCTGACGGCGCTGGGCGCCGACCGCACGCAGCATGCCGATCTCCTGACGACGCTCGATGACATTCAGCGTCAGGGTGTTGACGATGCCCAGGATCGCAATGATCACCGCCAGGGCCAGTAGTGCGTAGAGGATGTTGAGCATCTGGTCGATGGCCTGGCTGGCCTCACCGGCCAGTTCGTCGGCACTCATCACCTGGACGACGATGAAGTCGCGGACCGCCTCCTCAAGGTTGGTGCGCAGCTGCTCATCGGAGACGGAGCCGTCACCGTTGACGCCGACCATCGTGAGGTTGAGGGCGCTCAGCGGCACGATCTCCTCGACCGCTGCCTGGCTGACCACCATGTTGTTGATGACGTTGTTCGGCTCGAAGATGCCGACCAGCTCCACCTCGGTGGTGCCGGCACCGGGGATTTCGGCGGCCAGTTCCAGCACGTCGCCGACCTCCCAGCCCCGTGCGTCAGCGAAATCGGTGGTGGCCAACACGCCATTGTCGCCGATATCGGAGACGCCGTCGCGCAGCGTGGTGAGCGCCATGTCCGAGGGGTCGTCGTTGATGACCATGGTGGTCACGAAGGGGCCGAACTGACTGGCGGCAGCACCATCGACGGTCACCGGCGCGGTCGACAGGGCGAGAGCCTGCCCCACCCCCTCGGTGTCGCGGGCGGTCTGCGGCACCTCCACCGGCGTGGGGAAGTTACCGGCGGTCGGGCCGGAGAGAATGTAGTCGGCGGAGACATTATTCTCGAAGACACCCGCGACGGAGTCCTTCATGGTCTCCCCCAGCATGCCGATGGTGGTGACCAGGGCGATTCCGAGAGTCAGGGCGAAGGCCGTGGCGGAGGTGCGGCGCGGGTTGCGCCTCGAGTTCGTGGCCGCCAGCTTGCCGATGGCACCGAAGGGCGCGCCCACGATCCTGCCCAACGTAGGCACGACCGGCAGGGAGAATGCCGGGCCCGCCAGGAAGAAGCCGACGATCACCCCCAGTGCGCCGATACCCACCAGGATGGCGCGGGTGCTGGTGGCGGAGTCATCCAGCAGAGCTCCCGCCAGGGCCGCGAGCGCACCCATCGCAATCAGGACGACACCGGTGATGGTGCGGGCCTTCAGGGAGGAACCGGCAGCGGATTCGGTGGTGCGCATGGCCTCAACCGGATGGACCGCACCGGCCCTGCGGGCGGGGAACCACGCGGAGGCGACGGTAACCACGGTGCCCAGCACGATGGGGACGAGCACCGCCGACACCGATAGGCCGAGACCGGCATCGGGCAGCGACATGCCCTGGGAGGCCATGAACGCGTTGATCGCCGCCACCAGTCCGACACCGGCGACCACACCGAGCGCCGAGCCGAGGAGACCGATGATGGTGGCCTCGAAGACCACGGAACGGGTGATCTGCGTCCGGGCTGCACCGAGCGCACGCAGCAGCGCGAACTCCCTGGTGCGCTGCGCGACGATCATCGAGAAGGTGTTGGCGATGAGGAAGGTGCCCACCAGCAGTGCCACGAGGCCGAAGGCGATGAGGAAGTAATTGACGAAGCTCAGGGCCTGGGAGAGCAGCCGGGAGGTCTCCTCTGCGAGGGTCTCCCCCGAGTCCACCTCCGTGGCCGGGTAGGTTTCCTGTAGATACGTGACCAGCTCGTCATCGCTGGTTCCCTCGACCGCGGCGACCATCAGCTGGTCAACGAGTCCATCATCGGTGTAACGGTCCAGGTAGGCGGTCTCCGGCATCTGGAGGATGAGGGAGGCTCCCTGGTCCAGCGGCGCCTCGTACAGGCCGGTGACGGTCACGGTGTAACGGATCTGCGGATCAACGACGGTGAGCTCCTGGCCCACCGAGATGCCGAACCGCTCCGCGCCGGCCACGTTGACGACGACCTCGTCCGCAGCCACCGGGGCCTCACCATTAGTGAGGGCCTGGGGTTCCCCCACCCGTTCGTCCTCCTCGTACCACACGGACAGGTTGGACGTGCCGCCACCGGTCTGGACGGGCTCGGCGTCGTCCGTGGCGATCACCACGGTGGAGCTGGCACTGACGTTCATGGCCGCGACCTGTGGGTCGTCGATGATCGCCTGCCGGGTATCAGGGTCGATGCCCGCCTGCTCCTCCGTCGATGCGACGACGGCGTCGACGCCGCGGAAGGCGTTGCTGACCGCCGAGTCGAAGGTGCTCGACAGGGAGTTGGTGAACATGAAGGAACCGGAGATGAAGGCCGTGCCGAGCACGACGGCCAGGACGGTGAGTGCCAGCCGGAGTTTATGTGCCGCGATGTTACGCAGGCTCACCTTGCGCATGGTGGTGTTCTTGGCGGCCATGGAATCAGGCCTCAATGCCGGTCATGGTGGCCAGGATGGCCTCCATCGTGGGGTCGTGGAGCTCATTGACGACGTCCCCGTCCGCCAGGAAGATCACCCGGTCGGCATAGGAGGCCGCGCGGGCATCATGTGTGACGATGACCACGGTCTGCCCGTCCCGGTCGACGGCTGTGCGCAGGATGTCGAGCACCTCGGCCCCGGAGTTGGAATCCAGGTTGCCGGTGGGCTCATCACCGAAGATGATGTCCGGGCGGGAGACCAGCGCTCGGGCGCAGGCCACACGCTGCTGCTGCCCGCCGGACAGTTCCGCCGGCCGGTGGCTCAGCCGCTGCGCCAGGCCGAGCCGACTGGTGACCTCATCGAACCACTCCCGGTCCACCTTGCGACCGGCGATATCGGAAGGCAGCGTGATGTTCTCCTCCGCCGTCAGGGTGGGAACGAGGTTGAAGGACTGGAAGATGAAGCCGAGCCGGTCGCGACGCAGGTTGGTCATCTCCCTGTCCTGCAACGTCGACAGGTCGGTGCCCCCGATGAAGGCGGAACCGGAGGTCGCGGAATCCAGACCCGCCATGCAGTGCATCAGGGTGGACTTACCGGAACCGGAGGGCCCCATGATGGCGGTGAACTGGTTACGACCGAACTCGACGTCGACGCGATCCAGCGCCACGACGGCGGTGTCGCCTTCGCCGTACTGCTTGAACAGGCCGATGGCCCGTGCGGCGGCATCGACATGCCCCTCCCCGGTCTGGCCCGGCTGGTCGGTCAGCGGGGGAGTCTCGCGGTCTGTCATGAAGTCTCTACTCCTGAAGTGGGATGATCCGTACCCCTTCCAAGGTAATCGAGTTGGGTGTGCGGAACATCGGGGGTTGCCCTGATCTTCCTGAATGTCTCCTGCAAGGCCGCCCCGGGGCAGGCGACGCCCGGTTCCCGACTCCCCGGGCCGCAGTTTTTCCTAGACTCGGGGCATGACTGAGGATAAGAACGGACAAGTGGACATCAAACCGCGTTCCCGGGATGTCACCGACGGTCTGGAGCGCTCCGCGGCACGCGGCATGCTTCGCGCCGTCGGTATGGGTGATGAGGACTGGGCCAAGCCCCAGATCGGCGTCGCTTCCTCCTGGAACGAGATCACCCCCTGCAACCTGACCCTGAAGAAGCTGGCGGACTTCGCCAAGACTGGCGTCCATGAGGCCGGCGGCTATCCGCTGGAGTTCGGCACCATCTCCGTCTCCGACGGCATCTCGATGGGGCACGAAGGAATGCGCTACTCGCTGGTCTCCCGTGAGGTGATCACCGATTCCGTGGAGACCGTCATGTCCGCCGAGCGTCTCGACGGCTCCGTGCTCCTGGCTGGCTGCGACAAGTCGATCCCCGGCATGCTCATGGCCGCCGCCCGGCTCAACCTGTCGAGTGTCTTCCTCTACAACGGCTCCACCATGCCGGGCACCGCGAAGCTGGAGGATGGCACGGAACGAGAGGTCACGCTCATCGATGCCTTCGAAGCCGTCGGGGCCTGCCGTGCCGGCACGATGAGTGAGGCGGATGTCGACGCCATCGAGCGTGCTGTCTGCCCCGGTGAGGGCGCCTGCGGCGGTATGTACACCGCCAACACCATGGCCTCGGCCGCCGAGGCCATGGGCATGTCTCTGCCGGGTTCCGCCGCTCCCCCCGCCATTCACCGCAACCGTACCGACTACGCCCGGCAGTCCGGCCGCGCCGTCGTGGGTCTGCTGGAGAAGGGCATCACGGCCCGCGACATCATCACCCGTGAGTCACTGCTCAATGCAGTGGCAGTGGTCATGGCCCTGGGAGGTTCCACGAACGCGGTGCTGCACCTGCTGGCGATCGCCCGGGAGGCGGAAGTCGACCTGGACCTGGAGGACTTCAACGCGGTCTCCGACCGGGTCCCCCACCTGGGCAACCTCAAACCTTTCGGCGAATACGTCATGAACGACGTCTTCAAGGTCGGCGGCATCCCCGTCGTTATGAAGGCGCTTCTCGATGCCGGTCTCATCGACGGCGAGTGTCTCACCGTCACCGGTCGCACTGTCGCGGAGAACCTGGCGGGGATCAATCCGCCGGACCCGGACGGGAAGATCCTGCGTGCCCTGGATGATCCCCTTCACTCCACCGGCGGGCTGAGCATCCTCACCGGCTCCCTCGCCCCGGACGGGGCCGTGGTCAAGACCGCCGGCTTCGATGCTGATGTGTTCGAGGGCACCGCCCGGGTCTTCGACCGGGAACAGTCCGCGATGGATGCCGTACTGGGCGGGGAACTCAGGGAGGGCGACGTGGTGGTCATCCGTTACGAGGGCCCGAAGGGCGGCCCCGGCATGCGGGAGATGCTGGCTATCACCGGTGCCATCAAGGGTGCGGGTATCGGCAGGGACGTCCTGCTGATCACGGACGGTCGTTTCTCCGGTGGATCGACGGGACTGTGCATCGGGCACGTGTCCCCGGAGGCCGTGGACGGCGGCCCCATCGCTTTCCTGCGTGATGGCGACCCCATCCGGGTGAGCATCCCGGAACGCAGCATCGATGTCCTGGTGGACGCCGAGGAACTTGAGCGTCGCAGGGACGGGTGGCAGGTTCCGGAGAACCCTCGACTGCGCGGGGTTCTGGGCAAGTACGCCAAGCTCGTGCACTCTGCGTCCGAAGGCGCGGTTCTCTACTAGGCAGGTGTCTGGTTGGGGTGTGGGTGGGTGACGA
>CAZTIZ010000049.1:0-15682 GCA_964613845.1 uncultured Corynebacterium sp.
TCGGAGCTCCAGTTCGAGGTCGGGGAGCCCGGAAAGGTCACCGAAGCCGCACCGGAGGAGCCCTCGAACTCGGTGGAGGCCGCGGAGCAGCGCGAAGCGGTGCGCGCCGTCCTTCTGGAGTCCCGCCAGTCGGACGACCCGACGACGCAGTTCGCCGCCCAGGGCCTCATGCGCTGCGACGATCCGGAGGCCGCTGACCCCCTGGCCGGCGCCGATGACCCGTCCAAGCCCCTGGTCACCTGCGACCCGAACTCCCCGGGCGCCACCCTGACCCTCGACCCGGCCCCGCTGCTCGTCGGCGAGACCGACGAGGTCAACGGCAAGCGCCTGTCGGGCGACGACATCGACACGGATGCCCCCATCAACGGCGGCTACGACCAGCAGTCCGGCGAGGTGCAGGTCTCATTCAGCTTCAAGTCCGGCAACAACGACGCCGGCGCCCGTACCTGGACCCAGCTGACCACGGACTACCTGCAGCGCCAGGTGGCCATCGTGCTGGACTCCGAGGTCATCTCCGCCCCGGTGATTCAGGATCCGACCCCCGTCGGCCAGGCGACCCGCATCACGGGCGACTTCTCCATCGAGGAGGCCCAGACGCTGGCGAACAACCTGCGGTACGGCGCGCTGCCGCTGAGCTTCGCCGGCGAGGACGGCGAGCCCGGCGGCACGGCCACGACGATCCCCGCGACGATGGGTTCGGCGTCGCTGTCCGCCGGCGTCATCGCCGGCCTGGTCGGCATCGGCCTCATCGTGCTCTACGCCCTGGCCCTCTACCGCGGTCTCGGCGCGATCTCCATCATCTCGATGGCGGCCGCCGGCGCGATGATCTACGGCGTCCTGGTCCTGCTGGGCCGTTGGATCGGCTACTCGCTGGATCTGGCCGGCATCGCCGGCATCATCATCTCCATCGGCACCACGGCCGACTCGTTCATCGTCTTCTTCGAGCGCATCAAGGACGAGCTGCATCGGCAGGACCTTCCGTTCGGCGGTGCCGCACGCGTGGCGCAACGCCAAGCGCACGATCCTGTCCGGCAACTTCGTGTCGATCATCGCCGCCGTGGTGCTCTACGTGCTGGCCGTCGGCGACGTCCGCGGCTTCGCGTTCACCCTGGGCCTGTCGACGGTCTTCGACATCGTCACCGCCTTCCTGGTCACCGCGCCGCTGGTGATCCTGGCGACGCGCAAGTACCCGTCGCTGGCGAAGCCGTCCATGAACGGTTTCGGCTCGGTGATGAAGCTGGCGTCCGACCGGGGCGCCAACCCTCGTAAAGCGGGCAAGGCCCGCACCGAGCTCCAGGAGGCGAAGTAGCCATGACGGATAACCGAGACAACACCACCTCGTCTTCGGCCATCGCGGTCGACGAGCGCGACGCGACCGTGGCCGAGCGCGGGTTCTTCACGCGCCTGTACACGGGTTCGGGCGGCATCGACGTCATCGGCAAGCGCCGCACCTGGTACTGGGTGACGGCCGTGGTTTTCCGGGGCTTCACCCTGGGAATCGATTTCGAGGGCGGCACCCGCATGACCATGCCGCCGGCCAACGTCACCGAGGAGCAGGCGGAGGAGGTCTTCGAGGAGGCCACCGGAGTCACCCCGGACCTGGTGCAGATCATCGGCGCCGGCGACGCCCGCGTCCTGGAGATCACCTCCGAGCGACTCGGTGAGGACACCATCAACGACGCCCGCATGGCGCTCTACGAGGAGTTCCGGCCGGTCGACGCCTCCGGCGAGTCGACGCCGGACGCCATCGGCGATTCCACGGTCTCCGAGTCGTGGGGCGGCGCGGTCACCGAACGCATGATCCTTGCCATGGCGGTGTTCCTGGCGCTGGTGTTCGCCTACATTGCGTTCAGCTTCGAGCGCGACATGGCCATCGCCGCGATCGCCGCGCTGGTGGTCGACGGCGTGGTCATCGCCGGCATTTACTCGCTGGTCGGTTTCGAGGTCACCCCCGCGACCGTCATCGGCCTGCTGACGGTGCTGTCGTTCTCGCTGTACGACACCGTCGTCGTCTTCGACAAGGTCCGCGAGAACACCGCCGGGTACCGCAATTCCACGCGCCGCACCTACGCCGAGCAGGTCAACCTGGCGGTGAACCAGACGATCATGCGCTCGATCAACACCACGGTGTCGTCGCTGCTGCCGATCATCGCGCTGATGGTCATCGCCGTCGGCATGCTGGGCGTGGGCACGCTGAAGGATCTGGCGCTGGTGCAGGTCATCGGCATCGTCCAGGGCACGTTCTCGTCGATTTTCCTGGCCGCGTCGTTCCTGGTGTCGCTCAAGCGCCGCCAGAAGATCCACGCCGAGCACGACCGCAAGGTCGCCGACGCCCGCGCGGCGGGCACGGCCCCGGAGTTCGGGGACCACATCGGTGACGGCCGGACCGGTGCGCTTGACGACGCCGACGGGGAGGCCGCCACGGCCGACGGGTCGGCTCCGGCGAAGACCCCGGTGCGCCGCCCGATCGCGACGCCGACGCCTCCGACGCGCAACACCGCGGCGGGCGACATCGCGCCCAAGCGCGGCGACGGCGGCAATGGCGAGGCCGGCGAGGCCCGCCCGTCCACCTGGCGCCCGGGGCGCTGACGACCCGCAGCCGTTCCATCGGCCCGTGCGGGAAGCTCACCGGCTTCCCGCGCGGGCCGATGGCTTTTGCGGTCACGGGACGTGGAAAGATGAGGGTAACGTTGTCCCGACAACGCAATTTTTTGCATCCGTCATGCTCCCGTTTCCCTGAAAGCGAGGATCCCCGTGGCATATGAGAACGCGCGGGCCGCACTGGACGATCTGATTCGCCTGGTGCCCGATTTCCCGACCGCCGGCGTCCTTTTCGAGGACCTGACACCGGTGCTCGCGGATCCCGAGGGATTCCGCCTCATCGTCGACGAGGTCGCGGAGGCGTGCACCGAATTCGGTGCGGACGTGATCGGCGGCCTGGACGCCCGCGGTTTCCTCATCGGCTCGGCGGTGGCCTACCGCATGGAGCTCGGCGTGCTGGCGGTGCGCAAGAAGGGCAAGCTGCCCCCGCCGGTGCACACGGAGTCCTATGACCTGGAATACGGGTCCGCGGCGCTGGAGATCCCGGCGTCGGGTCTGGATCTACGGGGCAAGCGGGTCGTCCTGGTCGACGACGTGCTGGCCACCGGCGGCACCATGGCCGCGGCCCGGGCGCTGCTGGAGAAGTGCGGCGCCGAGGTCACCGGCCTGTGCGCCGTGCTCGAGGTGCCCGGCCTGGGAGGACGCGAGAAACTGTCGGATCTGCCTCTGTACGTGGTCAACGGCGCCGATTCGACCGACTCCACCGACTCCGCCGACTCCGCCGATGGGGCGGAGAATGGCTGAACGGTCGCCGCGCCGCTACGGCGCCCGCCTGGCCCGCAGCCTGACCGGCGCACGGACGAAGGTCAATCCGGTCCTGGATCCGCTGGTGGCCATCCACCGGGAGGTCCACCCGCGCGCCGACCTGTCGCAGCTGCAGCGGGCCTACGACGTCGCGGAGAAGCTCCACGAGGGCGTCAAGCGAAAGTCGGGGGAGCCGTACATCACCCATCCGCTGGCCGTGGCGACCATCGCCGCGGAGATCGGCATGGACACCACGACGCTGGTCGCGGCGCTGCTCCACGACACGGTGGAGGACACCGACTATTCGCTCGATGACCTGACCGGCGATTTCGGGCCGGAGGTCGCGCGGCTGGTCGACGGCGTGACGAAGCTGGACAAGGTCGCGCTTGGTTCGGCCGCCGAGGGCGAGACCGTGCGCAAGATGGTCGTGGCCATGAGCCAGGATCCGCGCGTGCTGGTGATCAAGGTCTGCGACCGCCTGCACAACATGCGCACCATGCGCTTTTTACCGCCGGAGAAGCAGGCGAAGAAGGCCCGCGAGACCCTCGAGGTCATCGCGCCGCTGGCGCACCGCCTGGGCATGGCCAGCGTCAAGTGGGAGCTGGAGGACCTGTCCTTCGCCATCCTGTACCCGAAGAAGTACGACGAGATCGTGCGTCTGGTCGCCGACCGCGCCCCGCAGCGCGACCGCTACCTGAAGCAGGTCTCCGACGAGATCACCGCCGATCTGCGCTCCGCCCACATCGAGGCGACGGTCATGGGCCGACCGAAACACTACTGGTCGATCTACCAGAAGATGATCGTGCGCGGCCACGAGTTCGACGAGATCTTCGACCTGGTGGGCATCCGCGTCCTGGTCGACACCACCAAGGACTGCTACGCCGCCATGGGCGCGGTGCATTCGCTGTACCAGCCGATGCCGGGCCGCTTCAAGGACTACATCTCGGCCCCGCGCTTCGGCGTCTACCAGTCGCTGCACACCACGGTGATCGGCCCGGGCGGCAATGCGCTGGAGGTGCAGATCCGCACCCACGAAATGCACTACAACGCCGAATACGGCATCGCGGCGCATTGGCGGTACAAGGAGACCAAGGGCTCGCACAAGGGCGACGCCGCCGAGGTCGACCAGATGGCGTGGATGCGCCAGCTCCTGGATTGGCAGCGCGAGGCCGCCGACCCCAACGAGTTCCTGGATTCGCTGCGCTACGACCTCGCGTCGAACGAGATTTTCGTGTTCACGCCGAAGGGCGACGTCATCACGCTGCCGATGGACGCCACCCCGGTGGACTTCGCCTACACCGTGCACACGGAGGTCGGCCACCGCTGCATCGGCGCGAAGGTCAACGGCAAGCTCGTCGCCCTGGAATCAGAACTCAAGTCCGGCGACCGGGTGGAGATCTTCACCTCCAAGGACCAGAACGCCAGCCCCTCCCGCGACTGGCAGAAGTTCGTCGTCTCCCCGCGTGCCAAGGCCAAGATCCGCCAGTGGTTCGCCAAGGAAATGCGGGAGGAGCACCTGGAGGCCGGTCGCGACGCCCTGGCTGCCGAGATCCAGCGCGGTGGTCTGCCGCTACACCGCCTGTTCACCGCCCAGTCGATGAAGACCGTGGCCACCCAGCTGCATTATCCCGACGTCGACGCCCTCTACACCGCCATCGGTGCCGGACACGTCTCCGCCCAGCACGTCGCCCACCGCCTCATGGCGATCTTCGGGGACCGGGATGACGCCGTCGACGCCCTGGCGGCCCGCACCCCGATCTCCGAGATCATGAACTCGAAGGCCGAGATCGCCCGCAAGGTCGAAGCCGGTTCCGGCATCCTCGTCGAGGGAAGCCCCGACGTCATGGCGAAACTGGCCAAGTGCTGCCAGCCGGTCCCCGGTGACGAGATCTTCGGCTTCGTCACCCGCGGCGGCGGGGTCTCCGTCCACCGCACCGACTGCACCAATGCCGAGAAGCTGCGCAACGAACCCGAACGCCTCATCTCCGTGGCCTGGTCCGCCGACGGAGACGGCACCTCCGCCTTCGCCGCCACCCTCCAGGTGGAGGCCCTCGACCGCCAGGGACTGCTCTTCGAACTCACCCGGGTGCTGAGCGAACAGCACCTGTCGGTGATGTCGATGAACTCCCACTGCTCAGAGGAACGGATCGCCACCGTGCGCTTCACCCTGTCGGTCTCCGACACCAAACAGCTGGGCCAACTGATGACCACGCTGCGCAACACCGAGGGCGTCTTCGACGTCTACCGCGTCACCGCCTAAACAGAAAAGACCCTCGGACCCATGCGGCAGACCTACGCCCCCTCCCTGGCCCCCGACGGCTCCTCACTCGCCTATATCGTGAGGGAGGGCGGCTACCCCTCCGCGGTACGCTGCACCCTCGACGCCGAAGGACTGGGAAAGGAAAAACCCCTCAACCTACCCGTCGACGGACCCGTCACCCGCGTGCTCCACTCCCCGGACGGGGAATGGATCGCCTGCGAGGTCTCACCCCTGGGCAGTGAACGGCTCAACACCTGGCTCGTACCGACCTCGGAGCGCGCCGGGACCACCCGGCGACTGCATTCCCCGGACGACCTGAAGACCACCCTGGTGGAGTGGGACGGCAACCGGCTGGCCATGGATGCGGTGACCGCCGAGGGTGTCACCGTCGCGCGTTCCGTGGATCCGGCAACGGGCACGTTCCGGGTGCTGGACCGGCGGACGGATTCCCTGCTGGTCGCCGCCGAGGGTGGTCACGCACTGATGCGGGTGGGCCCGCGGGGCAGCCGGGAGCTGCTGCTCATCCCGCCGGAGGGGCGGTGGCTGCCGCTGTTGAGCCCGGACCCGGGCGCGATGACCGAACGCGGTGTCATCCTCCCGCAGACCGGGGTGGGGGAGGACGAGCTGTCGATCATCGTGTGCAGTGATCACGGCGGTGAACGGCAGCGGGTGCTGCACCTGGTGATCGCCGGGGACCGGGTGGACGTCACGGAACTGATCGCCAACCCGGACGCGGACGTCGACGAGTTCGTCATCAGTGAGGACTGCTCCACCGCTGCGGTGCTGTGGAATCAGGCGGGGGTCTCCGCCCTGGAGCTGCTCACCCTCGGTGAGGGCCAGTCGGTGCTCATGCGGCGGCCGGTGGAGCTGCCGGGCATGGTGGCCTCCGACCTGACGATCACCGGTGACGGCCGGCTGCTGGCCCTGACGGTCGAGGGGCCGAATCTACCCAAGACCGTGGAGGTGCTCTACACCGACATCGGGCAGGTGGAGTCCGTGGCACCGCAGCGGACCGAGCGGCTGGCGCGGCGGGCCCGTGCCCGCGACGTGCCGGAGCTGGTGCACTACACCGCCCGGGACGGCCTGGAACTGTCCGGCTGGCTCTACCGTGGAGCCGGGCCGGTGGAGGAACCGGGGGAGACGATGCCCCCGCAACCGGTGTACATCCATCTCCACGGCGGTCCTGAGGGGCAGTCGCGGCCGGTCAACCATGACATCCTCTCGGCCCTGACGGATTCCGGGATCACGGTTTTCACCCCCAACATCCGAGGATCGAAGGGCAACGGTCGGGCCTTCCGGCACGCCGATGACCGCTACGGTCGGCTCGCGGCGGCCACGGACGTGGCGGACACCGCCCAGTTCCTCATCGACGCCGGGGTGGCTGATCCGACGGGCGTGGCCCTGGGCGGGCGCAGCTACGGTGGTTATCTGGCGCTACTCACCGGGTGCCTGTATCCGGGCCTGTTCTCCGCGATCATCGACGCCTGCGGCATGACCAGCTTCGAGAGCTACTTCGCGGGCACCGAGCCGTGGCTGGCCTCAGCCGCCTATCCGAAGTACGGCTACCCGATCCATGACCGGGAGCTGTTGGTCCAGATCTCGCCCCTGAACCTGGTGGAGTACCTGGATTCGCCGGTGTTGTTCGTCCACGGGGCGGGCGACACGAATGTCCCGCCGAGCGAGTCGGAGCAGATGGCACAGGCCCTGCGCGGGCGGGGTATGGCACCGGAGATGCTGCTCGTGCCGGGGGAGGGCCACCAGTTCGTGAAACCGGCCAGCCGCCGACTCATCGCGGAGGCGATGCTCACCTTCCTGGGGCAGCTGGGTCTGGCGCAGCGCCGGGACCTCTCGCGTTTCGACGCCCCTGCCTGATCCCTCCCATTTCTTCGCTGGACCGCGAGACCCCCAGCCGTCCTGAGAGAAGAACACCGCCCGGGCCATGGTGCCGGGGCGGTGTGTTCCTGTCCCGCAGGAGCTGGTGGGGAAGTGTTTAGAGGATGCCGACCAGGCCGATGACGGCGGTGGCGACAGTCAGCACGACGCTGACCAGGCTCAGGGCGCTGGTGGCATCCTTGATGCTGCCAGCGCCCTTATCGGAAAGGAACCCGTCCTCGCCGTCATCGGCGGAGAGGTTGGAGGAGAGGTCGGCGATGTCCCCGGTGCTGTTCTCCGTGTCGTTCTCGCTGCTCATGGTGACCAGGTCGGCGGAGCCGGTCGAACCCGTCACATCAGCCATCGCCGGGGCCGCCAGAACAGTGGTGGACAGTGCTGCGGCGGTCACGGCGGCGGCCAGACCGGTGCGGGAGAAGAGCTTCATGATTATTTCCTCCGGGAAATGGAAAAAGGAGTTCAGACCTGTCGGACCTTACCCTCGGACGCAGTGGGCCGCAATCAGATTGTGGGGAGAACGTCCCCGTATCCCCGATCATCCGAGGTGGTGTACCCGCTGACAGGGCGGGGAAACCGAATGAAAGGCATAGACTAAATGCGGTCCCGGTGCTCTCACAGCCGCCCTGGGGCTGTGGCCCGGCGTGCGGTGCCTAGCCCAGGGTCGCGGTCTCGATGCGGACCTCCTCGGCCGGCGGGCCGTCGGCGGCACCGTCTTCAACGCCGTCGGCGGCGATCTCGTCGAGCACCGCCAGGCCCTCCTCGCTGATCTGCCCGAAGTAGGTGTAGTCGGGTGCCAGCGGGGAGTCGTCGTAGTTGAGGAAGAACTGGGAACCGTTGGTGTCCTGGCCGGCGTTGGCCATCGCGATGGAACCGCGCGGGTAGATCACCGCGCTGCCGGTGGTGTCCAGCTCATCGGTGGGGTACTCGTTGGCGAACTGGAAGCCCGGGCCACCGGCACCGGTGCCGGTCGGGTCACCGCACTGCAGCACGTGGATGCCCGAGGTGGTCAGGCGGTGGCAGACGGTGTCGTTGTAGTAGCCGGTGTCCGCCAGGTGCTCGATGACGTTGACGGTGCAGGGCGCGGTGGTGCGGTCGAGCGTGAGGTCGATATCACCGCGGTTGGTAGCCAGGGTGACATCCAGGGTGCCGGTGGTGGGTACGTCCGTGGTGCGCTCGGGCGGGGTACCGCCCCCGGCGGGCTCCCCGGCCTCGATGTACTCACAGGTCACTGTCTCGGCGAGGGGGGTCTCGCGCTGCATGGCCAACGGCTCCATGGCCGGTGCCTCAGCTTCCTGGTTGGCTGTCTCCTCCGAGGCCACCAGGTCATCGTCGCCGGTGCGCGTGGTGGCGTACCAGATGCCGCCGACGATCGCGAGGATCGCGACTGCTGAGATCGCGACCACCTTCAGTGGCTTGGACTTCTCTGCACGGTCGCGGCTCCTGATCTCACGGTCGAGCTGCGACATGGCCTGCTCACCGCGTTGACTGTTACTGGTCACCGTTGGATCATCCTCCCGGGTTCGATTGCACGGATCGCGTCCTGGGACACGCCTGCGGGACAGTTTAGCCACCCGCCCGTACCCGGGGGCACGGGCGGGTCCGGGGCGGCGTCGGCACACGGGGGAGGATGTCTCTACGCTGGTGCACATGGCTACCGTTTACTTCCAAGAAACTGAAACCACCACCGCCGGTGAGCTGCCGGCCGTCGGTGAACAGCTCCCCTCCTTCACCCTGGTGGGCACCGACCTCGCCGAGTTCGGCGACGCCGACCTGGCGGGCAAGCGCGTCGTGCTCAACATCTTCCCCTCCCTGGACACCGGTGTGTGCGCGGCCTCGGTACGTGAGTTCAACGGCCGGGCCACCTCCCTGGACAACACCGTCGTCCTGGCCGTCTCCCGCGACCTGCCCTTCGCCCACGGTCGTTTCTGCTCCACCGAGGGCATCGACAACATCACCGCCGGGTCCGCCTTCCGTTCCTCCTTCGGCGAGGACTTCGGCCTGACCCTGCAGGGCTCCCCGCTCAAGGGCCTGCTCTCGCGTGCCGTCGTCGTCGCCGACGAGAATGGCAAGGTCGTCTACACCCAGCTCGTCGAGCAGATCACCGACGAGCCGGACTACGATGCCGCCCTCGCCGCCCTGAACTAATTCCCACCCCAGTCACCCCGGTCCGGCTCCACCCGGACCGGGGTTATGTCTTCTCCATGCCCCGTAGGATCAGGTATCCTCACTGCTCACGTGCACCTTCCGGACAGGAGAGGCGTCGATGGGCAGACGGCAGGCCAGTGTTTTCATCGCTCTGGTGGCGGTGCTGATCCTCGTGGTGGTGGGCGTGGGGGTGGCGCTGCTCATGCGGGACCCCGGCGGGCGGGAGGAGGGTGCCACCACCCCGGCACCGACCACCAGCAGTGCCCCCGGGGCGGATCCCACTGACACCGTGGATGCGGCAGAGATGCTGGCGGCCGCAGGTGTCGACGTCGTGCTGCCGCCACCGGTCCCGGACGCTCCCGCGGAGTGGGGTGACTACCGGCGCCACACCAGCTGGGAGGGCAGGACCCGGGTCTTCGAGGCCTCCGGCCCCACAGCGTTGGCGGGACCGGATAACGGGGTGTTCCCCGCCTCGCAGAACGCCTGCGGCATCGTGATGTTCCACGTCAGTTTCCGGGCAGTCGACCCGGATGCCGTCCTCCGCGCTGAGCTGCGCAATGCCATCGGTGATGTGGTGGCCGATAATGAGCTGAATTCCGGGTGGATGCTCGGCACCAACTGCGCCACCCCGTACATCGGTCTGGCGGAGCTGCCCGGCGAGGGCAACCTGACAGATGTGATCTACACCGTGAATGAGTACCGGCAGTCCTCCATCGCCCGGCAGCCCCAGCCGCAACCGGATCAGGCGTCGGTGGTACCGTCGACCTCCTCCTCCGTCCCGCCCCCGGCCGAACCGGCGCTGGTCGAGTGCCTGATCTTCGGCCTGGGCCCGCAGCAGGGGCGCTACAGCGACGGTTCTGTCCGGCAGGCCCCGGAGTGTCAGGACCATCCCGACTACCTGCGCATGCTGGAGGCCGAGAGGGTGTGCGGTGGCATGTACGGCTGGATGGATGTCTCCGCTGAGCGCTACCGGGAGCTGTGTGGCATGCCGCCGCCGACAGACCGAACTCCGCCGCCGACCCCTGAGCCGGAACCGTTGTCGGAGGAGCCCTCCCCGGAGCACCCGCCCCACTGAGACGTGTGGGTCCCACCCGGCGCTAGACTCCCGGCCATGCAGATCATGGGTTTCGCCTCCGGTCCCTACCAGACCAACTGTTATGTCCTGGCCAACGAGGGCCGCGCCGTCGTCATCGACCCGGGCATGCACACCCACGACCGGGTCGTGGAGGTTCTGGCTGAGCACGAGCTGACCCTGGAGGCGGTGGTGCTCACCCACGGCCACATCGACCACACCCGCGACGCCGGCCGGCTCGCCCGCCGGTTCACCGTGCCCGTCCACATCCACCCCGCCGACGCCTTCATGCTCGACGCCGGCGAGGGGGTGTCCCGCCAGTCACAGGTGCTCTTCGACGCCGCGAACATGACCCCCGTCGACGACCTGCGTGACCTGGTCGACGGGCAGGAGATCACCCTGGCGGGCGTCGATTTCCGCGTCCTCCACGCCCCGGGCCACTCCCCGGGCTGTGTGGTCCTGGCCGCCGGGGAGTTCGCCTTCACCGGCGACGTGCTCTTCCAGGGCTCGATCGGGCGTACCGACCTGGAACACTCGGACCCGGCGGCCATGACTGCCAGCCTGGGCGGTCCGGTGTGGGGGCTGGCGGACAGCCTCCAGCTGCTGCCCGGTCACGGCCCCGCCACGACCATGCGTGCTGAGCGCACCGGCAACCCCTTCCTGACGCGCCCGGGTCTGTGAGCGGACACCGACGGGCGGGGCGGTACTGTAGGTAGCCGTGAGCGACAAGCAGAAGACCGATAAGTTCAAGGCACTGTCCGCACCCAAGGGCGTGCCGGACTACGTGCCGCCGGTGTCCCCGGTGTTCCTCGCCGTGCGTGACACCTTCATCCATCAGGCGCACCTGGCGGGTTTCCAGCACATCGAGCTGCCCGTCTTCGAGGACACCACCCTCTTCGCCCGGGGTGTGGGGGAGTCCACGGACGTGGTGAGCAAGGAGATGTACACCTTCGCCGACCGTGGCGGGCGTTCCGTCACCCTGCGCCCGGAGGGCACGGCCGGTGTCATGCGCTCGGTCATCGAGCACAGCCTCGACCGGGGCCAGCTGCCGGTCAAGCTCAACTATGCGGGCCCCTTCTTCCGCTACGAACGCCCCCAGGCGGGCCGCTACCGTCAGCTCCAGCAGGTAGGTGTGGAGGCCATCGGCATCGACGACCCGGCGCTCGACGCCGAGATCATCGCGCTGGCGGACCGTTCCTACCGGACCCTGGGTCTGTCGCAGTTCCGCCTGGAGCTGACCAGCCTGGGCGACCGTCACTGCCGCCCCGCCTACCGGCAGCTCCTCCAGGACTTCCTCCTGGCCCTCCCGCTGGATGAGGAGACCCGCCGGCGCGCGGAGATCAACCCGCTGCGTGTGCTCGACGACAAGCGCGAGGAGGTCCGTGAGCTGACCGCTGACGCCCCGCTCATGCGTGATCACCTCTGTGACGAGTGCCGCGCCAACTTCGAGACCGTCACCGGCCTGCTCGACGACATGGGCGTGCCCTATGAGATCAACCCGCGCATGGTCCGCGGCCTGGACTACTACACCAAGACCACCTTCGAGTTCGTCCACGACGGCCTCGGCGCCCAGTCCGGTATCGGCGGCGGTGGCCGCTATGACGGCCTCATGGCCCAGCTCGGTGGCCAGGACCTGTCCGGCATCGGCTACGGCCTCGGCGTCGACCGCACCGTTCTCGCCCTGGCGGCCGAGGGGGTGGACCTCGACGCGAAGTTCGACACCTCCCGCCGCGTCGACGTCTACGGCGTCGCCCTCGGGGATGCCGCCCGTCGGGCCATGGCGTTGCTGATCAACGATCTGCGCGCAGCCGGGGTCTCCACCGACATGGCCTACGGTGGCCGGGGCCTCAAGGGCGCGATGAAGGGCGCCGACCGGGCCAATGCCCGGTTCGCGCTCGTCCTCGGTGACCAGGAACTCGAACAGGGCACCGTGGCCGTGAAGAACCTGTCCGACCAGTCCCAGCAGAGCGTGCCGCTGGCCGACGTCGTGCCCGCACTGCAGGCGGCCCTGTCCTGAGCTGACCTGTAGCACCACTGTCTCCGGGTGAAACCGACACCCCGGCGCGCCCGGGGATCCTAGACTGGTTGAATGACGACACCTGAGAAGACAGCCGCCGGGGTAGGTGCGGACCGTGCTCTGGGTGGGCCGGTGCGCACCGATTACGATGTCGTGGTCATCGGGGGTGGGATCTCGGGCGTGCAGACGGCCCGGCATGCGGCGGGGCGTGGTCTGCGCACTTTGCTGGTGGAACGCGAGGACTTCGGGTGTGCAACGTCCTCGGCGACGACGAAGGCGATCCACGGTGGCTTGCGGTACCTGGAGCAGTATGACTTCCGGGTGGTGGCGGAGTCACTGACGGAGCGGCGGCATCTGGGAATTGCCGCCCCGCACCTGGTGCAGCCGCGTAGTTTTCTCCTCACGGCCTATGAGTGGTCGAAACCCGCGGCCCCGGTGCTGGGCGCGGGGGTGGCACTGTATGAGGCGATGGCGCTCAACCGGAATGTCCGGATGCCGCGTGACATCCGTTCACCGCGCTTCCGGTGGGTGGGCCGGTCGGCGTTGTTGGGACAGGTGCCCTGGCTCAATCCGGAGGGGCTGGCGGGGGCGTGGCGGCATGACGACACCCTGAACCTGCATCCGGAACGGCTACTGCTGGCGATCATCAAGTCCTTCGTCGCTGACGGCGGCACGGCGGTCAACCACGCCGAGGTCACCGACCTACTGGGCGGGGACGACGGTCGGGTGACCGGGGTGGAGGTCACCGACCGGTTCACCGGCCGGGTGAGCCGGATCCGCTCGGCGGTGACGATCAACGCAGCCGGACCGTGGGTAGAGGAGGTGCTCGGACACCGCGCTGGCCTCGCCGGGGTACGCGTGCGCCAATCCAAGGGGGTGCACCTGGTCACCCGGGACCTGGGCAGCCGGGACGGGGTATACGTACGCGGCCGCAACGGCCGACACATGCTCATCAACCCCTGGCAGGGGCGCACCGTCCTGGGACCGACGGACACACCCACCGACGCTGGGGCGGATGACGCCGTGTCCACGGAGGAGGACGTCAACCTGCTGCGCGAGACCTTCGACTCGGTGAGCGTGGCACCGCTGAGGCGGGAGGACGTCGATGACACGATCGTGGGGGTACGCCCCCTGGTGGCCGGCGGGGAGGACGTCTACACCTCCTCGCGGCGGTTCGAGGTGCGCAGCCACCGGCGCCAGGGACTGGCCGGGCTGTTCACGGTCACCGGTGGCAAGTGGACCACAGCCCGGGCGATGGGCGAGAAGGTGCTGGAGGTCGTCCTTAGGGACTCAGCCCGTGTACTACCGCCGACCAGGGCCTTCGACTCGCGCCGGGCACCGCTGTCGACCTCCTTCGGCGATTACGACACGGTGGCCGATTCCTTCGGGGCGGCCGCCCGCATGTTGCCCAACTTGCCGGTGAGTCGGCTCACCCGGGATCACCTGGCACGCCTCTACGGCACGGAACACGCGAAGATACTCGCCCTGATCGCGGAAGACACCGGGCTGGGCCGGGAGATCGCGCCGGGTTCAGGGTGTCGGGACATTCTGGCCCAGGTGGTGTTCGCGGTGGCTGAAGAGTCTGCCCGCACCCTGGCGGATGTGGTGGACCGGCGGCTGACGCTGGGTACGCTGGGGAAGGTCGATGCGCAGTCCCTGGGTCGGGTGGGGGAGTTGGTCGCGGTACTGCTCGGCTGGGATGAGGCGCGCCGGCAGGGGGAAGTCGCGGACTACCTGGGTCGGCAGGAGCGGCGGTCGCGGGTGCTCGACGCGGCGTTCACTGCCGGAGGCGGTGGCGGGGAACGGCCGCCAGCCTGATCCTGGGTGGTGGCGCGGGAGTGGTTGCCCGAATTCAGTCGCCCGAAAGGAGTCGTGCTTTCGGGCGACTGAATTCGGGCAACCTGCAGAGGGCCTGCGCCCTAGATCCGGTAGGTGCCCTCTTCGCCGGGGTCCCCGGATCCGTCGTGACCGCGCAGCAGTTCCTCAAACGGCGTCAGGTCCTCGGCCGGGTCGACTCCGGAGCTGCGGCGCCGGGTGGTGGCCTGGCCGAGGGCGGTGGCCCCGCCCAGTCCGCCGACGCTGGCGGCGTCGGCGAGCATGAGGTCGGCCAGTTCCCCGGCTGCCCGGGCCACCCGGCGCTCGAAGTCTGCTCCGCCTTCTCCGCTGCCCCAGTCCTCGGTGGCGGCGAAGACACCGGTCGGTACGACGGTCGCCCGCAGGTAGGTCAGCAGGGGTCGCATGGCGTGGTCGAGCATGAGGGAGTGGCGGCTGGTGCCGGCGGTGGCGGCGATGATGGTCGGCATGCCGTTGAGGGCGTCGGTGCCCAGCACGTCGAAGAACATCTTGAACAGGCCCGAGTAGCTGGCCTGGAAGACCGGGCTGACCGCGATCAGTCCGTCGGAGTCGGACAATCGGGTGCGTGCCTGGTCGAGGGCCGGGGTACTGATGCCGCCGGAGGTCATCGCCCGGGCCAGGTCGTTCATCAGGCCGCGGAGTTCGATGACGTGGACGTCCAGGCCCTCGCCGCGGGCGGTGACCGCGGTGTTGACTGCCGCGGCGATGGCGTCGGCGACCTGGCGGGTGGAGGACGGGGTGGACAGCCCGGCCGTGATGACGGTCAGGGTACGCATGGCGGAGATCTCCTTGGTGTCGTGGGTTTACTGCGCGGTGTCGCCATCCGCCCGGCCGGGACTGACCTGGAAGTGCGGGTGCCCCCGGTCGGCGCCCAGGCTGGCGTGGGTGGGCGGGTTGTCCGGCACGTGCCCGGGGCGGCGGGCCTCCATGCGGCGGCGGAGCTCGGGCACGACCTGGGTGCCCAGGATCTCGATCTGGTCGAGGACGACCTCCAGGGGCAGGCCGGCGTGGTCCATGAGGAAGAGCTGGCGCTGGTAGTCACCCACCCAGTCGGCGAACTCCATGGTGCGGTCGATGACCTGCTCGACGGTGCCGACGG
>CAZTIZ010000050.1:0-15598 GCA_964613845.1 uncultured Corynebacterium sp.
CTGCACCTGCAGGGCCGGTTCCCACTCGACAAGTTCGTCTCCGAACGCATCGGCCTCGACGAGGTCGAGGAGGCCTTCGACACCATGAAGGCCGGCGATGTCCTGCGATCGGTGGTGATCCTGTAATGAGCAGCCTGCGCATCGACCACGTCGAAACCTCCGGAAAGTTCATTCTCGACGGCGGTGAATGGGACGTCGACAACAACATCTGGATCGTCGGCGATGACTCCGAGGTGTTCATCATCGATGCCGCCCATGACGCCGCCCCCATCATCGACAAGGTGGCGGGACGCAAGGTCAAGGGCATCATCTGCACCCACGCCCACAACGACCACATCACCGTCGCGCCCGAACTGTCGGAAAAGCTCGACGCCCCGATCTGGGTCCACCCCGGTGACCAGATGCTGTGGGACGAGACCCACCCGGGCCTGTCCCACGAGGACCTCGCCGACGACCAGATCTTCCAGATCGCCGGCGCGGAGATGCAGGTGCTCAACACCCCGGGCCACTCGCCCGGCTCGTGCTGTCTGTACCTGCCCGAGGCCAACGAGCTGTTCTCCGGTGACACCCTGTTCCAGGGCGGTCCCGGCGCCACGGGTCGCAAGTACTCCTCCTTCGACACGATCATCGAGTCCCTGCAGAAGTCCGTCCTGGACCTGCCCGCCGAGACGATCGTGCGCACCGGCCACGGCGACCACACCACCATCGGTGCCGAGGCCCCGCACCTGGAGGAGTGGATCCGACGCGGTCACTGACCGGCCTGATCTGAGTCCTCCCTCCCCCGACGCCCCCGCCGGATCCACCCGGCGGGGGCGTCGGGCGCTGATACAGTGATCCGCATGCGTACTCTCGTCACCGGCGGCGCCGGTTTCATCGGCTCCCACCTGGTTGATCTGCTCATCGCTGAAGGCCACGATGTCGTCGTCGTGGACAACCTCTCCCACGGTCGGTTGGTGAACCTGGTGGGCGCCCGGGCCAGCGGGAAACTGCACTTCATCGAGGCCGACCTGCTCGACGTCGACTTCGACGCGCTCGTCGAGACGCACCGCCCCGAGGTGATCTTCCACCTCGCCGCGCAGATCGACGTGCGCAACTCCGTGGCCGATCCACTGCACGATGCCCAGACCAATATCCTGGCCACCATCCGGTTGGCGGAGGCCGCCCGGCGGCACGGGGTGCGCAAGGTCATCCACACCACCTCGGGCGGGTCGATCTACGGTCTGCCCGAGAGCTTCCCCGTCACCGAGGACACCCCGGTGGACCCGCACTCGCAGTACGCGGCCAGCAAATACGCCGGCGAGGTGTACCTGAACACCTACCGCCACCTCTACGGCCTGGACTGCTCCCACATCGCCCCGGCGAATGTCTACGGCCCGCGCCAGGACCCCCACGGGGAGGCCGGGGTGGTGGCGATCTTCTCCCAGCGGCTGCTCGCCGGCGAGCCCACCCGGGTTTTCGGCGACGGCTCCAACACCCGCGACTATGTCTTCGTCGGTGACGTCGTGCGCGCCTTCTACCTCGCGTCTGGGGAGAGGGGCGGCGGTATGCGCTTCAACATCGGCACCGCCGTGGAGACCACCGACCGGCAGCTGCACTCCCTCGTGGCGGAGGCCGCCGGGGCCGGGGACCACCCGGAGCACGCCCCGGCCCGCCTGGGGGACCTGCCGCGTTCCGCCCTGTCCTACGGCCGGGCCCACGAGGTTCTCGGGTGGGAGCCGCTGACCCCCATCGCCGAGGGTGTGGCCCGCACGGTGGACTACTTTCGCGGCTGACACCGCACGGTGGCGGATGCCGGGGCCTTGACCCGTACGCCCGGTCCGTGTGATGGTGGTCTCACCTGCTTTTTCAGGTGCCCGCCCCATACTGACGGGGCACGGCCCACAGAACGGCGGTGTGCCGCTCTCCTCGTCGGTAGACCACGAGGAGTCATCATGAGCATCACCGTCCAGCAACCCCAGGCCTACGACATCATCGGCGACACCCTCCAGATCGCCGGTGTCGCGGGAGGGGCCTTCGAGGCTGAATATGTTTACCGGATCGTGGCAGGTTCCGCCGAACTCACCGGACACTTCATGGCCTCCGGGCCCGGCAACGTGGGTGGCCACCACCAGTTCCAGACCGAAGCCGATCTTTCCGGGGCGGCCTTCCACCAGGTCGTGGCTTTTCTTGAGGTCTTCCACGTCTCCCCGAAAGACGGATCCATCCATGACCGGGCCGTGGTGCCGGTCATCCTGGGCCGACAGATCATGCCCGACTACACCGCCTACCACGAACATCGGGTGCGCAGCGGCGAGACCCTGTGGAGCATCGCCCAGCACCATTACGGCAACGGCGATCTCCACCACCGGCTGGTGGTGGCGAACCCCTCGATCACCAATCCCAACCTGATCAGTGTCGGCCAGGTGATCCGGGTGCCGAAGGGCCACTGAACGGGCCCGGCCAGTCAGTTCTGCCGGGCGGACCTGCCCTCGTCGACCTCCAGCGGGTCGACGCCGCGGGGGGTTTCCCCGTCCGGGCGGACCGCGTTCTGCAGGGCCACCGCGCGCGCCAGCCGGGCATAGCGCAGTTCCTGCTCCCGGAAGCGGATCCAGGTGGACAGGGTCGTGAACATGAAGGCGATGACCAGTACATACAGCAGCAGATCGGTGCCCCGGTCGACCCCCAGCCAGTTGGCGAGCACGGTGAGATCATCCGGTCGCAGCACCGCCCACACCGCAACGATGATGAAGAGCAGGAAGCCGATCTTCACCCCCGCCTTGGCCCGGGACTTACGTCGATTGGAGATGAAATAGAACGCCACCACGAAAAACGCGATGAGCAGCAGTGCCTGAATGAGCGTGGCGATCACGGCAGCCTCCTGGCCAGTAGTCCATCGGCGAGGATGTTGACACCGTTGATGAGCGACTGACCCTTGCTCATCGAGTATTCGGTGTAGAGGATGTCCACGGGTTCCTCCGACACCCGCCACTTCCGGTCCGCAATCATGGAGACCAGCTCCGAGGCGTGTGACATCCCGTTCATGCGGATGTTCATCTCCTCGGCGACCTTCTTGTTGAACACGCGCAGACCGTTGTGGGCGTCGGTCAGCCCCAGCTTCCGGGTGGTGGGGGAGAGGAAGACCACGGTCCTGAGCACCACTCGTTTGAGCCAGGGCACCTGGTCGCCCTCGGCGCGGGGGCGCCCGAACCGGGTGCCCACGATGATGTCCACCTCCTCCTCCCGCAGGCGTCCGAGCATGCGGACCACGTCCTTGACCTGGTGCTGACCGTCGGCGTCGAAGGTGACGAAATACCTCGCACCGGGCTGTGCCCGGGCATACTCGACGCCGCTCTGCAGAGCCGCGCCCTGACCGAGATTGACCGGGTGGTTGACGAGGTGGGCGCCGGCGGCGTGGATCTCCTGGGCCGAATTATCGCGGGAGCCGTCATTGACGGCCACGATGTTGGGGAACGTCTCGCGGGCGTTAATGAGAACCTCCCGGATCACGGTGGCCTCGTTATAACAGGGGACGATGAGCCAGGTGTCCGAGAAGTTATGAGAATCTGTGACATCCATGATTGCACTGAGCCTAGTGCAGCGGTGCGGGAAAGGAGGGCAGGCGCCCGGGCGGGCCTTTCTCCGGTGGCAAACATGGAGGCGCAGGGGTGGGTGGAAGAGGCGTTCCGGTGGCCGTGGCGGTGTCGACGGTATGCTACCGGGAGAATCTGCCCCAGACCTGAAGGGATCGTTGATGTCGGAGAACACCGCGCGTGCTCGGATCGGGGTGGTCATCGTCTCCTATGGACATGAGCGCGATGTCCTTACCCTCGTCGACTCCTTCGCCGACCAGCTGCGCGAGGGAGACCGCGTGGTCGTCGTCGACAATAGGAAGCCGTGGGTACTTGACGATGTGTCGGGGGCTGCCCTGCGTCGACACGGCGTGACGATTATCGAGCACGACAACGGGGGCTTCGCCGCAGGCTGCAACATCGGGGCTGAGACGGTCGTCGATGATGTCGACCTGCTCTTCTTCCTTAACCCAGACACCGTGGTGGAGGACCCCAGTCTGCTGGACACCCTGCGCTCGGGGGTGGATACGGACTACGCGGCGTGGATGCCGTATCTGCTGCTGCCGGACGGCACCGTTAATTCCGCTGGCAACGCTCTACACATCTCGGCGTTGTCCTGGGTGGAGGGGTTGGGGGAGATGCCGCGTAAGTCGGCGGGGTGGTCGGACATCTCCATCGCTTCCGGGGCCTGCCTGGTGGTCCGCACGCAATGGTGGCGTCGGCTCGGTGGGATGGAGGAGCTCTATTTCATGTATCACGAGGATACGGACTTCTCCGCGCGGCTCCTGCTGGCGGGTCAGCGCATCGGGCTATGTCATGGTGCTGAGGTCACTCACGACTACGACTACGCCAAGGGTGATCACAAGTGGATCTATATCGAACGTAACCGCCACATCCTGATCCTGAGTGTATGGCCAGCCTCGGTGATCGCGGTTCTCGCACCCCAGGTTCTGGCGGTGAACCTGGCGTTGTGGCTGATCGCGGTAAAGGAAGGACGCCTCGGGCTCAAACTGAAGTCCCTCGGTCTGCTGCTGCGGGATCTACCGGCGACCTTCCAGTTACGCCGGAGGGTGCAGCCTCTGCGGCAGGTCTCGGGTGCCGGGTACCTCGCCGGTATGGAGTACCGCATCGACAACCCGAACCTGGGGATGATGTCGGAGTCGCGTGCGGTCGCCACGGTCTACCGCCTCTACCACTGGCTATGTCGGGTGATGTTGGGCGTGTTCGCGTCTCGACGCCCGGTGAAAGCGTGAGGTCTCAGGGCTCTCGCAGCGCGCTGAGCAGGTAGTTCCCGTAGCCGGACTTCAGCAGCGGATGGGCCAGTTCCTCAAGCTCGCCGGCGCTGATGAAACCGGCCCGGTAGGCGGCGACCTCGGGGGAGCCGATGACCTGACCGGTGCGTTTCTGGATCACCTCGACATATGAGGCGGCCTCACTCATTGAGTCGATGGTGCCGGTGTCGAGCCACACGTCGCCGCGGTGGAGCCGTTTGACCTTGAGCTCACCGCGCCGGAGGTAGGCCTCGTTGACGCTGGTGATCTCCAGTTCCCCGCGATCGCTGGGGCGGATGGAGCGCGCGATCTCGATGACCCGGTTGTCGTAGAAGTACAGGCCCACCACGGCGTGGTTCGACTTCGGGTCGGCGGGTTTCTCCTCGATGGACACCGCCCGGTCCCGTTCATCGAATTCCACGACGCCATAGCGCTGCGGGTCGGAGACCTCGTAGGCGAAGACGGTACCGCCGACCGGGTCGAGGCAGTCGCGCAGGGAGGAGGAGAGCTGGTAGCCGTCGAAGATGTTGTCGCCGAGCACCAGTGCCACGGAATCACCCCCGATGAACTCCTCGCCGATGAGGAAGGCCTGGGCCAGTCCGTCGGGGGAGGGTTGGACGGCGTAGCTGAGGCTGATGCCCCAGTCCGAGCCGTCGCCGAGCAGGCGTCGGAAGGCCTCGGAGTCCTCCGGTGTGGTGATGATCAGGATCTCCCGGATGCCCGACTGGATCAGTGTGGTCAGCGGGTAGTAGATCATCGGCTTGTCGTAGATGGGCATGAGCTGCTTCGAGATGCCCTTGGTGATGGGATAGAGGCGGGTGCCGGATCCGCCGGCGAGGATGATGCCCTTCATGTGCGGGAGGAGTCCTTTCAGTTGCGGGTGGCCAGGTGCAGGGCCAGGCCCACGCGCCAGTCGGTGGGAGTGAAACCGGTGGCGGTGATCTTCGACAGGTCCAGGGTGCTGTGGGCCGGCCGGGGGGCGTGCGGGTTGTCGCCGTAGTACTGCGCGGTGCTGACAGGGGTGATGTCGGCGGGGTCGTAGCCGGTGGAGGCGTAGACCGCCATCGCCACATCAGCCCAGGAGGCGGGCTGCCCGGAGTTGCTGAGGTGGTAGGTGCCGTATTCTGCCCGACCTCCCAGCAGGTGGCGGATTCCGGCGGCGATCTCTCCGGCGAAACTCAGGCGTCCGACCTGGTCATTGACCACCCTGGGGTGGACGCCGCGTTCAGCCAGGTCGGCCATGGTGTCGACGAAGTTGCGCCCCTCACCCACCACCCAGCTGGTGCGCACGATGTAGTGGCGGGGGGCGGTGGCTGCGGCGATGTCCCCGGCGGCCTTGGACTGGCCGTAGACGCCCAGGGGGCCCCACGGGTCCTGTTCGCTCCAGCTCTCCCGGGTGCCGTCGAAGACATAGTCGGAGGAGACGTGCACCAGGGTGAGGTGGTTGTCGGCGGCCACGCGCGCGAGGTTGGCCGGGCCGCCCGCGTTGACCGCCCAGGCTGTGGCCCGGTCCGCCTCCGCGGCATCGACGCCGGTGTGGGCGGCGGCGTTGATGATGGTGGAGTAGCTGCGCCACGGGCGGGCGTCGGCCAGGTCAGGGGAGGTGATGTCGAGCTCGGTACGGGTGCAGAACTCCGCCTGGGGGAAGACCCCGCGCAGGGCGCGGCCGAGTTGGCCGTCGGCGCCGGTGACCAGGATCTTCCGGGGCGGCACCGGGGTGGCCTCAGCCAGGGCCGGGTGATCCCGGTCCTTCCCGGAGATCTCCGTCGGCTCCAGCGGCCAGTCGATCAGATCGAGGTTGACGTTGGAGTATTCCGCCTCGGGCGACCAGTGGTCGTTGACCAGGTAGGTGTAGGAGGTGTCGTCGGCCAGGGCCTGGAAGCCGTTGGCCACACCGCGGGGGACGTAGACCGCGACCCCGGGCGTGATCTCCTGGGTGTGGGTCTGACCGTAGGTGGGGGAGCCCTCCCGCAGATCACACCAGGCCCCGAAGACCGCGCCGTGGGCCACCGAGACGTACTTGTCCCAGGGCTCGGCGTGCAGCCCCCGGGTCACACCCGTAGCCGCGTTGTGGGAGATGTTGTTCTGCACCGGTCCGAAGTCCGGCAACCCGAGGGCCGTCATCTTCGCCCGCTGCCAGTTCTCCTTGAACCAGCCGCGTCCGTCGCCGTGGACGTCGAGGTGGACAACCAGCAGTCCGTCGATGGGGGTGGAGTCGATCTGCATCTACTGACCCCGCTTCGCGTACTGCTTCTCGACGCCGTCCTTGGCCGCACGCCACCACTGCTCGTTGTCGCGGTACCAGTCGATGGTCTGGATCAACCCCTCGCGCATGCCGGTCTCGTTGTCGGTGTAGCGCGGTGTCCAGCCGAGTTCCTCACGCAGCTTCGTCGAGTCCATGGCGTAGCGCAGGTCGTGGCCCGGCCGGTCGGTGACGTGCTCGTAGCCCTCGGCGCCCATCAGCTCACAGATCAGTTCGATGACCTGCTTGTTGTTCACGTGGTCGTTGTCCGCGCCGATGATATAGGTCTCACCCGGGCTGCCCCTGTCCAGGATGAGGTGGACGGCGGTGTTGTGGTCGTCGACGTGGATCCAGTCCCGGACCTGCTCGCCGGTGCCGTAGAGCTTCGGGCTCAGCCCGGAGAGGATGTTGGTGATCTGCCGGGGGATGAACTTCTCGATGTGCTGGTAGGGGCCGTAGTTGTTGGAACAGTTGGACAGGGTGGCGCTGATCCCGAAGGAGCGCACCCAGGCGCGCACCAGGTGGTCGGATCCAGCCTTGGTCGCCGAGTATGGCGAGGAGGGGGCGTAGGCGGTGGTCTCAGTGAAACGGTTCGGGTCATCGAGTGCGAGATCACCGAAGACCTCGTCGGTGGAGACATGGTGCAGGTGCACGCCGTGGCGGCGCACGGCCTCCAGGAGGGTGTAGGTTCCCACGATGTTGGTGTGGACGAAGGGCCACGGATCATCCAGGGAGTTGTCGTTGTGCGATTCCGCCGCGAAGTGGACCACCACGTCGCTGTCGCGGACCAGTTCATCGATCAGGGTGGCGTCACAGATATCGCCCTCGACGAAGCGCAGCCTGTCCGCCGGCAGGCCGGCGAGGTTCTCGCGGTTGCCCGCATACGTTAACTTGTCCACCACCGTGACCGAGTACCCGGGGTGATGCGCGAGCGTGTGTCGCACGAAGTTCGCCCCGATGAACCCGGCTCCACCGGTCACCAGCATGTTCGTCATGCCTTCACCCTATACGTCCGGCACCTCCGCTTGGTGGGGCGCGCGTGACAGCCCCACCGCGTGGACGACCAGCCCTCCCAGCGGGCCGATGATCAGCGCGAGTGCTGCGGCGGTGGCTAGCTCCCAGGGGCCGAGCAGCAGGCTGACCGCGATGATGGTGGACATCACCCAGCCGCTCAGATAGAAACCGTGCCGGCCCACCGCCAGCGACGCGGCGCCGGTGACCATCAGCGTGCCGGTGCACGCAGCCCCGAGTGTCAGCAGTGCTAGGACGTGACCGGGCACCGCGAAGATCTCGTTGCGCAGGATCACCTCCATGAGCCACGGTCCCAGCAACCAGGCAGCCCCCGCACCCAGCACACCGATGCCCCACACCAGTCCCACCGGCCCGGCCAGCGCGGCGAAGGGTGACCCCTCGTGGCGCACGAACCGCACGATGATCGCCGACTGGAACTGCTGTAGTGGCACCAGCAGCGGCGCGCGGGTGAGGGTGACCGCGTAGATGACGGCCGCGGCGGTCACCGCCTGCCCGGTGGTGTCCGGGTTGGTGATGCGCACGAGCGTCGGAAAGCCGGTGATGAGCACCGCCGTCGCACCCGAGGCCGCCATCGCCGTGCCCGCCTGCCGCAGGAACTCCCGCGGGGAGACATCCGTGACCGCCGAGCGCAGCGCGGAACGCACCTGCGCCGAGGACGCCGCGATCAGCACCCAGGTGCCCGCACCTACCACCGTGACCACCAGGAAGGCGACGAGGCCCCACCCCGCCAGCCACGCGATGACCGCGATGATCATACGGATGCCCGAATCCACCGCCACCAGCGCGGCGTACTGCCGCCACAGCTGACAGCCCGACAGCACACCCGACACCCCCGCCTGCACCGCATAACTGGCCAGGCCGAGCGCCAGCAGGCCCACCCCCAACCCCTGGTGCGAACCCAGCACCAGCGACATCCACGCCGGTGCCGTGACCGCGATCAGCGCTGCGGTGAGCAATGCGACCCCGCCCGCCACCAGCAGGGGCCGGGCGGTACCCCGCCCGGCCACGACCACGTCCGGGCCCGCCTGACGGGCCGCCGACACCGCCCGGGTGGTCTCCTGCATGAAGCCGGTGAGCACGCCCGTCCCGGCGAAGAACAGCCCCCAGTAGGCGTTGAAGTCCGTGGTGAGATCCACGTCCTCGCCCAGCGCCCAGGCCGCCACGATGATGACGACGAAACCCGAGACCCCCGCGATGGCGGTGGCCAGCGTCAGATACCTCATCGCCGCCGACTCAGCCCCGCGGTTCCGGGAAGGCGGGCAGTTCGCGCCGGTTCAACCACGCCGCCCACAGCTCATCCACCTCGGTGTCGGGGATGCCGAGGGCGTGGGCCTGCGCCAGCACCTCCCGTTTCAGGTCGACCGGTTCGACAACCGAGTGGGCGCCGGCGGCGACATACCGGCGGATCGCGCGGAAGAAGGCGTCGTCGCCGAGCAGGCAGCGCAGCGCGTGGATGGTCAGCGCGCCACGCTTATAGACGCGGTCGTCGAACATGTCCGCCGGCCCCGGGTCCGCCAGCAGCAGGTCCTGCGGCTTGGCGGCGAGCTCCCGGTAGTGGGTGCGGGCGGACTCGGCCGCGGGACGGTCGGCGGAATGCTCGAACCACAGCCACTCGGCGTAGCAGGCGAAGCCCTCGTTGAGCCAGATGTCGTTCCACTGGGCCAGCCCGAGGGAGTTGCCGAACCACTGGTGGGACAGCTCGTGGGCGATCAACCGCTCCCAGGCGTGGTCACCGCGGGCGTGGTTGGCGCCGAAGATCGACAACCCCTGCGCCTCCAGGGGGATTTCCAACTCGTCCTCGGTGAGGACCACGGAGTACTCACTGAAGGGGTAGGGGCCGAACAGCTGTCGGTAGTGGTCGAGCATGCGCGCCTGATCGGCGAAGTCCACCAGGAAGCCCTCCCGCAGCGACGGGGGTACCCAGGCGCGCACCGGCACCGGCGCGGAGGCCAGCTCCAGCAGCTGGTACTCACCGATCTGGATGGTCGCCAGGTAGGTCGCCATCCGCTGCTCGGGCCGATAGTGCCAGGTGGTCCGGGAACCGGCCGCCCGGCGTTCCACCAGCACACCGTTGGCGATGGCCACATAAGGGTCATCGACGCTGATGAGAATATCGAAGTACGCCTTCTCATCCGGGGTGTCGTCACAGGGGAACCAGCTCGGCGCACCACAGGGCTGGGAGGCCACCAGCGCACCGTTGCTCAACTCCTCCCAGCCGATCTCCCCCCAGGCGCTACGCACCGGCTGCGGGGTACCCACATACCGGATCGACAGCACGAACTCATGGTCCACCGGCACCGGCTCCGCGAAGGTGATGCGCAGCTTGCCCGCCCGGTGCCGGAACCGGGCCACCCGCACCGCCACCCCGGCACTGCCGGTGGCCGTGACCCGCTGCACCCGCAGGTGATCGGACAGGTCCAGGGACATGGTGCCCAGTTCCTCATACGTGTCGACCTGCAGCTCCGCCGTGCCCGACAACCGGTTCGGCTGGATCCGGTAGTCCAGGTCCAGCCGGTAGGCGCGCACGTGGAAACCGAGGTTGAAGTCGATCCCGGTATAACCGTCACGGGTACCGGGCACGGGGGTGGCACGCAGCCTTCTGCTAGTCATTTCCAGGTGATGATACCCGCGCAACCAGCCGCTGCCTCAACCACGTGTGGATCAACGACTCCACGAGCGCCACCTGGGAGTTATCCGCCGCACCCGCGTGACCTCCCTCGATGTTCTCGTAGTAGTCCACCGGCTGGCCCTGCCGCGCCAGCTCCTCCGCGAAGAGCCGGGCGTGTGCCGGATGCACCCGGTCGTCACGGGTGGAGGTGGTCACCAGGGCCGGCGGATAGGGGCGCCGCTGTCGGGAGGCGACATTGTGCAGCGGCGAATACCGCTCGATCACCGCCCGGTCACCCGGATCCTCCGGATCCCCATACTCCGCCATCCAGCTCGCCCCCGCGGACCACGTGTGATAGCGCAACATGTCCGTCAACGGCACCTGCACCACCGCGGCCCCGAACAACTCCGGATACTGCGTCAACGCCCCCGAGGTCAGCAGACCCCCGTTGGACCCGCCCCGGATGCCCAGCATCTCCGGACAGGTATAGCCGCGCTCCAGCAGATCCTCCAGCACCGCCCGGTGATCCTCGAAGACCTTCATCCGCTCCCGCTTCACCGCCTGCGAGTGCCACTCCGGCCCGAACTCACCGCCACCGCGCAGGTTCGCCTGCACAAACAGATGGCCCGGCTCCAACCACGCCAACCCCCTCACCGGGGAGTGTGCGGGCGTCAACGACACCTCGAAACCCCCGTAGGCGTGCACCAGCGTCGGCCGCGGCCCCGCCACGGAGAAATCACCGGTGATGAAGTAGGGGACACGCGTCCCGTCCGCCGAGGTCGCCCAGTGCTGGCGGGTCACCAGCCCGGTGGCGTCGAAAAGCAGCGGTGCCCGGCGCGCCGGGGTGGGCTCGCGGCCGACGGCGAGGTCGATGCGCAGCAGCGTGGCGGGGCGGGTGAAGGAGGAGGTGGAGATCCACACCTCGTCGCCGTGGAGCGGGGCGGTGGCGACGACGTGCGCGGTGGACAGGTCGGGCAGGTCGAGGCGGGTGGCCGGCGCGGTGGGGTCGTCGAGGTCGGCGACGAGGATCTCGGTGGCGACGTCGTCGAGCAGGGTGAGCAGGAGGTGGTGTTCGGTGAAGTTGAGGTCCTGGAGGGCGGTGCCGGGGCCCGGGGTGAAGACGGGGCGGATATCGCGTTCGCCGGCGAGGAAGCGATCGAAGTCGATGACGCCGAGGCCGCCGGCGGGGATGCCGGCCCAGTCCTGTCGGGGCAGGAGAAACAGCCACTGGCGGTGGATGCTGATCTCGCAGTCGTCGGGCACCTCGATCTCGCGCAGGCCCGCGTCGGTGAGGACGTGGCGGCGGGCGCGGTAGAAGTCGAGGGAGCGGTGGACGAGGATGCGTTCCCAGCCCGGCGTGGTGTCGGCGCCCGCTCCGACGGCGACGTCGGTGGGCTCGCCGGCGAAGATCTCCTCGCCGGCGCTGAGGGGCTCGCCGCGGCGCCAGCGGCGTGCCTGGGCGGGGTAGCCGGAGGTGGTCAGTGATCCCTCGCCGAGGTCGGTGCCGATGATGATGGTGTCCCGGTCGACCCAGCTGACGCTCGTCTTCGCCTCCTCGACGAGGAAGGGGTCCTCGGTGACGAAGGTGGTGTTGATCAGGTCAAACTCGCGGATGACGACGGCGTCCGCGCCACCGCGTGACAGGCGCACGAGGGCGCGGTCATGGCCGGGGGAGCGGACGCGGGCGCCCTTCCATACCCAGTTCTCGTCCTCCTGCCCGGCGAGTCGGTCGACGTCGAGCAGCACCCGCCACTGTGGGGCGTCGCTGAGGTAGCTGTCCAGGGTGGTGGTGCGCCACAGGCCGCGGGGGTGCTGTGCGTCGCGCCAGAAGTTGAAGAGCAGGTCCCCGCGTCGGACGACGTAGGGGATGCGGTCCTCGGTGTCCAGGGCGGCGCGGATATCTCCGGCCAGTTCCCCGCGCAGCGGATCGGCGTCGAGGTCCTCGAAGGTGGCGTCGGAGTGGGCCCGGGCCCAGGCGAGGGCCTCGGGGGAGTCGATGTCGAGCAGGAAGTCGGTGTCAGGGGTAGTCATCATCCCCGGATTCTACGCAGCGTTGTGGGGCCGGGTCCGGGAAGACGACACGGCCGTGACCCGGGTCGGGGTCACGGCCGTGGGATCAGCAGGTTAGTTGTACTGCCAGGAGTCTGCCTCGTTCTCGAGGTCGAAGGCGCGGGCGTAGGTGGCCCAGGAGCCGCGCATGTCGTCCTGCCAGTAACCCCAGGAGTGGGTGCCGGTGTTGCGGAAGTTCCAGTCGACGTGGTTGATGCCCTCGGCCTCAAGCTTGGCCTTGAGGTCGTGGGTGCACTTGTTGGTCGCACCCTCGATGACGCCACCGACGAGGATGGTCTCGGTCATCGGGATGAAGCGGAGCTCATCCGGGACATCAGCCAGGCGCGGGCTGGTGGCCACGTCCCAGCGGCCGGCGGTGCCGGAGGCGTTGGAGACGTAGACGTGGTCGACCTGGCCGAGCAGCGATGCGTTGACCAGCGCGTCATTGCGCAGGGAGTTCGGGGAGCCGGTCGGGCCCCACATCGCGTCACCGTTGGTGCCGGCGCGGTCCAGGGTCAGGTCCAGGGAAATGCGGCCGAGGTCACGGTCGGTCTGGGCGCAGCCGGAGTAGGAGCCGATGGCGTCGTAGAAGTCCGGGTACTGCTGACCGTAGATCAGGGTGGTGGTCGCGCTCATGGACATGCCGGCGACCGCCCGCTTGCCGTTGGCGTTGAGCTCCTGCTCGATCGGGCGGGGCAGCTCCTTGACCACGTAGGTCTCCCAGTTCTGCTTTCCGCCCAGCTGGGGCTGCTCGGTGACCCAGTCGGTGTAGTAGGAGAAGGCGCCCTCCATCGGGATGACCACGTGGATGTTCTTGTCCAGGTAGTACTCGACGACGTCGGTCTGCATGACCCAGTTCGCGCGGCCCTCACCGCCGTCACCGCCGTTGAGCAGGTAGAGCACCGGGCGCGGGCCCATATCTGCGGGCGGGGAGATGACCACCAGCGGGATGTTGCGGTCCATGGAGGGGGAGTAGGTCCAGATCTCCCGGACCCGGTCCGCGCCGTACTCGGCGGCCTTCTCCTGCACGGTCTCGCGCCACAGCGGCTCCTCCGCATCAGCGGGGGCGCCGTCCAGGATGCGGGCCTGGGCGATGTCGGCGCCCGGGTAGTTCTGCCCCCCGGCCTGGCTGGTGTTCGACACCTGGGCGACACCCGCCCCGGCGGCCGGGGCGACAACCCCGGAGAAGAGTGCGGCTACGGCGGAAACCGCAACCACCGGGGCTGCGATACGGCGGGAGAGCGTCATGTTGTGTCTTTCCTCGTGGTTCTTCGCTGGGCCCGACGCCGGTCCGGTCCTGCCGAAGGAGCATGGCGGTCCGGTCCTGTGCCGGGTGGGGTGGACCAGGCAGGTCCTCGAAACATCTATCGGGGGTACAGGCGGTTACGTTAACATCCCCGCCGACAATCGCGACGGGGCCACCCGCGGGTAGGATACCCCCGGGCCGGTGGTCTGGGCCACCGCGGTGGTCCTCACTGCTGAAGATACCGGATTTCCCGCCTCTTGTGGCGCATGTGACTAGAGTGATATTTGGTGTTGGCTGCGGAGTCCGTGGCGATCCGCTCCCTGTAACGTCCCGGGTTCCCGCAACGTTGAAACACCAGGAAGCTTGCGGGCATCCGCCCGGAAGCACCGGCCGTCGCGCCCGTCCCCGACCTACCCCCAGTGAGAGGCAACTCCCCACCATGACCATTTTCGAGCAGATCTTCCTGGCCATCAGCGATGCACTCGGCAGTGCCGCCCACGCCGGCTCCGCCGCATCCAGCCTGCTGTCTGTCGCCCTCGGCTGGATCTAGCCACCACCGCACCCGGTGCCCGGACCCGACCCCACACGGTCGGGTCCGGGCACTGTTTTCTCTCTCCACCAACGGATCGGACCGAATGCACGACAGTGCGGCCGACGTTCCGTATCCTGGGGGCTGTGACTGAACATTATGACGTTGTAGTACTCGGCGCGGGCCCCGGTGGCTACGTCGCCGCCATCCGAGCAGCCCAGCTGGGCAAGAAGGTAGCTGTCGTCGAGAAGCAGTACTGGGGTGGGGTCTGCCTCAATGTCGGCTGCATCCCATCGAAGGCGCTGATCAAGAACGCCGAAGTCGCCCACATCTTCAAGCACGAGAAGAAGACCTTCGGTATCAACGGTGAGGTCTCCTTCAACTACGGGGACGCCCACAAGCGCTCCCGGCAGGTGTCCGACAAAATCGTCGGCGGCATCCACTACCTGATGAAGAAGAACAAGATCACCGAGGTCGACGGCTTCGGCACCTTCACGGACGCCACGACCATCGAGGTCAGTGAGGGCAAGGACGCCGGCAAGACCCTGACCTTCGATGACTGCATCATCGCCACCGGCTCCGTGGTCAACAACCTCCGCGGGGTCGAGTTCTCCGAGAACGTCGTCTCCTACGAGGAGCAGATCCTCGATCCCGTCGCCCCGGAGAAGATGGTCATCGTAGGTGCCGGCGCCATCGGCATGGAGTTCGCCTACGTGCTGGGCAACTACGGCGTGGACGTGACCGTCATCGAGTTCATGGACCGCGTCCTGCCGAACGAGGACCCCGAGGTCTCCAAGGTCATCGCCAAGGCCTACAAGAAGATGGGCGTCAAGCTCCTGCCCGGCCACGCCACCACCGCCGTGCGTGACAACGGTGACTCCGTCGAGGTCGACTACCAGAAGAAGGGCTCCGACAAGACCGAGACCCTCACCGTCGACCGGGTGCTCGTCTCCGTTGGTTTCCGCCCGCGCGTCGAGGGCTTCGGCCTGGAGAACGCCGGCGTCGAACTCACCGAGCGCGGTGCCATCGCCATCGACGATCACATGCGCACCAACGTCGACGGCATCTACGCC
>CAZTIZ010000051.1:0-15574 GCA_964613845.1 uncultured Corynebacterium sp.
CGGTTGACGGTGATGCCGACCTCGTGGAGGAGATCCTCGGCCTGCTGGCCGTCCATCTCGGAGTTACGCAGGTCAGCCAGGACCAGGTGGACGTCGGTGCCACCGGTGAGGACGTCGATGCCGGCGGCCTTGCAGTCCGCGGCGGTCAGGCGCTCGGCGATGAGCTTGGCGCCCTCGATGGTGCGGGCCTGACGGTCGCGGAACTCCTCGGTGGCGGCGATCTTCAGGGCGATGGCCTTGGCGGCGATGACGTGCATCAGCGGCCCACCCTGCTGACCCGGGAAGACTGCGGAGTTGAGCTTCTTGGCGTAGTCCTGCTTGGCCAGGATCATGCCGGAACGCGGGCCGCCCAGGGTCTTGTGGATGGTGGTGGACACGATGTCGGAGTGCGGCACCGGGGAAGGGTGCAGGCCCGCGGCGACGAGCCCCGCGAAGTGGGCCATGTCGGTCCACAGGTAGGCACCGACCTCGTCGGCGATGGAGCGGAACGCCTCGAAATCGATGGTGCGCGGATAGGCGGACCAACCGGCGATCATGACCTTCGGACGCTCGGCCAGGGCCTGCTCGCGGACCTTGTCCATGTCGATGAGCATGGTCTCCGGATCGACCTCGTAGGCGATGACCTCGTAGAGCCGACCGGAGAAGTTGAGCTTCATGCCGTGGGTCAGGTGACCACCGTGAGCCAGGGACAGGCCCATGATCTTGTCGCCCGGGTTGACCAGGGCGTGCAGCACAGCTGCATTGGCCTGGGCACCGGAGTGCGGCTGGACGTTGGCGAACTCGGCGCCGAACAGCTCCTTGGCACGCTCCCGGGCCAGGTCCTCGACGACGTCGGCGTGCTCACAGCCGCCGTAGTAGCGACGGCCCGGGTAGCCCTCGGCGTACTTGTTGGTGAACACCGAACCCTGCGCCTGCAGGACAGCACGCGGGACGAAGTTCTCGGAGGCGATCATCTCCAGGGTCTCGCGCTGACGGGCGAGTTCGCCGTCGATGGCGGCTGCCACCGCGGGGTCGAGCTCAGAGAGCTCCTGGTAACGGACATCTGCGGTCATGGGCCTTCGGCCAGCCTTTCGTTGTTGAACACCACCATGGCCCGCCTCATCCTGCGGGTCCGGCTTTTCATTCAAGACTTTACCGCGCGGGGGACCCCACTACCCCCTGCACCCTCCCGCTCCCCCGCCCCTGCGACGTAGGCACGGTGGTGTCGGATGACACAATGGAGCCCATGGCCCGCCTCAAGGACACAAGTCCCTACCTGGATTTCGACCGCGCCTCCTGGCGCTCCTTACGTAAATCCATGCCCCAGGTACTCACCGAGGAAGAACTCACACAGCTGAGCGGCATCGGTGAGAGCATTGACCTCGATGAGGTCGCGGAAGTCTACCTCCCCCTGAGCCGACTCATCCACCTGCAGGTCCGCGCCCGGCAGCAGCTGACCACCGCCACCGAGACCTTCCTCGGCGACAACCCCGGCCACGTGCCCTTCGTCATCGGCGTCGCCGGCTCCGTGGCGGTCGGCAAGTCCACCACCGCCCGCCTGCTCCAGGTGCTGCTGCAGCGCTGGGAATCACACCCCCGCGTGGACCTGGTCACCACCGACGGTTTCCTCTATCCCGCGACCGAACTCAACCGGCGGGGACTGATGAAACGCAAGGGATTCCCCGAGGCCTACGACCAACGCTCCCTGCTGCGCTTCGTCACCGACGTCAAATCAGGTCGCCGCGAAGTCACCGCCCCCGTCTACTCCCACACGCTCTACGACCGGGTTCCCGACCGGGTGCAGACCATCTCCCAACCCGACATCCTCATCCTGGAGGGACTCAACGTCTTACAGACCGGGCCGACCCTGATGGTGTCCGACCTGTTCGACTTCTCCGTCTACGTCGACGCGCGCACCGAGGACATCGAACGCTGGTACATAGACCGCTTCCTGCAGTTGCGCTCCACCGCCTTCCGGGAGCCCGGCGCGCACTTCTCCCATTATGCGGACATGGGTGATTCCCGCGCCGCCTCCGAGGCACGGGAGCTCTGGCAGTCGATCAACCTGCCCAACCTCGTGGAGAACATCCTGCCCACCCGGGTGCGTGCCTCCCTGGTGCTGGCCAAAGGTTCCGACCATCTGGTCCAGCGGGTGCGGATGCGCAAGATCTAGGCGCCGTGGGCCAGTGCCCACTCCACGATCGGATCGAGTTGGGTGAAGTCGACGAGATCGACGTCGCGGTTGTGGGGCTCGACCATGGCGCGCTCGTTGGCGGTCTTACCGGGCTTCATGCGCAGCATCGTGCTGATGGTCTGCATCATGCCGTGGTGTCTGGCCGATAGTTCCGAGTAGTTGAGCCTGCCCTGCAGGTAGAAACGTTCCACCTGGTCAGCGGAGGAACCGGGCATGTTTCTCATCTGGTCGCGCCTGCGCGCCGCCTCCGGGAGGGACATCCCCACCGCCACCGCCGCCAGGGGACGCTGGCCCAGGTCGACGTCATCGAGGAATTCGGCGGTACACCCGAGGCAGCGGGCCAGCTCCTCGGGGTACTCGCGGGTCGAACCGTAAGTGGTGGCGTAGAAAATCCTCGTCATGGCGGGGACCCTACCGCCTGGCGGGGTCAGCTCACCTGCCGAAGCGGCGGGAGCGTCTGGAGTAGTCGCGCAGCGCCCGCAGGAAGTCGATCCTGCGGAACGCCGGCCAGTAGGTATCAGTGAACCAGATCTCGGAGTAGGCGGCCTGCCACAGCAGAAAACCGGACAGCCGCTGTTCTCCCGAGGTGCGGATGACCAGGTCAGGGTCGGGTTGTCCTGAGGTGTAGAGGTGTCGTGACAGGGACTCGACGGTGACCTTCCCCGCTATCTCCGTCACCGGGGTGCCGGCTGCGGCCTCCTCGGCCACGAGGTTGTGCACGGCGTCGACGATCTCCTGCCTGCCGCCGTAGCCGACGGCGATGTTCACGCACACGCCGGTGCGCTCTTCGGTGCTTGAGGCCGCCTCCCGCATCCGCTGAGCGATATCGACGGGCAGCAGGTCGAGGTGACCGACCAGCCGCACCCGACACCCGTAGTCGCTCTTGGCCAACTCCTCGACGACGTCGACGAGAATACCGAAGAGCAGCTGCAGTTCCTCCGGATCCCGGCCGAGGTTCTCGGTGGACAGCAGGTAGACGGTGACGACCTCCACCTCGGTATCCCCGCACCAGCTGACCATCTCACCGATCTTCTTCGCCCCGGCGCGGTGGCCGTGACTGATATCGGTGAATCCGGCCTCGCGGGCCCATCTGCGGTTCCCGTCCGCCATGATCGCGATGTGCTTCGGTTGCCGGGCCCCCTTGAGCTCCCTGAGCAGGCGGGACTCGTACAGGGGGTAGAGCGCTCGGGAAAGGATGTTCACACCCTGGATTCTAGCGTGACCGGTGGGAAAGCTTAGTTTCCCTGCCGGATGGCGCGGCGGGTACGGACGGCGGCGGCGAGTTCGCTGAGCAGGTCGACGGTGTCGTCGATGCCCATGCAGGCATCGGTGACGGACTGGCCGTAGACCAGGCCTTCGCCGCCGTTGATCTCCAGCTTCTCCGGGTCGATCTTCTGGGCGCCGGGGATGAGGAAGGATTCCATCATCACACCGGCGATGGCATCGTTGCCCTCGGCGATCTGGGCGGCGATGTCGGAGACCACCTTCGTCTGACGGACGTGGTCCTTGTCGGAGTTGGCGTGGGAGGCGTCGATCATCAGGCGGGCGCCCTCGTCGAGCTTCCCGATGGCTGCGGCCACCGATGCCGCGTCGAAGTTCGGGCCGGTGGTGCCGCCGCGCAGGATGATGTGGCAGTTGGAGTTGCCGGCGGTCTCGACGACGGAGGGCTGACCATCGTCGCTGACGCCGAAGAAGAAGTGCGGGTTGCCGGCGGCCGCGACGGCGTCCGCGGCGACCTGGACGTTGCCGTCGGTGCCATTCTTGAAACCGATGGGCATGGACATCCCGGAGGCGAGCTGGCGGTGGACCTGCGACTCGGTGGTGCGGGCGCCGATCGCGCCCCAGGCGACAGCATCAGCGTAGTACTGCGGGGAGTTGGGTTCGAGGAACTCGACGGCGGTGGGCAGGTCGAGGTTGACGACGTCGATGAGGACCTTGCGGGCCAGCTGCAGACCGTGATTGATGTCGTAGGTCTCGTTGAGGTGCGGGTCATTGATCAGCCCTTTCCAACCGACGGTGGTGCGCGGCTTCTCGAAGTAGACGCGCATGACGATCTTGAGGTCCCGGTCCAGGCGGGCGGCCAGCGGGGCCAGACGGTTGGCGTAGTCGAGGGCGGCATCCGGGTCGTGGATGGAGCAGGGGCCGACGACGACCACGAGGCGGTCGTCGTCACCGGCGAAGACGTCAGCGATGTCCTGGCGGTCGGTCTCGACCTTGGCGGCCTGGGATTCCGATAGCGGCAGCATGGCCTGGATCTCGGCGGGGCTGGGCAGGTCGTGGAAGGCCCGGACCCGTTTATTCGACGTGGATGCGGCGTTGCTGAGGGAAACCGGTGCACTCATGGTGGTGGGGACCTTTCTCTGGGCCTGAGGATCGTGCGGGTGGGGGAAGGTGTGGCCGGTATGCAAAAAAGCAGCCCCTCGACCCGATCTCTCGGGGAGGTGCTGCTCGGCTCCGGTGTGTTCGTCCGCGTCCTAGTCGGCGGCTGTCAGCGCGCGCGACCCGGCGAGGTGGGAATCTGACCCCGGAGCCTCACCAAAATAAAATCGCCGAACGAACATGGAAAAGATTCTAGCACAAAATTAGAACCAGCGCCTCTTTCGTCGGTCCAGCTGACCCGCCTCGGCCATCGCGCGGTCCAGGGCGGCCTCATCAAAGAGGTCCATGCCGTAGGCCTCCGCGAACTTGCGACGGCGGTTGAAGCGGGAGTAGCGGCGGTGGAAGGACCAGCCGGTGACCAGCACGGCCACGGCCAGCGCCGCGAGCATGAAGAGACCGACCGGGGACGCCTTGCCGAACTCGGGGCCGAGCGGGCCACCCTGCTGCTGCTGGGCCAGCACGCTCGCGGCGTTGAGCGCGAGGTGGTTGAGATGATCGAAAACAGGGGTGGACACTGGGTCTTCCTCCTACTTGAGGGGGACACCTGCGAACAGGTCGTCCTCCGGCATGGACGTGGTCACCCGGGTACGGGCGAGCTCGAACTCCTCGGTGGGCCACAGCTGCTGCTGCACCGCCGCCGGGGTGGCCAGGAAGGCCCCGGCCGGGTCGATCTGCGTGGCGTGTGCCCGCAGGGCGGCCTCCCGCTGGGGGAAATACTCCGAGCACTCGACCTGGGTGGTCACCCGGGCCATGATGTCCGCCCGGTTACGCTCCCAGCGCTCCAGCATCGGCCCGTAAGGGCTGGTCCCACCCTCACGGATGAGCAGGTCGTGGAACAGCTGCATGCGCTGCCGCACAAAACCGTGGGTGTAGTAGAGCTTCAGGGGGGCCCACGGCTCACCGGTCTCCGGTGCGAAGTCCGGGTCACCGGCACGGTCCCAGGCGATCATGGAGGCTTCGTGCACCTTGAGGTGGTCCGGGTGAGGGTAGCCGCCGTTCTCATCGTAGGTGATGATCACGTGTGGACGGAACTCCCGGATGATGCCCACCAGCTCGGTGGCGACCTCGACGCCGTCCGCCAGTGCGAAGCAGCCCTCCGGCAGCGGGGGGAGCGGATCCCCCTGCGGCAGGCCGGAGTCGACGTGCCCGAGCCAGATGTGCTCGATACCGATCGCCTCGACGGCGGCGGCCATCTCCTCACGGCGGATGTCAATGATGTTCTCCAGCACCCCCGGCCGATCCATGGCGGGGTTGAGGATGTCGCCGCGTTCCCCGCCGGTGCAGGTCACCACCATGACGCGGTTGCCCTCCGCAGCGTAGCGCGCCATGGTGGCCGCCCCCTTCGAGGCTTCATCATCCGGGTGCGCGTGGATCGCCAGGAGGCGGAGTCCGCTCACGTGTGCTCATCCTTCCTTACGGTGCCGTGTACTGTCTCGCGGCCTCACGCTGTTCACGTCAGGCCTGTCGGTGACCCATCCTAGTCGGTCCCGGCGGAAGGTCACTCACGCCAGGGCGTCGGTTACGATTGTCCGCGAAGCCCACCACATATATTCCCGTCGCACGCCAGAGGTTGAAGATGACGTCCCCCTCCCCCTCACGCCCCACCTCCCGTTACGGAGCGGACCGCACCCCGAAGAAGCCCGGCGGCATCGGTGGAAAGATCATCGCGGTACTCACGGTCGTACTCATCGCAGGCATCGTGATCACGGTCGGCCGGTTCCTCATGAACCGGGAGGCGGTGGAAGTCTCCGCCTCCCTCGTCACCTTCGAGAGCGTCGACGATGACTCCATACGGCTGTGGGTGGATGTCACCCGCGAGGACACCACCAAACCCTCTTACTGCATCGTCACCGCCCTGAACTACGCGATGGCCGAGGTCGGCCGCCGCGAGATCGTCCTGCCCACCGGTGGTGAGGGCGTGCAGCGCCTGGAGGTTGACCTGCCCACCCGTGACGTGCCGGTCTCCGGCGGCATCTACGGTTGCTCCACGATCATGCCCGCCCACCTCGACACCACGGCCACCACCGGGTGAGCGGACGCGGACCCACCCTGTGCTAAAATCCGTGACCACAACGGAAACGTCGATTGACCTGCACCTTACGGCCAACTGAGGCGGGCCCTGCCACGGCTCACCGCCCAGCTGGCCGCTTGTTTGTTCAGTCGACGTGATTGACGAATTTTCCGGCGGGCGTGATCGGGGGACACCTCCCCTGGCCCCGTCGCTCTTCCAGGGAAGGTTGCAACCAATGGCAGAGACACAGAAGCAGTACATCACCCCCGAGACCAAGGCCAAGCTCGAGTCCGAGCTCCAGACACTCATCGACCACCGCCCCGCCGTCGCCGCCGAGATCAACGAGCGTCGCGAGGAGGGCGACCTCAAGGAGAACGCCGGCTACGACGCCGCACGTGAGATGCAGGATCAGGAGGAGGCCCGCATCAAGCAGATCTCCGAGATCCTGGCGAACTCCACCACCGAGCGCTCCAGCATCGTCGAGGGTGTCGCCCAGATCGGCTCCGTGGTGCACGTCTTCTACAACGGTGACGAGAACGACAAGGAGACCTTCCTCATCGGTACCCGCGCCGCCGCCTCCGACAACAAGGACCTGGAGACCTACTCCGAGCAGTCCCCGCTCGGTGCCGCCATCATCGGCGCCCAGGAGGGCGAGACCCGCGATTACACCGCCCCGAACGGAAACACCCTGTCCGTGACGATCGTCTCGGCGGCCCCCTACGACTCGCAGCTCGCCGCCACCCCGCGCGAGAGCAACTAACCCCCGCCACAGCCCCACACACACAGTTAGGACGCACACCCCGATGACCACCTTCAGCATCCGTCGGATCGCCACCGTCGGCGTCGCCTCCGTCGCGGCCCTGGCGCTCGCCGCCTGCACCCCGCCGAACGAGAACCCCTCCGACATCAAGATCGACACCGCCACCGAGTACGCCGGTCCGGCCGAGGCCGAGACCCGCCCGGCCTCCGGAACCGGCGACACCACCGTCGCCGACACCGCGGAGGAGCTGCCGGGCTTCATCGACTGCGTGGGTACCCCCTCCGAGGAACCTGAGGTCATCACCCTGGACTGCGTCAGCTACGCCGACCAGCTCACCAACATCGAGTGGGAGGAGTGGGGCGGGGACGAGGCCGTCGGCACCGGCCTGCGACTGTCCGCCGTCGGCCAGGAAGACGACGTCGAGGTGGTTCTCTCCACCCTGACCACAACCCCGCAGGGTGTCGTCTTCAGCCAGATCACCGTCGACGGCGAGATCGTCACCCCGTAACACCGTCTCCGACACCCGGCCCGCGTCCCCCATACCGAGGGGACGCGGGCTGCGTCGTTTCCGGGTCCCTGATCCGGGAAGCAGAAAACCCGCGCCAGGTAGGCGCGGGCTCAGCTGGGTACCGGGAGGTCAGTTGCCGCGGAAGTAGGACAGCAGGCGCAGGATCTCGGTGTAGAGCCACACCAGGGTGACCGCCAGACCCAGGGCGACGCCCCAGGCCATCTTCGAGGGAGCGCCCGCGCGGATCATCTTGTCGGCGGAGTCGAAGTCGGTGAGGAAGCTGAAGGCTGCCAGGCCGATGCAGACCAGCGAGAAGATGATGGCGAGCATGCCGCCGTCACGCAGAGGGTTGTCCCCGGTGAACATGAACAGCACCATGTTGCCCAGGGCCAGCACCAGCACGCCCACCAGGGCGCCGGTCATGATGCGGTTGAACTTCGGGGTGACCTTCACCGCACCGGTCTTGTAGACGAAGAGCATGCCCAGGAAGACACCCAGGGTGCCGAGCACGGCCTGGCCGATGAGGACACCCGCGTCGGCGCCGGCGACCAGGGCATCGGAGAAGATCAGGGAGATACCGCCGACGAAGAAGCCCTCGAAGGTGGCGTAGATCAGGGTGACGGCCGCCGAGCCGTACTTCTTGCCGAAGGTGGCCACCAGCACGGTGATCAGACCACCGATGGCGCCGACGATGGTGAGCATGATCGCCAGCCCCGGGCTGAACAGCATGCCGATGCCGAAGTTGATGATGGCGAAGAAGACGATGATGCCCAGGGTCATGCCCGTTTTGGCGACCACATCGTCGACGGTCATGGGACGGTCATCGGCGACCATCGGCTGCTGGTAGTCCTGCTGCGGGTAGCCGGCCTGGTAGGCCCCGCGCTGGGCCCCACCGCGGGCAGTGGTCAGCGAATTCATTACAGGGTTGCTGCTACGCACGTGAAAACCCCGGTCCTTTCAGAGATATCTGTTCCTTACATCTGCACAACGTACCAACCTCCGGTTGTGTTCCCCGGCCGGTGACGTCGTCACCAATCCGTGATAATTGCCCCGATGACCGTCCGTTGAATCCTTCGCCCGGTTCAGTGGAGCGGAAGGGGCGCACCGGGTATGCTATCCCCATCGTCGGCGCGATAGCCGACCATTTTCGTGCTCATCCCTGAAGAATGAGGTGCAATTCCCGAGTGGAGCCCCCTGAACGATCTATCTGCCCCGCCCACGACCCGGAACAGTCGCTGAGGCGGGTGGAATCATGATCACCGCACTGCTCACTCTCCTGTTGGGAATGGTCGTCATCGGACTGATCATCGTCATCAACGGTTATTTCGTGGCGCAGGAATTCGCCTACATGTCCGTCGACCGCGCGGAGCTGCGGGCACGCGCGGAAGCCGGCGAGGTGAAAGCCAAGAAGGCCCTGGGCATCACCGACCGGACCTCCTTCATGCTCTCCGGCGCGCAGCTGGGCATCACCGTCACCGGCCTGCTGGTCGGTTATGTCGCCGAACCGCTGGTGGGCGAGTCCCTCGGCGTGCTGTTGGGTGGGGTGGGCGTGCCCACCGCCGTGTCCATCGGTGTCGGCACCGTCCTGGCCCTGGTGATCTCCACCATCGTACAGATGATCTTCGGTGAGCTCTTCCCGAAGAACTACACCATTGCCGCACCGATGAAGTCCTCTCTGGCACTGGCCCCCTCCACCAGGATCTACCTGGCGGTCTTCGGCTGGTGGATCAGGTTCTTCGACGCCGCCTCCAACATGCTGCTGCGGATGCTGCGGATCGAACCCGTCGAGGACGTCGACTCCTCCGCCACCACCGAGGACCTGGAGCACATCGTGACCACCTCCCGGGAGACCGGGGTGCTCGACGACGAGACCTTCCTCGTCCTCGACCGACTGCTGGACTTCCCCTCCCACGATGTTGAGCACGCCATGATCCCGCGCTCCCGCACCGACGCCATCGACACGGAGACCACCATCGGTGAGGTCCGGGAACTCATGTCCTCAGCCCACACCCGCTACCCCGTGATCGATGACGAGCACGTCCCGGTCGGCGTGGTCCACCTGCTGGATCTGTTGTCCACCAGGCTGCCCGCCAGCGCCCCGGTCACCGAGCTCATGCGGGAGCCGATCGTGGTCCCCGAACTCATGGCGCTTCCCGACGCCGTCCGGGAGCTGCAGGAGCGTGCCGAGAAGCTCGCCTGCGTCATCGACGAATACGGCGGCTTCGTCGGCGTGATCACCATGGAGGACCTGGCCGAGGAGATCCTCGGCGACGTCACCGACGAGCACGACCTGCCGGTCGCCGATGAGATCACCCCCACCCGCGAGGACGAATGGTTGATGGACGGTGACACCCCGATCGACGAGGTCGAGCGCGCCATCGGTCACGACCTGCCCGAGGGTGACTTCGAGACCATCTCAGGCCTGCTGCTCTCCCATGCCGGTGGCCTGGTCCACCGCGGTGAGATCCACGAGATCGAGCTGGAGGCCGAGCCCGAGGACTACGTCGAGGGCGAGTCCGCCCCCGTGCGCCATGTCCGGATGAGAGTCGAGGAGGTCGACCGCAACGTGCCCTCCAACGTGCGCGTCGAACTGATCGAGCAGTGCCCTGAACCCGGGGCGAACGGCAACCACAACCAGGTGAAGGAGCGTCGCTGACCATGAACGAGTGGTACATTGCCCTGCCGGTGACGATCCTCCTCATCGTGCTGTCCGGTTTCTTCGTCATCATCGAGTTCTCGTTACTGGCCACGCGCCGGCACCGGCTGGAGGAGACCGCGGAGACCTCCGCCGCCTCCCGTGCCGCGCTGCGCAATCTCAACGAACTGACCATCATGCTCGCCGGCGCCCAGCTCGGCATCACCGTGTGCACATTCGCACTCGGTGCCATCACCAAACCCTGGGTCCACCACGCCCTGTTGCCGGTCTTCGAGCTGCTGCCCATCCCGGTCGTCGCGGCCGACGTGATCGCCTTCATCCTGGCGCTGTTCATCGTCACCTTCCTGCACCTGGTCATCGGTGAGATGGCCCCCAAATCCTGGGCCATCGCCCACCCCGAATCCGCGGTCCGCGCCATCGCCATCCCCGCCCGGGGCTTCATCGCCGCCTTCCGCCCCCTGCTCAACTGGATCAACCGGATGGCCAACCGCCTGGTCAAGGCCGCCGGTGAGGAACCGGTGGAACGCGCCGCCGCCCGTGGCTACGATGCCGAGACCCTGCGCAACCTCGTCGAGTATTCACGGGTCACCGGCACCCTGGAGGAGGCCGCCGCCAGTCAGATCACCGGTGTGATCCAGCTGGAGAGCTCCACCGTCGGGGAAGCCATCGCCGACCCCGGCAACACCCCCGTGGCACTGCCCGCCAGTGCCTCCGTCGCCGACGTCCAACAGATGGCCCTGAAGTCCGGACACCTGCGGGTCCTGCTCGGCTACACTTCCTCAGAGGGCCCGCGTCTCGTGCACGTGCGTGACACACTTCTCGTCGACGCCGAGACCCCCGCCGTCGAGCTGTCGCGGCCCACGCTGACCATGTGTTCCGACATCACTCTCCACGACGCCCTGGAGCGCATGCGGGCGGAGAACGAACAGCTGGCCGTGGTCGTCCCCCAGGACGGGGAACGCACCGTTCTCGGGGTGATCACCTGGGACTACATCCTCTCCCAGCTGTGGCCGCGCATCGAGAAGGAGCTCGACCGGGTCAGCCCGGACCGTCGAATCTAGGGCGTCACCACCACCTTGCCCTCAGCGAGGGGGAGGACCCGGCTGACGGTGACTCCCGCGGCCGCCACCGCCGGATCCGCGACGCTGATGTGCCGCCCAGCTGCGTGACAACGTCCCCTTTCCCGCCGAGGCGACGTCGGGGCCGCCGTGTGCGGTGAATCCGTAGATCTGCATGCCGCCGATGGTAGACGCCTAGGCTGGCGGGCATGGGTATCACTGACCGGGACCGCCACTGGCTACGTCGTACCGTCGAGCTCGCCCGCACCGCGAAGGAGGCCGGGGACGCGCCCTACGGCTCGGTGCTCGTCGACGCCGACGGCATCGAGCTCTTCGCCGACCGAAACCGCATCTCCGGCGGCGATCACACCCGCCACCCCGAGTTCGCCATCGCCCGTTGGGCGGCGGAGAACCTCTCCCCCGCCGGGCGGGCCGGGGCCACCGTCTACACCTCCGGGGAACACTGCCCGATGTGTACCGCGGCCCACGGCTGGGTGGGGCTGGGGCGCATCGTCTACGTGGCTTCTGCCGCCCAGGTGGCGCAGTGGCGCGAGGAACTCGACCTGCCGATCCCGCCGGTGGCCCCGCTGCCGGTCACCGACATCGTGCCCGGCGCGGTTGTCGACGGCCCCGACCCTGACCTGGTGGGGCAGGTGCGGGAGCTGTTCGCGCTGGGTTAGGTCGTGTTGCGACAACCCGGTGAGTTCGCCCGGAGTGTCATGAACAGCGTAGAAAGACAGTATCTCCCGGCATCCGGGGGGGCTGACCATCAGGGTTTCAGACGGCCGCGTGGTGGGTGGTCCACAAAAATCTCTGTGGCATTGATGCGGTTCGGGGGGTGATGTCGTTGGTTTCAGAAACCTCACGGTCGTATCACGGCCAGCTCTGGACGAGCCCCTCTCGTCTACCCTGGCGGGCACCCGATGACCCTGCCCCGACGAGGAGAACCATGAGCCCGAGCACACCTGTGAAAGTGGCGGTACTGACGGCCGTAACCGCACTCGCCTTATCCGGATGCGCCGACGATGGTGCCGCCCAGGACACCGCACCGCCCGAGGTATCTGCGGTGCCGACCACGGCCACGGACACGACGGTCGAGACCACCACCCAGACCGGCGGCCCCGCCGATGACCTCCCCTACGGGCCGGTGGGCAGCGAAGTGACCATCGTCGGCGAACCCGCCACCATCTGCATCCACGGCGACGGTTGGGGCACCAATATCTGGGCAGGCAACCAGAACACCAGCTGTGAATTCGTGATCGCCACCCATGAGGCGCTGATCGAGGGACTCAACGCCACTGAGGACAACATCCGTGACCACCTGCGCGATCAGGTCGAGGTCTACAGTCCGGTCACTGAGCAGGAGTACACGCTGACGTGTGCTCCCCGCAACGAGCAGCTGGTGACCTGCTCCGGTGCCGACGAGGCAGCGGTCCACTTCTACTAGGGTGTGACCTGCCCCGGTACGGCAAACTCGCCGTGGCGGCCTGGCTGAAGAAAGTGTCCAATGGTCATGGTGCCCCCAGTCGGGTTCGAACCGACACTGTGCCGATTTTAAGTCGGCTGCCTCTGCCAGTTGGGCTATGGGGGCGGGAGGGCTGGCGCCCCTGGCACGTTATTTTAGGGCACCGCCGGTCTGGCTCCGGACATCGCCTCAGACCAGGTCGTCGGCCAGTCCGGCGATGATCCCGTCGAGGATGTCCTTCTCGGAGATGACGAAGGTCTGCGCGGGGGTGTTGCGCTCGATCATCTCCATGATCCCGTCGACGACGACGCTGCCACCGGCGAGCACGTCGGCGCGGCCGGGGTGGATGACGGGGTTGAGGGCCCGGGTCTCCGCTGATTCGGCGATCATCTGCTTATTGAGCACCCGCAGGGCGTCGAGGCGCAGTTCTGAGCCGTGGATTTCGGCGGGGTCGTAGGCCTCCAGGCCCTGTGCCAGGGCGGAGAGGGTAGTGAAGGTACCGGCGACGCCGACGAAGGTGGCCGCCCGGTTGATGGGCAGGATCTTCTCGACGTCCCGGAGACGTTCGGCGACGTAGTCGCGGGCGATCTCCACCTCCGTGGCGGTGGGCGGGTCGGAACGCATGATCCGTTCGGTGACCCGCACGCAACCCATCTGGGAGGAGTGGGCGCCGAGGATCCCACCGTCGGCGGTGCCGACGATGAACTCGGTGGAGCCGCCGCCGAGATCAATGACGCAGAAGGGGTCGCGGGACGGGTCGATGTCGCTGACGGCGCCACGAAAGGACAGGACGGCTTCCTCCTCGCCGGAGATGACCTCGGCGCGGGCACCGGGGCGGATACGGCTGAGCAGGGCCCCGGTCATGGAGAAGAACTCATCCCGGTTGGCGGCGTCGCGGGTGGCGGAGGTGGCGACCATGCGGACATCGCTGACCTTCTCGAAGAGCATGATGTCGACGAACCGCTCCAACGCCTGGCGGGTGCGTTCGATGGCGGCGGGGGCGAGTTCCCCGGTGGCGTCGACGTCCTCCCCCAGGCGGACGATCTCCATCGAGCGGTGCAGTTCCCTGACCTCACCGTTACTGACGCCGCAGATCAGGAGACGGATGGAGTTGGTGCCGCAGTCCACGGCTGCCACGCGCACCACCTATTTCACCTCCGCGTTGCTGAAGTCGAACTGGTTGATGTCGATGCCCAGTTCCTCGGTGGTGGGCCAGTCCGCCGGCAGGGCGGTGCCGCGCAGGCGACCGTGGTCGGCGGCGATGGCCACGGCTTCGGTGCCGAGCCGGAAGTGGCCCGGCCCCTCGGCCAGTGCGTAGCCGATGAGCACATGCAGGCACTTGACCCGGTCGGGCATACCCCCGCCGGTGAAGTCGGTGCCGAGATCCTCGATGGCGTTACGCTCGGTGAGGTAGTGCTTGTGGGCGGCGAGGTAGTCCGCAGCCAGCTCCTCGTCCTCGGCGAGGCGGGCCTCCATCCACTTCATGACGTGCGCGACCTCAAGGCGGGAAGCCTCGGCGGTCAAGCGGGGGTCGGTGAGGTAGTAGAGAGTGGGGAAAGGGGTGCCGTCGGGGAGGCGGGGCGCGGTCTTGACCACGCCGGGTCGGCCGTCCGGGGAGTAGTAGGAGATCTCCAGGACGCCTCGCGGCTCCCGGCCCAGCTGCTGGGTCACGACCGCCAGATCTGCTTCAGTCACACTCATGGACGTCATTGTCTCATGAGCGCAACGACGGTGTCCTACTGCACGTCAATTTCCGGCGCCGGTTCATCCTCCACCGGGGGTTCGATGGGCAGTTGCGCCCCCGGATCCACCGGCGGTGCCATCTCCGGCGGGGTGGAGATGGAGTCCCACAGCACCTCGTACCAGGTGCGTGGCTCCTCCTCGCGCTCACTCTGCGGGGTGGTCACGGTGGATTCCTGCTCCATGGCCGGGTTGATGATCCGGAACGCCGTCTCCCCGGGCTGGATCAGACCGAGGCGGCGGCGGGCCTCCTCCCGGATGTATGCCTCGTCCCCGTAGCGCTCGATCTGGCGCAGCAGCCGTTCCTTTTCCTCTTCCTTGGCCGTGATGGACTCGTTGAGGCGGGCGATCTCGGAACGACCCTGGTAATAGTTGCGCAGTGGCACGGCGATGGTCACGAGGATGAGGATGATGACGGTGACCAGCACGCCGATCTCGACCGTGCTCAGCCGTATCCGGGGGCCCCTGCGCCGTGTGGCCGCGGGGCCCTCCGCGTCCCGGGTGGAGACCGGTACCGTCCGGCGTACCCGGGAGCCTCCCGGTCGTTTCTGTTCCTGCTGTGCCATAGGGCCCTGATCTTAGCGGTCCTGACCGGGGTGGCTCTAGCTGCCACGCGAACGCGACGACGCCCCACCGTCCCGGGTGGTGGAGCTCACGCGGGGACGAGGGGGCGTCGGCAGGTGCGGGGGTCAGCCCCGGAAGCGCGGGAAGGCGGAACGGCCGGCGTAGACGGCGGCGTCGTCGAGTTCCTGCTCGATGCGCAGCAGCTGGTTGTACTTGGCCACGCGGTCGGAACGGGCCGGGGCACCGGTCTTGATCTGGCC
>CAZTIZ010000052.1:0-15335 GCA_964613845.1 uncultured Corynebacterium sp.
GCTGGCCTACCAGGACTCGAACCTAGAATGACGGTACCAGAAACCGTTGTGTTGCCAATTACACCATAGGCCATTGTTGTTCCTGCTCCGGGGTGTTGCCCCGTGCTGTTCAACGGTGATTACTATAACCAGAAGCGTTGATTAAGGACAAATCGCCAGGTCAACACATGAAAAACAGCGGCGGAAAGGCACTACCCCTCCGCCACTGTCCGCCGGTCCTACTGTTCCGACTGCCAGGGGGTGACCTCACGGGCCGCCCGCAGGCGCAGGAGCGTCGATTCGCGGCCCAGCAGCTCCATCGACTCGAACAGCGGCGGGGACACCGCCTCGCCCGACAGGCCCACGCGCAGGGCACCGAAGGCCACGCGCGGCTTGAGGCCCAGCTCCTCGATGATCGCCCTGTTCAGGGCGGCCTCGATATTCGGGGTGGTCCACTCCTCCACGGCCTCCAGGGCCGCAATGCCGGCCTCCAGGGGGGCCACGGCGGCCTCCTTGAGGTTGCGGCGCGCCGAGCGATCATCGAGCACCAGGTCCTCATCGGCGGTGACGAGGAACTTCAGCAGCCCGTAGCCCTCACCGAGGGTCTTGATGCGGGTCTGGGTCAGCTCCGCGGCGATGGCGAACTTCTCCGCCGGGTAGTCCTCGGGGAAATCCGTGAACTCGCTCAGGTGCGCGCGCAGCCGCTGCTCGAAGTCCGCGGGATCGAGCATGCGGATGTGGTCGGCGTTGATGGCCTCCAGCTTCTTGTGGTCGAAACGCGCCGGGTTGCCCAGGACGTCGGCGACGTCGAAGTTCTCGATCAGCTGCTCGACGGTGAAGATGTCCTCGTCCGCCGACAGGGACCAGCCCAGCAGGGCGAGGTAGTTGAGCATGCCCTCGCGGATGATGCCGTTCTCGCGGTGCCTGAACAGGTCCGACTGCGGGTCGCGCTTGGACAGCTTCTTGTTGCCGTCGCCCATCACGAAGGGAAGGTGTCCGAACTGCGGGGTGAAGTCGGTGACCCCGATGCGCTGCAGTGCCTCGTACATGGCGATCTGGCGGGGGGTGGAGGGCAGGAGGTCCTCACCGCGCAGCACGTGGGTGATCTGCATCAGGGCGTCGTCGACCGGGTTGACCAGCGTGTACAGCGGTGCACCGTTGGAGCGTGCGACAACGAAGTCGGGCTGGGTGGAGGACGTGAACTCGACGTCGCCACGCACCAGATCCGTCCAGGTCCAGGTCTTGTCGGGCATGCGCAGACGCCACACCGGCTTGCGGCCCTCGGCCTCGAAGGCGGCGATCTGCTCCTCGCTCAGGGTGCGGTCGTGGTTGTCGTAGCCCAGCTTCGGGTCACGGCCGGCCGCCCGGTGGCGCTCCTCGACCTCGCCCGGGGTGGAGTAGGCCGGGTAGACCTCGCCGGCATCGATGAGCTTGCGCAGGATGTCGGCGTAGAGATCCATCCGCTGCGACTGACGGTAGGGCTCGTGCGGGCCGCCCTTCTCGACGCCCTCGTCCCAGTCCAGGCCGAGCCAGTTCAGGCCGTCGATGATGGCCTGGTAGGACTCCTCGGTATCGCGGGCAGCGTCGGTGTCCTCGATGCGGAACACCATGGTTCCGTTGGTGTGGCGGGCATAGGCCCAGTTGAACAGGGCGGTGCGCACCAGGCCCACGTGTGGGGTCCCGGTGGGCGAGGGGCAGAATCGAACACGTACATCAGTCATGTCCGCCATGTTAGACCAGCCCTGTCCCCGCACTCACCGGGTGCGCTGGAAGAAGAACTCCCGCGCCACGTTGGTGGCCTTAACGCTCCAGCCGTGGCCCGTCCCGCCGGTGAGCAGCTCCACCTCAGCGTCACAGTTCTGACCGCGCTCCCGCTCACCCACCCCGGTCACGCCCTCCTCACAGTTGTTGAGTTCGGCGAGCCGGGCTGCCGCCTCCCGGGCGCCGACATAGGCGGTGTCATGGCGGACACCGCCGTCGTACTCGATCAGACCGTCAGTGGGCGAGTGCATCACCAGGGCGGGGACCACACTGGACCCGTCTACACAGTTCTCCAGGAAAGGCTCGTAGTAGGCACCCGCCACACCCATCACCCCGGCCACCAGATCAGGGGCGTGACAGGCCAGGGAGACCGCGAAGCCACCGCCGTTGGAGTGGCCGAGCGCATACACCCGATCCGCATCCATCTGCGGGTGCTGTTCGGCCAGCTGGTCCACCACCGCCCGGACATAGGCGATGTCCTCGTCCATATCCGCTACGGAATAGGGTGCACCGGCCCAGGCGCCATCCACACCGCGGGCGTGGACGACGAAGGCCTCTGCCTCCCGGTTCAACCCGGTATCCCCGATCATGTTCTCCGGGGAGACGTTCAACCCGGGGAAGACGAACAGCACCGGGTAGGTCCGCTCCGGATCAAAGTCCACCGGTGATGAGATGAGATAGTCCCGGGCGCGCTCACCCACGCTCACCCACTCCCGATCCGCACCCAGATCCTGCGTCTGCCCCGGAAGGAGAGGGGAGCTCAGACCGCTGGACCCGAGCGGGAGAGCCTGGGCGGATGCCGGGACGCCCAGCGTCAGGGCGGTCACTAGCGCCACGGAAGCGGCGAAAAATGTCTTTTTGGTCACGGAAACAAAGTTTCCTCGATCCGGAGGCCGTCCGCAACCGTTTCGACCCTCCGGCGACCCACCAGCCGATTACCTACCGACGCCCCCCGGCTTACTAGAATGGTTCCCCATGTGTGCCCACCGACCTGTGACTGCGCCGGACTTCCTACTTTCCCGTGCGCACGGTTCGGTGCGCACCCAGGGCAGCCGGGAGACCTTCACCGACCCCTGGGATGCGGTAGAGGCCCTGCGCACCGGGCGGGTGGAGATGGTCGTCGGTGCCCTTCCCTTCGACCGGGACGCCGAGGCCGCCCTCACCGTGCCGGAGCGGATCATCCGGGAGGATGGCCCGCTGGAACCGCACGCCTATTACCGGCAGGGTCCGGGCGCGCAGCTCCACGCCTCCCTGTGCGGGGTGGACCCGGAACCGCACGAACACCTGCGGCGGGTAGAGGCGGCCATCGGCACGATCCGTCAGTCGAAGCTGGCGAAGGTGGTGCTCGCCCGGGCGGTGGACATCGCCTTCGATCCCCCGGTCGACCCCCTGCTGGTGGCCGCCCGCCTGATCGACAACTCCTATAACCGGGACGGGTTCATCGCCGACCTCTCCCCCGCCGGTCGCCCCGGGCACATGCTCGTCGGTTCCTCCCCGGAGGTGCTGGTCAAGCGGCAGGGTTCCACCGTGACCGCCTACCCGCTGGCAGGTTCCGCGCCGCGGGAGACCGACCCTGAGCGCGACGCGGCCGTCGGCAGGCGGCTGCGGACCTCCACCAAGGATCTCAGCGAGCACCAGTTCGTCGTCGACCACATCCGGGACGCTCTGGCACCACTGTGTTCGCGCCTGGACATCCCCCCGTTGCCGGAGGTCGCCCGCACCAACGAGATGTGGCACCTGGCCACGCCCATCGTCGGGACGTTGTCCGATCCCGCGGTCACCGCCCTGGAGCTGGCGCTGCAGGTCCATCCCACCCCGGCGATCTGCGGCACGCCCACCGACGCCGCGGAGGCGCTGATCCAGACCGCCGAATCCGACCGGGGTTTCTACGCCGGGGCCGTGGGCTGGAGTGACTCCTCCGGTGACGGCGAGTACATGGTGGCCATCCGCTGCGCGGAGGTCTCAGGGGACGGAAAAACCGCCCGCGCATGGGCGGGCGGTGGCATCGTGGCGGACTCGGTGGCCGAGGAGGAGCTGGCGGAGACCGGCGCGAAACTGCGCACGATCCTGCGCTCGCTCGGGCTCTAGCCCTCCTTGCGCCGCGCCACGAGGACCAGGTCCTCACCGTGGTGCGCGCCCGCACCGTGGCTGACGTGACGGGAGACGGTCTCCAGCTTGTCCACCACGAAGTCCCCGCTCAGCGCTTCCCCCACCTGCGGGGGAAGCACGATGCCGGGTCGGCCGTCCGCACCGAAGTCATGGTGGACCCACAGCAGGGTACCGCCGGGGGCGACGAACTTCTCGACGGCCGCGACCGCCTCCGCCCCGACCGGCAGATAACTGCAGGACACGAGGTCGAAGGGCTGCTCCGGCGTGAAGTCCGCGACCCCTGCCCGGATGACCTCGACGTCGAGGTTGCGGGCGTCGATAAGTGACCTGGCACGCTCCACGGCCGTGGCCACCGGATCGATGCCGGTGACCTGCCAACCCTGCCCGGCGAGCCAGACGAGGTCAGCGCCCTCCCCACACCCGATGTCGAGGGCGCGGGCCGGGCGCAGGGAACCTGCCTCCCGGACCAGTGCGTCGTTCGGGTTGCCGGACCACTTCCGCCCCTCGGCGTAGAACGCCTCGAAGTCGGCGTGGTCGTGGTCGTGGCTAGGCACGCTCGATCGGGTTTCCGAGCTTGCCGATACCCGGGATCTCGACCTCGATGTAGTCGCCCGGGACCATGGCCTCGGTGCCGGCCGGGGAACCGGTGCAGATGACGTCACCCGGCAGCAGGGTCATGGAGGCGGTGATGAACTCGATGATCTCGCCCATCTTCATGATCATCTGCTCGGAGTTGGAGTCCTGCTTGGTCTCGGTCACACCGTCACGGGTCAGGTGCGCCTTGATCGGCAGGTTATCGAGGTCGATGGAATCGAGATCGGTCTCGATCCAGGGGCCGAGCGGGCAGAAGGTGTCGATGCCCTTGGCGCGGGCCCACTGGCCATCAGCGAACTGCAGGTCACGGGAGGAGACATCGTTGACGATGGTGTAACCCAGGACGACAGACCTCCAGTCCTCGGCCTTGACGTTCTTGCAGGGCTTAGCGATGACCACGGCCAGCTCGCCCTCGAACTCAACCTTGGTGGCGAAGTCCGGGATCCTGATGGCGGCCTCGGGGCCGACGACGGAGGTCGGGGGCTTGAGGAACAGGGTCGGCGGCAGGGAATCCGCGGACTGCTTGAAGACCTCGGCGACGTGGTCGGCGTAGTTACGGCCGATGGCCACAACCTTGCTCGGCAGCATCGGCGCCAGCAGCTTCACATCATTGAGCGCCCACTCACGGCCGGTGTACTTCGGCTCAGTGAAGGGGGTGCCCTCGATCTCCTTGGCGGTCAGGTTCTTCTCGTCGGCGCCGTCGATCACGGCGAAACACATACCCTCGGGGGTGGCAACTCTTCCAAAACGCATGAGCGCCATCCTACCCTGCTGACACGTCGCCGCCAGCCACCAGGTACGCCATCCTCCCACCCTGTCCGCACGGTGAATATTACCGAGGGCAGGGTGATGACGCCTGAACAGCGCCTCAGACCTGAAGATCCTTCAACACCGACGCCTCCGAATGCGCCCGGAAAGCCAGATAAAGCTCCGCACAGGCCAACGCATCAGTCAGCGCATTATGGCTGCGGTAGAACGGCAGCCCGTACCGGCTACGCACCCGCGGCAACCGCAGGTCCTCACCCCGGGGATAGGTGCCCAGCCGCTCCATCCGCCGACGCTCCCACGCAAAGGTATCCACGATCGGCACCGTCAACCCCGCCCCGAAGCGCCGACGGCACTCATAGGAGAGGAAACCCGTCTCCACCGCCGAGAAATGCGTGAGCATCGCCCGCCCCTGCAGCGCCTCCAACAACATCGTCAACGCAGTGGGCGTATCGACACCCAACGCCACCTCATCATCGGTGAGATGGTGGATCGTCGCCGACTCCCCCACCTCCCCCGCCTGCAGGACCACATACCCCGCCCCAGACAGGTCGATCACCCCACCATCGACCGGCACCCACCCGATCGACAGCAGCTCATGTTTACGCGGCTTGAGACCCGTGGTCTCCACATCCACCGACAACAACCGGAGCTCATCGAGCGGAGTCCGCGGATCCGGGGCCGGCACCTCCAGAAACTCCGCCAACGGACCGGTGGGTCGCTCCCGCCTGAACCAGCTCATCCTATGCTCCTCACCGGGTAACGGTTGGCCAACGCGTTCTGCATGTTCTTGATGATCTGGAAACCATCACGCAGATGATCCCGATCGAGCTTGCCCAGCTGCTTCGGATCAATGTTGTAGTCGGGCTTCTCCCCCGCCCGCAGCTGCGCGGCCTGATGCCGGAAGGTGATCGCCCGCAGATACTCGAAGGCGTCCAGCAGATCCTGCGCGCCGGGTTCGGAGACCGTCGACCCGGCAGCCTGTGTCAGGCGCTGCCGGGTGCCCACCGCCTCAATACCGGCGCTGACGGCGAACAGGCGCGCCATCTGGACGATGCCCGCGGTGCCGCCCTTCTTCACGTTCAGGGTGTTGGCGTAGTCGCCGGAACGGTCGACCACCAGGCCGCGGAAGAAGGTCAACGGGGGCTCCCGGTGTGCGGCCAGGGTGGCCAGGTGCGCGTGCAGGCGGGTCGAACCGTGGCCCATCCTCACCGCCGCGGCGTGCACCCGCTCCCCCAGCACCAGATCCCCGTGGATGGCCCGGAAGTCGAAGAAAGTCTGGGCGTGCAGGAGGGCGTCGGCGTTCGGTGCGGTGACCCAGGAGTGGAAGGTGTCCTCCCACTGGCTGGCGGTCTGCCGCCACTGGGGGTTGGAGGCCATCATGTCGCCCGGGCACAGGACCTGGCCGGCCGTGTCGAGGCTCTGGCAGACGAACTCGGCGAGGTCCGCGAAATACTGTCCGTGCTCGGCCTCGTCATAGTCGTCCGACAGGACCATGGCGTTGTCCTGGTCGGAGGCCATCCCCATCTCCCGGCGCCCCTGGGAGCCCAGCACCACGAAGGCATAGGGCACCGGTGGTGGGCCGAGACGTTCCTCCCCGATCACCAGCAGCCGGCGCGCCAGGGAGTCGGCGGCGATGGTCATGAGGGCGGCGGTCTCCTCGGCGGAGGCACCGCGGTCTATGAACCGGACGGCGACCTCGGAGGCACGCTGGTAGGCGTCCCTCATCTCCTCGGGTGTGCTGCGCCGGGAGAGGTCGGCGGTGAGGTAGATGGGGTCGTGGCGGAGCAGCCGCATGATGTCGGGGGTGGTGACGATTCCGGTGACCTGTCCGTTATCGACCACGGGAAGATGGTGGACGGCCAGTTCCGCCATGAACAGCATGGCCTCGAAGGCCAGGCTGTCGGAGGTCACGGTCCGGGGGTTGGGGGTCATGACCTCGGAGACGGGCGTCGAGATGTCGAGGCCGGTGGCCACGACCCGGCCGCGGAGATCGCGGTCGGTGATGATCCCCTGGAGGACACCGTTGTCCATGATGAGCAGTGAGGAGACGTTGGCCTCCTCCATGTGGCGGGCGGCGTCACGGATGGAGGTGTCCGGGGTGGTGCCGGCGGGGTCGGGGATCTTGAAGTCGCCGAGTTTGGTGCGCAGTACCTCCGAGGAGGTGTCCTCGCGCAGTTCCTCGGCGGCGGAGCGAACGCGCCGTGACTGGGAGGCGTAGAAGCGGTTGAGGTCGGGGTTACGTTCCCCCAGGGCCGTGAATTCCTCGCGGGGGACCTGGATGAGCAGGGTGTCCTCCACCGCCACCATGGTGTAGCGCGAGGAGTTCTCCCCGACCAGGGTGGAGTAGCCGAAGCTGCTGCCGGTGTCGCGTCGGTCGAGCAGGAGACCGTCCTCGTCGATCACGTCGATGGCACCGGCCCGGATGATGTGGAGCTGTTCGTTGGGCGCGCCGAGGTGGATGATGGTCTCACCGCGGCGCACATAACGGATGACGGCGACCCGGGGCAGGTGGTGGAGCTCCTCGTCCGGTAGGCGCATGAATGGTTCGTGCGCGGCGAGGAAGTCATGGACCTCGTCGAGTTCGATGCTCATGTCCCCACAGTAGGAAACCCCCGACCGCGGGGACGGCTTTCGCCGGAAAATCTCCGCGTGCGGGGGTCGGTGGGGCCAGGGCCCGGGGGTGGGTCCTACTGGTAGGAGACGAACCAGGGACGGGGCTCGATATCGTAGGTCTGCTCCGGGGTGAACATCGGACTGTCCTCGTCGATGAAGTTCTTCCAGGCCATGTGCCAGTCATCGGACAGGCCGTTGCGCACGGCGTCCCAGGTGGCGAACTTCTCGTCGGGCACGCCGTGACCGTCGGCGTGGAGGATGAAGGAGATCTCGGGGTGATCCGTCTTGATCTGATCGCGGTCGCGCAGCATCTGCATCTGGAACTGGTGGACGATCAGGCCCTTCTGGGGCAGGTTGTTCTCGCGGACGAGTTCAGCCAGCCACTCGGAGACCTCGTTGATCTCCCAGGCCTCGGCGTGCCCGACGCGCTGGAGCGGACGCTCACCGGGCTGGAGGTTCCACTCCGGGTCCAGTGCCAGGCCGACGTTGGGGCGCTTGAGCAGCTCCTCGTAGACCTTGGCCTGCTCCAGGAAGCTGGACTGGCCGGGCTGCAGGTCGAGGAAGGCGTAGCCGCCGGCCTCGGTGATGGCGTCGATATAGCCGATGAACTGTTCCGGATCACCGATGTTGGTGTACTTGCCGTCCTCGCCGGGGAACTCCGAAGCGACGGTGACGATGATCTCGAAGGCGGGGACCACCGGCTGATCGCCGATGGGCTGGTAGTTCTCGATGTGCTCCTCGACGCGGGCAACTGCCTCGGCCGGGGGCTGCTCGCCCATCACGCCCAGGGCGGAACCGGAGGGGTGGCCGTAGAAGGCGATCATGCGGCGGCCCGGGAAGAGCAGTCCGCCGCCGCCGGGCAGCTCGCCGTTGGCGGCGTAATCAACCAGGACGCTGAACTCCTCATCGGTACCGAAGGCCGGGCCCAGGGCCAGCACGTCCTGGTTGTTGACGAGCTCCATGGACTCGCCGGTCACCCGCGGATCGGCCACGGCCAGGGCGGTGACCTCGGCGCCCGCGGCACGGGCGGTGGCCACGGAGGCCAGTCCGGACTCCGGGGAGACGAGCACCGGCGGCAGGGCCAGGGGCTGTTCGTACCGGTCGAGCTCGGGCAGCCCGGCCTCCGCGGCCGGGTCGAGGCTCAGCAGCCGGGGATCCTCGGGGTCGAGCGTGGCGACGGCCTCCACCGCCTCCTCCTCGGTGATCTGGCGGGCCTCGACGCTGCGGCCGGTTCCCGCGCCATCAACGGTGTCGATGCCATCGATCTCACCGACCTGGCCGACGGTGACGGCCTCGTCCGCGCCGAGTCGGTCGATCTCCGCCTGCAGGTCTTCCTGGTTGTCTCCGGTGTCCACGAGCATGGGCAGGCCGGAGGCGACGGCGATCGACGCCGCGCGCAGCTGGTCGGAGAGCTCGGGGGAGCTGACGATCACCCGGGGAGCGGACTCGAAAATCCGTTCCGAGGTGCCGATCCCGTCGGTGCGGTCGATGACCTCGGAGGATGCCAGCTCCAGAGCCGGCCCCCCGTTGCCGCCAGTGCCACCATTACCGTCCGCACCCTCGGTGGTACAGCCGGCCACCAGGCCGATGGTGGTCACCGCCGCGATCGCGGTAGTCAGTTTCTTCACCCTGAATTCTCCTTAAAAAATTGAAAACGCCCTCGATGAGTCTAGGGCCCGGCGCGGCCCGGGACAGCGAAACACCCGCCCGGGGGCTCCGGGCGGGTGTGGTGGTGCGGGGTGGCGGTCAGGCCAGGGCGGCGGCGATGCGGTCGCCGACTTCGGTGGTGCGCAGTTCACCGGAGCGGGTGGCGACGTCGTCGGTCACGGCGGTTTCGATGCGTGCGGCGTTGTCCTCGTCGCCGAGGTGGCGCAGCATGAGTGCGACGGAGAGGATCGCGGCGGTGGGGTCGGCGATGCCCTGTCCGGCGATGTCGGGGGCGGAGCCGTGGACGGGCTCGAACATCGAGGGGTTGGTGTGGGAGGCGTCGATGTTGCCGGAGGCGGCCAGGCCGATGCCGCCGGAGATCGCGCCGGCCTCGTCGGTGAGGATGTCGCCGAAGAGGTTGTCGGTGACGATCACGTCATAGCGGGAGGGGTTGGTGACCATGTAGATGGTGGCGGCGTCGATGTGGTTGTAGTCGACGGTGACCTCGGGGTATTCGGTGGCGACGGCGTCGACGGTGCGCTGCCACAGGCCTCCGCCGTGGACCAGGACGTTGGTCTTGTGGACCAGGGTCAGGTGCCTGTTGCGGGTCATGGCCAGCTCGAAGGCGTAGCGCACGACGCGCTCGACCCCGAAGCGGGTGTTGACGGAGGTCTCGTTGGCGATCTCGTGGGGGGTATCGACGCGGATGGCGCCGCCGTTGCCGGTGTAGGCACCCTCGGTGCCCTCGCGGACGACGACGAAGTCGATCTCGCCGGGGTTGGCCAGCGGGGAGGTCACGCCGGGGTAGAGCTTGGAGGGGCGCAGGTTGACGTGGTGGTCAAGGGCGAAGCGCATCTTCAGCAGGAGTCCGCGCTCCAGGATCCCCGGGGGGACGTCGCCCGGGGCACCGATGGCACCGAGCAGGATGGCGTCGTGGCCGCGCAGTGAGGCCAGGTCGTCGTCGGTGAGTAGCTCGCCGTTGCGCAGGTAGCGGCGGGCCCCCAGGTCGTAGTCGGTGGTCTCGATGTCCTCGCGGACGGTGCGCAGGACCTTGAGCGCCTCTGCCGTGACCTCGGGGCCGATACCGTCTCCGCCAATGACTGCTAGTTTCATGTTGCGGGATTCCTTTCTCACCAGGTGAACTTCACTGTGACTCTACCAGCCACCGGCCGCGGGGATTTCCCGGCGCGCGTGGATTCCCGATACCCTGTCTGCTTTGTATTGCCTCTTCCCCATATTTCCCATTTCTCTAGCTTCATCAAGGAAAACTCCATGACAACTGCCCTCGTGCAGCGGGATCCCGTGCCCACCGGACTGTGGGCCTCCTTCCGCCATGCCTTCTCCTCCCCCCAGCGGTTCCGCACGGAGGTCTTCGGCGGCCTCGTCGTCGCCCTGGCCATCATCCCCGAGGTCATCAGCTTCTCCGTGCTGGCCGGTCTCGATCCCCGAGTCGGCCTGTTCACCTCCGTGATCATGGCCGTGGTCATCGCCTTCACGGGTGGGCGGCCGGCGATGATCACGGGCGCCGCTGGTGCCACCGCCCTGGTCATCGCCCCCCTGGTCGCCTCCCACGGGGTGAACTACCTCATCGCGGCGGTGCTGCTGGGTGGGGTGATCCAGCTGGTGCTGGCGTTTCTCGGGGTGGCGAAATTGCAGCGGTTCATCCCGCGGTCGGTGATGACCGGTTTCGTCAACGCGCTGGCCATCCTCATCTTCCTGGCCCAGGTGCCGCACCTGATCGACGTGCCCTGGTTGGTCTACCCGATGGTGGCGGTGATGGTGCTGATCATGATCTTCTTCCCGCGGTTCACCACCGTAGTGCCGGCCCCGCTGGTGGGTATCGTGCTGCTCACCGCCGTGGTCTTCCTCTTCGACGTGCGCGTGCCCGACGTGGCGGACATGGGTGAGCTGCCCACCACCCTGCCGGGCCTGATCCTGCCGGATATCCCCTACACCCTGGAAACCCTGCAGATCATCGCCCCCTACGCCCTGGGCGTGGCACTGGTGGGTCTGATGGAATCACTGATGACGGCCAAGCTGGTCGATGACATCACCGATTCCCACTCCGACAAGACCCGGGAGTCCTTCGGGCAGGGCCTGGCCAACATCGCCTCCGGTTTCTTCGGTGGCATGGGTGGCTGCGCGATGATCGGCCAGACGATGATCAACGTCAACGAGTCCAGGGCGCGTACCCGTCTGTCGACCCTGTTGGCCGGCGTGTTCCTGCTGATCCTGGTGGTCACCCTCAACGAGATCGTCGGCATGATCCCGATGGCCGCTCTGGTGGGCGTGATGATCATGATCTCCATCGGCACCTTCGACTGGCACTCCGTGCGCCCGCACACCCTGCGGGTGATGCCGCTGAGCGAGACGCTGGTCATGCTGGTCACCGTCATCGCCACCCTGGCCACCGACAACCTCGCCGTCGGCGTGGTGCTGGGTGTACTCACCGCCATGATCGCCTTCGCCCGCCGCGTGGCCCACATGGTGGACGTGGGCCGGACGGAGATGGATGGGCGGATCACCTACCGGGTGACGGGCCAGCTGTTCTGGGCCTCGTCGAATGATCTGGTCTATCAGTTCTCCTATGATCTCGACGCCGTCCACGGTGGCCCCGTGTTCATCGACCTCAGCACCGCCGAGGTCTGGGACGCCTCCACGGTGGCCTCGCTCGATGCGATCCTGCGCAAGTACCACGACCGGGGGGTCGACGCCCGGATCCGCGGCCTCAGCGGCGGGAGCCTGCAACGCCTGGAGGCACTGTCGGGCAAGCTCGACTGACACTGCTGAAAGAGGGAAAGGACCCGGTCACCGCCAGGCGGTGACCGGGTCCCGTGTTTCCCCGCAGGGAATTTAAGCCAGGTTGAGCTGGATGGACTCGGCGTTCAGCTCGGTGGTGATGGCCTCAAGGGTGGCTTCCGGGATCTCCCCGTCAACGCGCAGGACCAGGATGGCACCGTCACCCTCAGCGGCCTGGGTGAGGGCGGCGGCCTCGATGTTGATGCCCTCCTCGCCCAACTTGGAGGCGACCTTGCCCAGCGCACCCGGGGTATCGGCGTAGCGCAGGAACAGGTTGCGACCCTCGGCGCGCATGTCCAGGCCACGGCCGTTGATGCGCACGATTTTCTCGACGCGCTCCAGGCCGGTCAGGGCACCGACGGCGGTGGCGGCCTCGCCGCCGGCACCGATGGCCTTGACCTCGATGACGCTGCGGTGGGTCACGGACTCGGTGGTGGTGTCGACCTTCAGGTCCAGGCCACGCTCCTCGGCGATGCGCGGAGCGTTGACGAAGGTCACCGGCTCCTCGATGATGCCGGAGAACAGACCGCGCACGGCCGACAGACCCAGGGCGGAGACGTCCTCGGTGGACAGCTCGCCACGGGCGGTGACCTCCAGGGAAACCGGGGCCTCGTCGAGCAGCTTGCCGGAGAGCAGACCCAGCTTGCGGGCCAGATCCAGCCAGACGGAGACCTCCTCGCCGACCTTGCCGCCGGAGACGTTGACTGCGTCGGCGACGAACTCGCCGGCCAGGGCCTTGAGTACGGAGTCGGCGACATCGGTGCCCGCACGGTCTTGGGCCTCAGCGGTGGAGGCACCCAGGTGCGGGGTCACGACGACCTCGTCGAGCTCGAACAGCGGGGAGTCGGTGCAGGGCTCGGTGTCGTAGACATCGAAGCCGGCGCCACGGATGTGGCCGGACTTGATCGCATCAGCCAGTGCCTGCTCATTGACGAGGCCACCACGGGCCGCGTTGATGATGATCTGACCCTTCTTGGACTTGGCCAGGAGCTCGGCGTCGAACATGCCGGCGGTCTCCTTGGTCTTGGGCAGGTGGATGGTCACGAAGTCGGCACGGCCCACCAGCTCATCAAGCTCCACGAGCTCGACACCGAGCTGTGCGGCACGGGTCGGGTTCGCGTAGGGGTCGTAGGCGATGACGGTGGTCTCGAAGGCGGCGAGACGCTGGGCGAACAGCTGGCCGATGTGGCCGAAACCGACGATGCCGACGGTCTTGCCGAAGATCTCCACGCCCTTGAAGGAGGAACGCTTCCACTCGCCCTGACGCAGGGTCGCATCGGCGGCCGGGATCTGGCGGGCGGTGGACAGGAGCAGGGACACCGCGTGCTCGCAGGCGGAGTGGATGTTGGAGGTCGGCGCGTTGGCGACCATGACACCCAGCTCGGTGGCGGCGGCGATGTCGACGTTATCCAGGCCGACACCGGCCCGGCCCACGATCTTCAGGTTCTGGGCGGCCTCAAGGACCTCACGGTCAACGGTGGTGGCGGAACGCACCAGCAGGGCGTCGGCCTCCGGGACGGCGGCGAGCAGCTCAGGACGGTTCGGACCGTCGACCCAGCGCACCTCCACGGAATCTCCGAGGGCATCAACGGTGGACTGGGCGAGTTTGTCGGCGATCAGGACGACGGGACGGGTCACGGGTGATCTCTCCTGCTCTGAAAATGGTGTGTGGAACGAATGCCACTTTAGTCGGTGGGAATCGAGCGCGTCACTCAACCTGCCTTTAGGTCCTGAGAAGGAAGGGACCGGCAGCCCGCCACTGCTACTGCGCGGAGGCGGGTGACCTTCTCCCCCACCGGGGATGATGATGCTGGCACAACATCAGCGGGTCCGCTCTGCCGCTCCCGTCACCAACAGGTCGGCCAGCGAGTCAGCCTTGGCGATATCGTCCTCGAAGGCGATCAGGTATCCCCACCCCTGGTGGACGTACTCCGGTTTCCCGGCGAGCAGACGGATCGCCTTCTCCGCGGACTCCTTCTTACGCTGAACAATCTGGTCATCACGTCCGCGCTGCGACTTCCCCTCGACGATCCAGTGGGTGCCGTCCTTGGCCAGCACCACGAAATCCGGGTGATAATCATTCTGCGGGGTGTAGGCCACCACAGCACCTTCATGCGGGTACAGGCGCTTCCACCACACGACGTCGGGGTCGAAGTTGAAGATCTCCGCAAGCCGGTACTCACCCGAAAACGAATCAAATGACGCCGCCTCGAACAACCCCTTGGTCCACGGGCCGTAATACTCACCCCGGGCAAAGCCGGTGCTGGCCTTCGTCGCATTCCCCGCCACCGCCAGGCGCTCCCGCACATCTGCCCCGAAGCCGAGCGTGAAGGAATCGTCGATGGGAAGCTCAACCGGGGTGATCCTCGTTCTGGTCTTCGCTTCACTGGCGGCCTGCCGCATCTCGGCGACGACGAGCGTTCGTAGCTCCTCCGCGGCCGAGAGCCTGGCTTTCTCCGTCCACACCTCGACGCCGGCATGGTCCATGAACGTCGGCACGATGCGGCAGGTGAGCTGGTTGCGGTTCTCCGGATCATTGGACACCACACCGGTGGTCAGGACACGACGAATGAGCTCCGTGCGTACCTCCCCCTCGGACTGACGCAAGCTCTCCACGGCGACCCGGTCGGTGTCCTGGGCCGTGATCGCGCCCTCGCCGGCCTTGCCGGTGCCGGCCTCAATCCTGGTGCGCTCCAGGTATTCGGCGGTGTTCCTCGTGCGCTTGGCGGCGGTCACGATGGTCTCAGTGGAGATATCCGCCAGCTCGAACGGAGCGATGGTCTTCTCCATGGTGGTCGCCGGGAAGAAGAATGTCGTGCCCCTGAAAGTCGGATTGATCGACACCGTCACCTGATTGAAGGCATCCGTGTTCGGCGCAATATCCTCATCGTCGACCAGTCCCCTGGAGGCGAGCGCTGCCACGGTCTCGCCGCCCGTGGCGACGGTCGCCGCCTCGACGAGACCAGAAGCGGCCCTGCCTGCCCCGGGCCCGGGCCCCACGACCGGCTCGTGCTTTGATCCCGGCGGTGCCAGCACCTCCTTCGGATCAACCCGATCATCGGACT